>NZ_JBCPDQ010000005.1:134264-224754 GCF_040915325.1 Coprococcus sp. RTP21281st1_F1_RTP21281_210402
GGTTATGAAAGCTATGAAGGGTAAAGCAGATCCTGGATCTGTCAACAAGATGCTTAGGGAGATGCTATAAATATGGAAGAAAACAGAAGAGTTAGAAAGAGGGACAGATACAAACGTCTCATAACAGTGGGTGAGGCCTGTGTACTCATCGCTGTGGAGCTGGTGCTGTTTGGACTCATGTGGTACCGGGACTATGAGGTAACGCTTACGCTTCCGTTCTGGAGAAGAGGAAACTGGGCAGTTATCGGAATGTATGGAATAATCATCATACTTTTCACCAAGCTTTATGGTGGTTACAGAGTCGGATTCTTCAGACTGCTTGATATAGTTTACTCACAGCTGCTGGCTCTCGTGTGTGCCAATGTAGTTGGTTACCTGCAGCTCTGTATAATCTGTCGTGACTATGTAAATCCGGTACCATTGTTAAAGGTAACCGGGCTTGAAACGATAGTGATATTGATTTGGATATTTGCGTGTAGATTTTTGTATGCGAAGATGTATCCGCCAAGGCATCTGCTGCTGGTATATGGATATAAGACTCCGATAGAGTTCATAGACAAGATCAATGCCCGTAAGGACAAGTATGTAATAGAAGACAGAATACATGTCAGCGAGGGCGAGCAGGCGATCAAGGAGAAGATACTCCAGTACGATGGAGTAATCATTTGCGAGACAAAGGCTTATATAAGAAATGAGCTTGTGAAGTATTGTTTTGAACACTCCATCAGATCGTATGTTGTGCCAAAGCTTTCCGACATAATCATATTAGGAGCTGAGCCTATTCATTTGTTCGATACGCCTATCCTCTTATCACGAAATCAGGGACTTACCGGTGACGATATGATCATTAAGAGGATCATGGATGTTATATGTGGATTTATACTGCTTGTCATAGCTTCACCATTTATGCTCATATCAGCACTTGCGATATGGCTGTATGACAGAGGACCGATATTCTACAAGCAGGACAGATTGACACTGAATGGCAAGGTGTTCAAGATCATCAAGTTCAGAAGTATGAAGATGGACTCCGAGGCAGGTGGAGCACAGCTTGCAAAGAAGGATGATGACAGAATAACCCCTGTGGGAAAATGGCTCAGAAAGCTGCATCTTGATGAACTGCCACAGCTTTTCAACGTACTCAAGGGTGATATGTCACTTGTCGGACCGAGACCTGAGAGACCGGAGATCGCCGAGCTTTATAAAAAGACATTCCCTGAGTTTGACTACAGACTCAAGATGAAGGCCGGACTTACGGGATATGCACAGGTTTACGGCAAATACAACACAACCCCTAGAGATAAGGTTAAGCTGGATCTTACCTATTATGAGCAGTATTCAATATGGCTTGATCTCAAGCTGATGCTCCTGACGGTAAAGATCATGTTCCAGAAGGAGACATCAGAGGGAATCGCATCAAATATGACCACGGCACTCAGGGATGGCGAGAAGGTACAGATACCTTCACCTGTAAATGTGAAGCCGGAAGGGCTTGATGAGTCTGAGGATGCATTCTATGACCTCGGAAAGACTGTGCAGAAAACAGATAAATAATAAGCGATATATATCGATGTAGGTGTGTGTGATGACTGGAGAAAAAGTATCGGTGATAATTCCGGCGTATAACAGCAGCAGAACCATTTATTCTGCGGTGGATTCAGTTATGAAGCAGGGGATTCCTGTGGAGGTCATAATAGTTGATGACTGTTCGACGGATGATCTGACAGGAGCACTTGATGGATACGCGGAAGATGACCGTGTGAATATCATCAGAAATGAAAAAAATATGGGAGTTGCAGCTTCGCGTAACCGCGGGGTTGCGGCTGCAACTTGCAGATACGTTGCATTTATAGATTCGGATGATCAGTGGCAGCCTGATAAACTGGCTAAACAGTTGAAGCTTATGGAGCAGACAGGTGCGGTTCTGTGTTCTACGGCCAGGGAGCTTGTGAACGAAGACGGATCCAGAACGGGAAAAGTGATCGGAGTTCCTGAAAAGGTCACCTATAAGATGCTGCTCAGAGGAAATGTGATCAATTGTTCATCGGTTGTGATGGACAGACAGGTTGCACTCAGATATCCGATGGGCAACGACGATATCCATGAGGATTATATTTGCTGGTTGCAGATACTGAAGGAATACGGAAGCTCGGTTGCGATAAATGAGCCGTTGCTATTATACAGGCAGATGAGAAACAGTAAGTCTGGTTCAAAACTGTCGTCTGCAAAAAAGACATTTGCCGTATACAGAAAAGTTGGATATGGAGTTATAAGAAGCTGCTTTTACTTCATGTGTTATGCGGTAAATGGTGTTGTAAAATATCTGTTCTGATAGGAATAAATTATATGGCGGAGAAAAGAAATGACGGATGGCAATAAGAAGAGAGGCCCGGGAAGGCCGACGGAAAAGAGAAAAGATACGATCCTGAGACTTAGGATAGATACAGATACTCATCGGAAGCTCAGTGAATGTGCGGCGGTGCGACAGGTATCTATGTCAGAGCTTGTCAGGGAAGCGATAGATGAGATATTCCGAAGAGAAAAAGAAAAACAGCAGAAGAATGAGGCAGAATAAAAATAACAGGTCGATGGCATATACCATCGACCTGTTATTTTGTTATATATTCATGGATTAAAGTGTGTAGCCGTTCTTTTTGAGGAGCTCTCTGGCTGAGTCTATAGAATCATTTCCTGTAGCATTCTTTATAGGAGCAAATTCCTTCTCTCTGTCGACCTCAAATGGAAGACATGTTCCCATATAAGCGATCATATCGAGAGCCAGTGTCTCAAATTTGTAGCCGTTTGGCTCTGATGGCTTGACGATCTCTCCATCCTCACCGACATAAGGGATAGCCTTCTTGACGATGTGGAGAGGCATACTTTCATTCATGATCTTCATCAGTCTGTCAACCGGGAAGATATAGTTTAATGTAACTCCATAGTTGTAAGCGTAATCGCCGTTGGCATCGCGCTCATCACGCATGGCATCTGTGAGTTCATAATACTCGACGATATATGGCTTTCCGTGGTTAGTACACAGGACGCCAACCTTCTCGTCAGGGTATGCTTTTTTGACAACCTTTCCGCCGGAGAGGAAGCCCTCTGTGAGAACTGCTCCGAGGAATACTGGGTCTGCAATTCTCTGAAGTACATTGTCAACTGAGAATACATTTATATACTTGATTCCGTATTTCGTGAGCTTGTCGAGGTGGCCGGCCTTGCAGAGGGATGAGAACCATCCACCGTTGCCGTTAGGAGACATGGCAACCTTTCCCTTCTCCTCGAGATATATCTTGCCGTTGAAGTCCACTGAAGGAACCATTTCCTGTTTAAAGAAATGAACATATTCAGGATTGTAACCGAAGTAGTCATGCTCTTTGAAGAATGATGTTGTGTCATCGTGGTTCTTCTCATTGGTCATGATGAAGAAATGGATCCAGGTATCTGCCATCTTCACAATATCGAGGGTGTGCTCGATGAGAAGCTGGAATATAAACATATCCTTGGTGACACCGACGTTGAAGGTTCCCTTAGGACCGGAGAATCCAAGACGGGTGCCCTGACCACCTGCCAGGAGGACCAGTGCCAGATCGCCAGCTTTGATGGCTTCAAGGCCTGCGTTCTTGTATATATCATATTTTTCTGCAATGCTGTCCATCTGGAGAGCTGCAACGGGAGCGATATCAGAATCACTTCCTGATGAATTGTGTCCGATCATATCGATAAGTGAGAAATCAATTTCACTGATCTGGTTCAGGAGTGCTGCCTGTTCAGCCTCGCTGAGAGTATCATAATACTTTAATAAGTGTAGCTGTCCTTTTTCTTCGAGAAGCTTGTAAGCGTTTTCGTAATTCATAAAAATCTCCTTAATAAATGTGTAGTTTGTATTTATTTTCTCTATCCGTGTATAATCCCTAAATTAATGATATTTCTTCTTGATCTCAATAGTGTCTGTGAATACCTTCCAAATGTCCTTGATCTTGATCCTTCTTCCATCTGATGCATCGTCCCTGCTGTAATTCAGGACGATAGGAGCTTCGGATATCGAATATCCCTGTCTGTGTGCAGCCACAAGGATTTCAATATCAAAAGCATAGCCCGATATGGAAAGGTTCTCGGCAATCGGCTTTATGACTTCTGCTTTGAAAAGCTTTATACCGGTCTGGGTGTCATGGATACCAAGATGAAACAGCATTTTGAGCATAATATAATAGCTGTAGCTCATGACTCTTCTAATAGGAGGATAATCAAGCTTGGATTCAGGGTGAAGCTTTGATCCTATGACTATGTCAGAACCGGTGTCCCTCATCTGCTTCATAAATGGCTTGAGAAGAGATGGACTCAGTTCAAGGTCTGAATCAAGGAATGCTATATATTTGCCGGAAGCTTTGGCAATTCCGGTTGTGATAGCATGTCCCTTTCCCTGATTGACATCATATCCTGTATCTACAATATGAGAATCCATTTCGGCTGCCTCGGCAATAAGTTTGCCTGTGGAGTCCTTGCTGCCGTCATTCACAGCGATTATCTCATAACGATGAAGAAAACGGCTGAGTATTCGGCTAGTCTCAAGAAGATTATCTTTGATGTGCTGTTCTTCATTGTAGGCGGGCATAACCACCGACAAAGTAATATTGTTATTATCCATTTCTTGCTCCTTAAAAAATAAGCATTGATATTTAGACATTATTAATACGAGTATACTTTTTTATACATCATGTGTCAAATAAAATAGTGTTAATATGAAGGTGTTTATACTAATTAAGATATAATACATGTTGTAAAAGGAAAAAATATAATGTATTATAGAGCGAGGTAACGACATTTTTAGATATTTGAAAAAGGAGTTCCAATGGATAATAAGAAGAAAAATGGAATGAGATCCAGGTACGATGAGGACATGGATTGGCTGGATGACGATGATGATTATCTTGATGATGGTGGATTGATAGGATCATTGTTGTTCGGGGATAAAAAGAAGAAAGAAAAAAGGCGTGATCCTGAGCCGGAGAGAAAGGCTGATAAGAGACCGGAAAAGAAGCCGGAGAAGAAGACTCAGAAGAATATTTCCAGACCTGTGAAGCCGGAAGAGAATTATGACGAGTATTATCACGAGGACAGCAGGGCAAGAAGAGTGAAGAGTGAGGCCCGGGCAAAGCAGAGACAGACCGGACAGCCTGTAGCAGACAGAGCTGTGGACAGAGGTCCGGTGAAGAGGACACAGGGCACTGTACCGAGGACACAGAGCAATCAGAGTACCGTGCAGAGACCTTCAAAAGCTGCCCAGAGACCACGCAGGAGTATACAGAGCACAGGAAGCTCATCTGTGGACAATCTGCTCAGAGAAGTTGACAATATTGAGACAGATGTGCAGACAAGACATGAGGAGCTTAGACGTGAGGCGTGGGAACGCACCCAGAGAAATGTTGCAAAGGCAAAGGCTGAGGTTGAGAGGCTGGAGCTCGAGAGAGAGCAGAATGCCCGCGAAGAGGCAAGAAAGCTTAAGGTTCAGCAGGAGCTTGAGCGCCGCCAGCAGATGAAAGAAGCTGAGAAAAAGGAAGAGCCTGTTGAGGAAGATAACAAGATCACTGAGCCGCAGGAGAGTGATGCGGAAGTTGTAGAAACTGCCACACAGCCAGTAGAAGAGCATGAACAGAAGACTGAGCCGGCAGATATTCTGGAGAAGAATACGGAGCCTGTCCTTGACGATGAGGTCGAGGAAGCTGCAGAGGCAGAGCCTGTGGAAGAGGCTTCGACAGTATCATCCCGAAGAACAGATGACATGCTGGACATGGATGAGCTTGAGCGTATGGAGAAGGATATTGATGAGGATAAGCTCAGTTATTCGGAATCAGATACGGCTGATCTGGGACTTGGAGACATAGGCAAAGCATTGGGCTTCGATGAAGTGGAGCTTGAGGATGATGAGGAAGAGCCTGAGGAGGACGAGGAGTCAGACAGCGAAAAGTTCTTCAGGGAGAACCTTCTCGATGAGGCTGATCCAAAGGTTGTCAATCCGGAGAGAAAGAAGCTTAACATCAGTACAAGAGTGTGGGCGATAGCGTTCTTTGTCCTGCTTGCACTGTTTATACTCATATGTATAATATATGTCAAGAATTATGCCAGAATGAAGTACAATGAGATGGATATCAATGAGATAAGTGCAGATCAGATACTTGTCAATGACGGTGTCAAGGATGCGACCAAGGGATATCGTGCCATTGCACTCTACGGAGTGGATTCCAGAGATTCGAATATGAATTCAGGAACTAACAGTGACAGTATAATGATAGTGAGCATCAATGAGAGCACCAAGGAGATCAAGCTTGTATCTGTATACAGAGATACTCTGATGGAGATAGCAAGCGGTTCTATGGATACCACACAGAAGGTGAATTACGCATACCAGCTCGGCGGTGCGGTTACAGCCATCAACACACTGAATACCAATCTCGACCTGAATATCACAGATTATGTGGCAGTTGATTTCAGTGCAATGGCAAGTATAATCGATGCTGTTGGAGGCGTTGATGTCAAGGTCATTGATGAAGAGGTGAACAACTTCAATAAGAACCTTGCAGAGCAGATAAGCCTGTCAGGCAAATATTCATCAGGAATAACTGAGGCAGGAGAGTATACTCTTGATGGACAGCAGGCAGTTGCATATTCAAGAATACGATCCACTGGCCAGGGAGATATAACAAGAACCGAGAGACAGAGAATAGTCCTCATGAAGGTTATAGACAAGCTGCTCAGCGCAGACACAGGTTCACTTGATTCATTTGTTGATGTTTCATTTAAATGTATATCAACAAGTCTTAACAAGGACGATATACATGCTCTTGTCAAGAATGTGGCTGGATATAAGGTTGTAGATACCGCAGGATTCCCATTTGCATATGAGGCAAAGGAACTCTCGGACAAGGGTAACTGCCTTGTGGCTGCTGATATGGCATCCAATGTGGAGGCATTACATGAATATCTGTATGGTGCTGACAAATACGTCATATCAGGCACAGTAAAGCAGATAAGCAGCAATATAGAGAGCATATCAGGTGTTAAGTCACAGAAGGTCAAGGTGACGACGGAGGCTCCGGGTGATGGAATATCAGATGGAAGCGACGAGGATGGAGATCTTAGGACGATAACAACTCCTCCAAAGGGAATGATCGTCGAGGAATAAAAAACTAAACATAATAATTAAGCAGGGAAGCTTCAGATATGGGGCTTCCTTTTTTTATGCATCGGAGACATTGAGATATGAGACATCCGATGCTTAAAGAAAGACTACAATATAAAGAATTGTATATACATTACAGAGCATTGTTTTTTAATCGAAAACTGTCAGATAATTTATTGAAAAAAGTTGTTTACAAACAGTGTAAATGGTAGTAATATATCAAAAACGATAAATGACTTGAGAAAAATACAAAAATAACAATATTTACTTGAGAAACAAAAGTTAAAATCAAAATATCGTTGTGAATGACAAAAACATGGAAAGGACGGAACAGGACATGATTGAGAATAAGAGAGCGGAGAATACCGGATTATACGACCCAAGCTTTGAGCACGATAACTGTGGTATCGGTGCCGTTGTCAATATCAAGGGTATAAAGACACATGACACAGTGAACAATGCACTCAAGATTGTTGAGAATCTTGAGCACAGAGCAGGAAAGGACGCAGAGGGCAAGACCGGAGACGGTGTAGGTATACTCCTTCAGATATCACATAAGTTCTTCACCAAGGCTTTAGCAGAGCTTGGATATGACCTTGGAAAGGAAGGCGATTATGGAATAGGAATGTTCTTCTTTCCACAGAAGGAGCTGGCGCGCAAGCAGGCTATGAAAATGTTTGAGGTCATAGTGGAGAAGGAAGGACTGGAGTTCATTTGCTGGAGAGAGGTTCCTACAACACCTGGAATCCTTGGCAAGAAGGCAATAGATGTCATGCCATGCATCATGCAGGCATTCATCAGAAGACCTGAGACAGTGAAGGCCGGTATGGACTTCGACAGAAAGCTCTACTTCGTCAGACGAATATTTGAGGAGAGCAATGATGATACGTATGTTCCATCACTTTCCAGCAAGACTATAGTATATAAAGGAATGTTCCTTGTCGGTGAACTCAGAAAGTTCTACAACGACCTTCAGGATCCAGACTATGAGTCAGCTATAGGACTTGTTCATTCAAGATTTTCAACGAATACAACACCATCATGGCTCAGAGCTCATCCATACAGATATCTGTGCCACAATGGTGAGATCAATACAATAAGAGGAAATGAGGACAAGATGATCGCCCGTGAGGAGACTATGGAGTCGACCATCATGCAGGATGAGATGTACAAGGTTATGCCTGTTCTTGATCCGGATGGATCGGATTCAGCAAGACTTGACAATTGTCTTGAGTTCCTCGTACTGAATGGAATACCGCTTCCTATGGCTGTCATGATCACGATCCCTGAACCATGGGAGAACGACAGAGCCATGAGTCAGGAGAAGAAGGATTTCTATCAGTATTATGCAACCATGATGGAGCCTTGGGATGGTCCTGCTTCTATATTATTTACAGACGGTGAGCTCATGGGAGCAGTCCTTGACAGAAATGGACTTAGACCATCGAGATACTATATCACAGATGATGATTACCTTGTACTTTCGTCTGAGGTCGGAGTCCTGGACGTTGATCCATCCAAGATCGTGAAGAAAGACCGACTCAGACCTGGCAAGATGCTTCTGGTAGATACAGTGAACGGACGTCTTATCTCAGATGAGGAGATCAAGGAGAAATACGCGCTTGCAAAGCCTTACGGAGAGTGGGTAGACAGCAATCTTGTACATCTCGCTGATCTGAAGATCCCGAATATCAGAGTTCAGGAGTACACAGATGAGGAGAGAGCAAGACTTCAGAAGGCATTTGGATATACCTATGAAGACTTCAAGAACACAATATATCCAATGGCAGAGAAAGGTGCAGAGGCTATCAGCGCCATGGGTACTGACACGCCGTTGGCAGTTCTGTCAAATAGTCACAAGCCACTGTTCAATTTCTTCAAGCAGTTATTTGCACAGGTTACAAATCCTCCAATCGATGCGATCAGAGAGGAAGTTGTCACATCCACATCGGTATACCTCGGAAAGGATGGTAATATCCTTGAGGAGAAGCCGGAGAACTGTCATGTGCTGAAGATCAACCATCCAATACTGACAAATACGGATCTTTTGAAGATCAAGAATATGAATGTACCGGGACTTAAGGTTGCGACACTTCCGATTCTTTATTATAAGAACACATCCATGGAGAAGGCTCTCGACAGACTGTTTATCGAGGCCGACAAGCTCTACAGGGACGGTGTAAATATCCTCATCCTTTCAGACAGAGGTGTGGATGAAAACCATGTTGCAATACCATCACTCCTTGCAGTATCAGCTATGCAGAAGCACCTGGTAAGAACCAAGAAGAGAACAGCGGTTGCGATCATCCTTGAGAGTGCAGATCCAAGAAATGTTCATCACTTTGCAACACTTCTCGGATACGGTGCATGTGCAGTCAACCCTTATCTTGCAATAGAGACGATCAAGCAGATGGTTGATTCGCATCTGCTGAACAAGGATTTTAATGCGGCTGTAGATGATTACAACAGTGCAATATGTCATGGAATAGTAAAGATCGCATCCAAGATGGGAGTCTCAACGATCCAGTCATACATGGGTTCACAGATATTTGAGTGTATCGGACTCTCAAAGGATGTTGTGGACAGATATTTTACAAATACAGTAAGCCGTGTTGGCGGTTCTGGTATAAAGGAGCTTGAGAAGACAGTTGATGATCTTCACTCATCAGCATTTGATCCGCTTGGACTTAACACGAACCTTGCCCTTACAAGCATCGGTGCACACAAGTTCAGAAGCGGCAAGGAGGAGCATCTGTACAATCCTGTCACGATACATCTTCTTCAGGAGGCAACAAGGCGCGGCGATTACAAGCTGTTCAAGCAGTACACAGCAGCGCTCCACGATGAGCAGAAGCCATTCCACCTTAGAGGTCTCATGGACTTCAAGTTTGCTGATAAGCCGGTTCCACTTGATGAGGTTGAACCAGCAAGTGAGATAGTCAAGAGATTCAAGACAGGTGCCATGAGCTACGGAAGTATATCACAGGAGGCACATGAGTGTATGGCCATCGCCATGAACGAGCTGGGCGGTAAGTCCAATTCAGGAGAGGGCGGTGAGTCGATAGAGAGACTTACGATCGGCAAGGATGGCAAGAATAGATGCTCAGCCATCAAGCAGGTAGCATCAGGAAGATTTGGCGTTACATCGAGATATCTTGTGAGTGCCAAGGAGATACAGATCAAGATGGCACAGGGAGCAAAGCCTGGAGAGGGCGGACATCTCCCTGGCGGAAAGGTATATCCATGGATCGCAAAGACAAGACTTTCGACACCGGGAGTAAGCCTTATCTCTCCACCACCACATCACGATATATATTCGATAGAGGACCTTGCACAGCTCATCTACGACTGCAAGAATGCAAACCGTGATGCGAGAATATCAGTAAAGCTTGTGTCTGAGGCTGGCGTTGGTACAGTAGCTGCCGGTGTTGCAAAGGCCGGAGCACAGGTCATCCTGATCTCAGGTTACGACGGAGGAACAGGTGCAGCACCTAACAACTCCATCCATTACGCAGGACTCCCTTGGGAGCTTGGACTTGCAGAGACACATCAGACACTTATCATGAATGATCTCAGAAATAAGGTCATCCTTGAGGCAGACGGTAAGCTGATGACAGGCCGTGACGTTGCGATAGCTGCAATGCTCGGAGCCGAGGAATTTGGATTTGCAACAGCACCGCTTGTAACAATGGGTTGTGTCATGATGAGGGTATGTAACCTTGACACATGTCCTGTCGGAATAGCAACTCAGAACCCAGAACTCAGAAAGAGATTCAGAGGTAAGCCTGAGTACGTGAAGAACTTCATGCTGTTCATAGCAGAGGAGCTTCGAGAGTACATGAGCAAGCTCGGCGTCAGAACAGTCGATGAGCTGGTTGGACGTTCAGATCTCCTCATGAGCAGCGACAGAGCAGATGAGAGAAATGTCATCCTTGATAAGATAATTAACAATCCTTATATAGATATGCCACAGAACAAGGTAAAGTATCACGAGAAGAATGTCTATGACTTCCAGCTTGAGAAGACAGTAGATATGAGAATTCTCATGAAGAAGCTTGGACCTGCACTTGAGAAGGGACAGAAGAAGAGCGTTGAGCTTGATGTGGTCAACACAGACAGATCTGTTGGAACGATATTCGGTTCAGAGATCACAAAGAAGTACGGCGAGTCACTTGATGAGGACACATACATCGTCAAATGCAACGGCGCCGGCGGACAGAGCTTTGGAGCATTTATTCCAAAGGGACTTACACTTGAGCTGGTGGGCGACAGCAACGATTACTTCGGCAAGGGTCTGTCAGGTGGTAAGCTGATAGTTTATCCGCCTCGTTCAGTTAAGTACAAGCATGAGGATAACATCATCATAGGAAACGTTGCACTGTACGGTGCCACAAGTGGTAAGGCATTCATCAACGGTGTTGCCGGCGAGAGATTTGCAGTTCGTAACTCTGGTGCCACGGCGGTCGTTGAGGGTGTTGGCGATCACGGATGTGAGTACATGACAGGTGGTAAAGTAGTAGTTCTTGGAACAACAGGCAAGAACTTTGCAGCCGGAATGAGCGGTGGTATCGCATATGTACTTGATATGGGCAACGATCTGTACAAGAGACTTAACAAAGAGATGATATCCATAGAGGCTGTGACAGACAAGTACGAGGTGAGCGAGCTGAAGCAGCTCATCATGGATCATGTAAATTATACAAATTCAGAGATAGGCAAGAGGATTCTTGAGGACTTTGAGGGATATCTTCCAAAGTTCAAGAAGATCATACCAAAGGATTACAAGAAGATGATGAATATGATAGTTGCATTTGAGGAGAAGGGCCTGAGCCGCGAGAAGGCAGCTATCGAAGCATTCTACAAGGTTAAGAACGGAGGTAAGTAGGAATGGGAAAACCAACTGGATTTTTAGAATATGAGAGAAAGACAAGCGCAGAGCTTGCTCCTAAGGACAGAATCAAGAATTTCAATGAATTCCACACTCCGCTTAGCCGTGATGAGCAGAGAAAGCAGGCTGCAAGATGTATGGACTGTGGCGTTCCATTCTGCCAGGCAGGTATGAACATATGCGGAATGACATCGGGCTGTCCGCTGAACAACCTGATCCCAGAGTGGAATGATATGCTCTATAACGACAATCTTGAGCAGGCATTTGCAAGACTCAGCAAGACCAACTGTTTCCCTGAGTTTACAAGCCGTGTGTGCCCGGCTCTCTGTGAGAAGGCATGTACCTGTAACTTAAACGGTGATCCAGTGTCGGTCCGTGAGAACGAGAGAGCCATCATAGAGTATGCATTTGCAAATGACCTTGTAAATGATAAACAGCCAAAGGTTCACTCAGGCAAGAAGGTGGCAGTCATAGGTTCAGGTCCTTCGGGACTGGCCGTGGCAGACCAGCTGATCGGCAGAGGCCACGACGTGACTGTGTATGAGAGAAGTGACAGACCGGGCGGACTTCTCATGTATGGTATCCCAAACATGAAGCTTGAGAAGCAGATCATAGACAGAAGAATAGATGTCATGAAGAAGAGAGGAATAAAGTTCGTACTGAACACAGAGGTTGCAACCGGAAAGGCATCTGCGAAGGCTGTGTGTCCGAAGGATGATCAGATGACAGGTTATCTTAAGAACAAGAACCTCAAGTATGTGAAGGCTGAGGATCTGCTCAAGGAATACGACGCAGTTGTGCTTGCCTGTGGTGCAGCCAATCCAAGAGATATAAAAGCACCTGGAAGGGATGCAAAGGGAATCTACTTCGCTGTTGATTTCCTCAAGACTACGATAATGAGCCTTGTAAATTCGGGCTTTGCTGACAAGCAGTTCGTGAACTGTAAAGGCAAGAATGTTCTCGTCATCGGTGGTGGTGATACAGGAAATGACTGTGTGGGAACAGCAGTCCGTGAGGGCGCTGTCAGCGTTACACAGCTTGAGATGATGCCAAAGGCACCTGATACAAGAACACCAGACAATCCATGGCCAGAATGGCCGAAGATCTGCAAGACAGACTACGGTCAGCAGGAGGCAATAGCAGTATACGGACATGATCCTAGAATATATGAGACTACAGTCAAGGAATTCATCAAGGACAAGGACGGAAATGTCAAGGCAGCCAAGTGTGTGAAGCTCGATTGGAAGAAGAATCCTGAGACAGGAAGAATGACTATGACAGAGATAGAGGGAAGCGAGTATATCGTTGACTGTGATGTGGTACTCATCGCAGCCGGATTCCTCGGATGTCAGACATATGTGGCAGAGAGCTTTGGTGTGGAACTCAACGAGAGAACAAATGTCAAGACTCCATGTCCAAACTCATATACAACAAATGTTCCAAAGGTATTCGTAGCCGGAGACATGCACAGAGGACAGTCACTGGTCGTATGGGCCATCCGCGAAGGCCGCGAGGCCGCCATGGCAGTAGAAGAGCTGCTGCTCGGATACACGAATCTACAGTAAAGGATAGACGTATTTGGTTCGTTCCTTGAGTGAATTATAAAAAATATCCCTAATACCACAGATATTGAGGTGTTAGGGATATTTTATCCTTTAAAGCAGGTGGTTTACCGGCAGGTACATAGGAAGTCCATCCTTGTACTGAAGGGAAACCTCGCCGATTATAAGAGGTCTGAGATATGCTTCCATCTCAGGTGTGACGTCATTCTTCTCAGGTGTGATCCACTCAAGCGGAATTGTCTTAGCCTGGTTGGCGATGAGAGATACATTCTCAGGTTCAATGATCCACTGGTATGGATCGTTAGAAACTCGCTTGATCGTGGACATAACAGCAGTCATTCCCTCGGCGGCGTATTTTACAGCAGCCTGGCCAAGTGCAAATGACTCGTTGATATCTGTCCTTGAGGAAATATGCGCTGCACATCTCTGGAGAACATTGAGCTCGATGGAACGAACCTTTATATCCATTCTGTTCTTAACAAGACTCTCGAGAGCCTTGCCGGTTCCGCTGAGCTGGGCATGTCCGAACTTGTCTGCCACAGCAGAAGATGCGCTGATGTAGTTGCCATCCTTATCATGTATACCCTCAGATACGGCCACGATGACACATCTTGAAGTCTTTAATACATTTTTGATGTCATCTATAAACTGATCCTCATCGAAGTCTACCTCAGGAAGATATATGAGATGAGGAGCAGGACTGTAGTCATTTCTTGCCAGACAGGATGCAGCGGTGAGCCAGCCTGCATCACGGCCCATGATCTCCACGATGACAACACTTGGTATCTGGTAGATGTAAGTGTCGTGGGCAATCTCCAACATGGTGGATGCAACATACTTGGCTGCAGAGCCAAATCCCGGAGTGTGGTCGGTATGGCACAGGTCATTGTCAATGGTCTTAGGGATGCCGACGATCTTCACATCCGATCCGATCTTATTTGCATATTTGCTGAGTTTATCCACTGTATCCATAGAGTCGTTGCCGCCGATATAGAAGAATGCGGCAACCTGATATTCCTCAAATCTGTCAAATATTATCTCATAAGGTTTTGAGTCAACCTCAAAATCAGGAAGCTTGTATCTGCATGAGCCAAGGTACATTGCAGGGGAGAGCTCCAGAGTATTTACCAGAGGAAATTTTGAGAGGGCCATGAGGGACAGATCTATGAAATTATTGTCCAGCACTCCCTGGATCCCGTGAATTGCACCATAAACTCTGGTGAATTTGTTGCTTTTCTTAACTCCGTCTATGACACCTGCCAGCGAAGCATTTATCGCTACGGTAGGACCTCCTGACTGAGCTACTATACAGTTATCTTTCATTTTGTAAATCTCCTTTGAAAGGTTTTATTTTATTCTGGACTGCGCAGGAGTATGGTTATCTTTTTGCGGCCATAAACCATAAGTGCGTCCTTGATTATATCTTTGTTGGCATCGGTTGTGTGTATCTCAACAGTGTCCAGAAGCTTTTCGACATATGAGCACCAGAGGTCATAGATGATCTTCTGGTTCTTCTCACTGACAGGCGGAAGTGCAGCCTTTGCCTTTTCCAGATCACAGTCAGCATCTGTCATGTAAATGAATGAATCAGGTGTGAGTGCTTCCTCACCGTATGCTGCGACAAATATCTCTTCTGTCCTGACAAATCCACAGTCATACATCTCAACTATGAGATCGTGGATACATTCATCGATATTATCGAAATAGTGGTAGTAACGGAGCAGATGAGCCTGATTCTCGTCCTCAATGTCATCACGGTTTATCCAGTACCCCTTGCTCTGGCTCTGTTCCTCCCTGATAGCCTCTTCCTGCATGAGATCGAGATCTCTCAGTGCCTCCTCGCGCTTATCGGCAAGCTTTCTTCTGACATACACCACAGTGATGACTATGAGTGCAAGCAGAAATACTCCGAGCAATACGCCGAATAACATTTGTAAGCTGGTTTTATCCATTTGGTGAACACCTGCCTTTCATGTTTGGAAATAATTATAAATTCCCATAAGTATCTACATTCTAACACAGGTAAGATTGGTATTTCAAGAAGGCATATAATGTCAATTATAGTGGTTAAAGTTCACGTGAAAAATTCTTGCAAGAGATGTAAAGGTAAGGTATAATGTGCTCATAGCTGAGATGTATTAAGTCTCTTGTGATTTTGAACCTACATTTGAATAAACGGGATTCCTATATCATTGTTATTGAAGTCAAGCCTCGTTATATAAGTTCTAGTGGAAGGCAGATATACAATTGCGGTTGCCCACCTAGCGCTGCTAGGACTCAAAAGCAAGGGCGCATTTCAGTTTATTACACAAGATGAAGAAGCAGCATGTATATGCTGCTTTTTCTCTGTATGTGGATATATTTGCGGAGAAATGGAGACAGGGGAATGCGAATAGATCAGAGGAAGAAATGGTATCAGAAGATCAAATACAATAAGAATTTTAAGATAGTGAGTTTCATAACTATAATTCTGGTATGTGTTGTCGGATATATGATGATAACAGGTAAAAACAGAGTAGGCGAAGAGACTGATGATAACAACGATGGCAATTCAGTGGAGACCATAGTTATAGAAGCTCCGGATGATCCGCTGGGAGATCTGAAGCAATATGTTGAAGCCGACACGGACAGTACAGAGATCGCGGAGTATGACTACACAATTCAGGGAGCAGGAACTGTGGCTTCAAAGAAGAAAGAGGATAAAGGAAGCAGCTCGTCCGGCACCGACAGAACCAGCGGGGGTAGCGGCTATGGCGGATCGTCAGTAGTTATATCCGGTATGGAGAACAGTGTCAGAGTCATCCTGACAAATGGCGGAGATTATTATCAGAGCTATGTGGAATTTACCTGCAGTACAGGATTTAACGTGACGAGCGATGGCAAGAAGAAAACCTACAAGGCGGATGAATTTGTATCACTTGGCAGCGACAACAAGGCCTCATCCATCATAGTTGAGCCTGAGAGTTCGGATGGAATGATAACAGTATCGAGTCTCAGCAAATCAAGCGGCACCCCGAGGTATCACGGAGCCCTTGAGATAACAAAGGATTCGTCGGGATACATGATCATCAATCAGGTAGATATAGAACAGTATCTGTATGGGGTAGTGTCAAGTGAGGTTTCATCGAGCTACAGCCCGGAGGCGCTCAAGGCTATGGCAATCTGCGCCAGAGGATTTACATATAGAAAGCTTGGAAGTAACTACAGGGGATACAATGCAGACCTTGATGACACAACATCGTGCCAGGTCTACAATAACTTCCCTGAGACGGGAAATTCCATAGATGCAGTCCAGTCCACATCCGGAATTGTACCTACATATAACGGAGAGATCATAAATGCTGTATATTTCTCAACATCGTGCGGAACGACTACCACGAGTGACCAGGTGTGGGGCGGAAGCATGCCATATACCTGTACACGTATTCAGAATACGGCGCTGGACATCCCATATTTCAGCGATGAAGCGGCATTCAGGGATTTCATGGATGGCAAGACGGACACAGATGTGGTTGAGAGAAATCTTCCTATGTACAGGTGGACGGTTACATACACAGAAGATGAGATGAGAAATGCGGTTGAGACCGGCCTTTCAAGATGCTCGGATGTGTCTGCGACATCGGTTGGCAAGATCAAGTCAATAATGGTGACGGGAAGAGATGACAGTGGACTTGTGAAGGAAGTTACGATAACAGGCGACAAGGGAAGCGTGGTAGTCAGCGGCCAGAGCAATATCCGAGTTCTGTTCGCCACGGATGGCAAGGCTATAACAGAGCAGGATGGATCAGAGCTCACGGGCTGGACAGGCGTTCCAAGTAATTTCTACTATGTAAAGAAGGATAATGACACAGGACTCTACACACTTAAGGGCGGCGGATACGGACATGGAGTCGGAATGAGTCAGAATGGTGCAAATGAACTGGCAAAGCTGGGATATACTGCAGCGCAGATAATAAGCCATTATTACAACGGAGCAGTTCTCAGTTCGGTTGAAAAGTAACGGAGAGAATCACTAATTATGAAGTTAAAGAAGCGCATAGTGCTCATATACCATAAAGTCAGATTGTTTATGGCAGAGATGAATAAGGATCAGGTGGCGGCATTTGCGGCACAGTCTGCTTTTTTCCTGCTGCTGTCACTGTTTCCACTGGCGATGACGCTGCTTACATTTGTCAAATATCTGCCATTCACAGAGACCCAGGTGTTGGATATAATAAAGGAACTGTTCCCGAAGGAGATCAATTCCAATTTTGAATTCATGTTTGCAGAGATTTTCAACAGCAAGAGCTCATTGCTTGCCACCACAGCAACCATATTGCTCACAGTGTGGTCGGCGTCAAAGGGAACAATGGCTATAGGCCGCGGACTCACTTTCATGGCAGGCAAGGAGGACAGCGTCAATTATTTCCTCAGAAGAGCGATACACACTCTGTATACATTGATATTCTGTGTGATGCTGGTGGCGGTTATGGTCATATATATCCTCGGCGATGTAGTTGTGTCAAAAATGCTGGTGCGGCTGGATTCGGTGGAGAGATTCCAACTGGTGGATACCGTTGCGAATATCCTGTCGATCGTCAAGATAGCATTTGCCCCTACGGTTTTGTTTGGGGTTATGATCGTGGCATACTGGGCATTGCCGGTTGAGCGGGTGAGGATCAAGACCGCTGTGCCGGGAGCTGCATTTACGACCATACTCTGGATGCTTTTGTCATTTGGCGTATCAAGCTATATCAATATAGTGGGAATCAACACATATATGTATGGAAGCCTTGCAAGTGTGATATTGCTTGCGCTGTGGCTTTACATGTGTATGTACGTCATGCTGATAGGCGCGGAGATCAACAAATTCATGGATAATGGAATCCGGGGAATAAGAAGGCGTGCGCACAAGGCCGGGCGTAAGAAGAGACGACTTGAGAGGAAGAAAAAGCGTGCGGAGAAGAGGCGGATGCGAAAAAATCGACATTTAAAGATGGACGAAGAAGTTGATGTAGAAGTAGATAAATGAAATAAAAGCCTCCTATTCTGGTGGAGTGGCAATTGATATTTTGGTAACTAAGGGGGCAGTCACAGCAAGTCTAGCAACAGGGTATACATTGTCTACGCTTCTTTCAGATATAATAAGTAACTATGGAAGTACTGATATTAGGTCTGCTGGTATTGAAAACTGGGGGTATAGATTTAAATATGTAACAAATAGCAGTAAAGATGGATTTGATATTTATTTACTTACGTATAATAGTAAAGGAAGACTTGCAGATACAAAGAAAATAAAGAGTGAAAGATATAAAGCGATTTTGATATAAAAAGGAGAAAATATATGAGAGAAAAAAAAGCTATACTTCTGTTAGTGCTTAGTGCATGTTTGTTTGCAATCGATTTTATCTTAAAAGGAGATTTTGGTAAGGTGATGTTTTATATAATCTTATTGATAGGCTGGATATTACTTTTGGCATCAATTGCTTTACAAATAAAGAAAAAGAAACGGGAAGATGATTAAATAGGAGTATGGTACTCGTAAGGTTTATTTTCACAATCAAGTTATATAATATTTCTGAAAATTGAATTGTTGTTGATCATGACAGTATGACAAAAAAGATGTTGACTAACACCCACATGTAGGTATATTATCTCTACAGGCAGTGACGATGCAAAAGATACGTATGTCACCATCAGAGAGACCGGGTCAGCGGCTGAAAGCCAGGTCAGGTAAGAGTGCGTATTTAATTTCACATCAGAGCCACCACGGCTGAAGGATTGAAGATATCTGTTTTATCAGATGACAGATGTTGGTCTGTGTAGGTTGTGGCGTGTGACGTGCGACAAACGTCTAATGAGAGTCAGACATGGACAAGATACATAGAGTGTCTGGAATCAGGGTGGTAACGCGGATATAATTCGTCCCTAGTATGTATAACATGCTAGGGACTTTTGCGTTTACAGGGTGACAAGCGGCTGCGATGCGCGGAGCAATCCCGGTAAACGCCAAAAAGAGGAATGAGCGCATAGCCCGATAGGGCGGAGCGCGAATTACTGTAGGAATTGCGGAAGCCGTAGGCGAGCAATTCCGTGACTTATATATGGAAGTAATTAATATAGGATCCACATTGAAATCCCTATAAATAGAAAAAGGAGAAACACGATGAGAGACAAGTTGGAAGCCATAAAGGCAGAGGCTCTTGCCAAGATCGAGAGCGCAGAGGTTGTATCGACACTTAACGATGTGAAGGTGGCGATACTCGGTAAGAAGGGAGAACTCACACAGGTTCTCAAAAGCATGAAGGATGTAGCACCGGAGGATAGACCAAAGGTAGGCCAGATGGTAAATGAGGCGCGTCAGGCCATCGAGACAGCCCTTGATGAGAAGACAAAGTCCATCAACAGGGCACTCCGTGCAGAGAAGATGAAGAGAGAGACCATAGATGTAACTCTTCCAGGAGTGAAGAAGCTTACAGGACACAGACATCCAAACCAGATAGCACTTGAAGATCTGGAGAGAGTATTCATCGGTATGGGTTACGAGATAGTTGAGGGACCAGAGGTAGAGTATGACAAGTACAACTTTGAGCTGCTGAACATTCCTGCAAATCACCCTGCAAAGGATGAGCAGGATACATTCTATGTTACAAAGGATATCCTCCTTCGTACACAGACATCACCTGTTCAGGCAAGAATCATGGAGAAGGGCAATCTTCCGATCAGAATCCTCTCACCTGGACGAGTATTCAGAGCTGATGAGGTAGATGCAACACATTCACCATCGTTCCATCAGGTAGAGGGACTTGTAATAGATAAGGGAATCACCATGGCTGACCTCAAGGGAACACTGGCGCAGTGGGCAAAGGAGTTCTTCGGTGAGAACACAAAGGTCAAGTTCAGACCTCACCACTTCCCATTCACAGAGCCTTCAGCAGAGTGTGATATCACATGCTTCAAGTGCGGCGGCAAGGGATGCCGAGTATGTAAGGGCAGCGGCTGGATAGAGATCCTTGGCTGTGGTATGGTTCATCCAAAGGTTCTCCGCGACTGTGGAATAGATCCTGAGGTATATTCAGGATTTGCATTTGGAATCGGACTTGAGAGAGTAACACTTCTCAAGTATGAGATAGATGACATGAGACTTCTCTACGAGAACGACATGAGATTCTTAGACCAGTTTTAAGTATGTGTCAAGTTTTCTGTGAAAACTTGACATGCAGCTCCAGCCATTTGCCGAAGGCAAATTTTGCATGGCTGGAGTTCAATGATAAATAGGAGGACAAATAGATGAATACACCAATTTCATGGATAAAGGCATATGTTCCTGATCTGGACGTGACAGCTCAGGAGTTTGTAGACGCCATGACTCTCTCAGGATCACATGTAGAGGGTTACGAACAGAAGGATAAGAATCTTGACAAGATTGTTGTCGGCAAGATTCTCACTATGGAGAAGCATCCGGATGCGGACAAGCTTGTAGTATGTCAGGTAGATGTTGGACAGGCGGAGCCTCTTCAGATCGTGACCGGAGCAAAGAATGTAAAGGTCAATGATCTCATCCCACTTGTACTTGACGGTGGTAAGGTTGCGGCAGCACACGGCGACAACAATGAGTACCCTGACGGAATCAAGATCAAGAAGGGTAAGCTCAGAGGAGTTGAGTCAAATGGTATGATGTGCGGTATAGAGGAGCTTGGTTCATCAAGAGACTTCTATCCGGAAGCACCGGAGGATGGCGTGTATGTATTCCCGGTGGAGTCAGGTGTGAAGCCGGGCGATGACGCTGTGAAGGCACTTGGACTTGACGATGTTGTTGTCGAATACGAGATCACATCCAACAGAGTTGATTGTTTCTCAATGATCGGTATGGCAAGAGAGGCAGCAGCTACATTTGACAAGTCATTTTACCCACCAGTGGTAACAAAGACAGGAAATGACGAGGACGTCAATGACTATATATCAGTAGAGGTAAAGGATCCTGACCTCTGCCCTAGATACACAGCAAGGGTTGTCAAGAACCTGAAGATCGGACCTTCACCAAAGTGGATGCAGCAGAGACTTGCTTCACAGGGAATCCGTTCGATCAACAACCTTGTAGATATAACAAACTACGTTATGGAAGAGTACGGACAGCCAATGCACGCATATGATCTCAGTACCATAGCTGGCAACAAGATCGTTGTCCGCCGTGCAAATGACGGAGATACATTTGTAACACTTGATGGACAGGAGAGAAAGCTCGACCATGACGTTCTGATGATCTGTGACGGTGAGAAGGAGATCGGTATCGCCGGAATCATGGGCGGCGAGAATTCCATGGTAACAGACAGTATCGATACACTGCTCTTTGAGGCAGCTTGCTTTGATGGAACAAATATCAGACTTTCATCCAGAAGGATCGGTCTTGCAACTGATGCGGCAGCCAAGTTCACAAAGGGACTTGATCCAAATCTTGCTATGGAGGCAATAGACAGAGCGTGTCAGCTCATCGAGGAGATGGGCGCAGGTGAGGTAGTCGGCGGAGCTGTCGATGTATATCCAAATCCTGTACAGGACAAGAAGCTCCCATTTGAGCCAGACAAGATGAATGCGCTTCTCGGAACAGATGTTGAGCCTGAGAAGATGCTGTACTACTTCGGCAGACTTGGACTCACATATGATGCAGAGACAAACACACTGGATGTGCCAAGCTTCAGACAGGATCTGAACTGCATGGCAGATCTGGCAGAGGAGGTTGCAAGATTCTACGGATACGACAACATTCCTGTATCACTTCCAAGAGGTGAGGCTACAGTTGGTAAGCTCCCATACGACCAGATGATCAATGCCATCGCAAGGGATGTCCTTGAGGCAAATGGTTTCTCTGGCGGTATGTGCTACTCATTCGAGAGCCCTAAGGTATTTGACAAGCTGCTTCTTCCTGCTGACAGCGAGTTTAGAAAGACCGTTACAATAGCAAATCCTCTCGGTGAGGACTTCAGTATCATGAGAACTGTATCACTGAACGGTGTTCTCACATCACTGGCAACAAATTATAATAGAAAGAACAAGATCGCAAGACTTTATGAGTTCGGAAATGTATACCTTCCAAAGTCACTTCCACTCACAGAGCTTCCAGAGGAGAGAATGAAGCTGACTATCGGTATGTATGGTCAGGGAGATTTCTTTGATCTCAAGGGAGTTCTCGAGGAGCTTACAGACAAGGTTGGTCTCAAGGGACAGGTGACATACGAGCCTGAGTCAGAGTACACATTCCTTCATCCGGGCCGTCAGGCAAAGCTCAAGAAGGGCAACCTGACAATTGGATTTATCGGACAGGTACATCCTGAGGTATGTGACAACTACAACCTTAAGGGTGAGGTATATGTGGCAGTCATCGATATGCCTACACTGGTTATGCTTTCAAACTTCGATACCAAGTACGAGGGAATCGCAAAGTTCCCTGGAAGTACAAGAGATCTGAGTCTTGTTGTGGACAAGGAAATATTTGTCGGACAGATAGAGGAAGTCATAAAGAAATGTGGCGGCAAGCTGCTTGAGAGCTACAAACTTTTTGATGTATACGAGGGTGAGCAGATCGCAAAGGGCAAGAAGTCAGTGGCTTACACAATGACATTCCGTGCTAAGGATAGAACACTTGAGACATCAGAGGTCGATGGAATCATTGCCAAGATCCTCAAGGAGCTCGGCAAGCTCGGAATCGAGATCAGAGCGTAATAGTTGATAACCACTGCCGGGAAGCCGCATGTGGTGTAGATCTGGTTTAGCATGATCGATATTATATATTTTAAATACCACCTGGTAACAGATCGTAAATGAGGTGTACCCCAGAAGGTCTGTTACCGGGTGGTATTTTTATGTTGAACGCTGAGAGGCGGGATGGTAAGGTATGTAAAAGGATTTTTACACTGTATCCGGGGCAAGGACAAAGCCTTTTGATGGAAAATATGTGATATGGGTGTTAGCATTTGCTCAGATAGAGAACTCAGAGTGATTGATAAAGGAGGTAAAAGAGGAAAAAACATGGAGATTGGAAATAAGATAAAGGAAGCGAGAAATGGAGCTGGGTTAACCCAGGATCAGGCTGCTGAGAAGATTATGGTTTCGAGGCAGACGATATCCAACTGGGAAAATGGAGTTTCCCATAGTTAAAGATACAACACCAAAGATAACGAATCCACGCTTATATGATACTGCATGAAAAAAGGTACTTGATAAAAGCAATGAAGCGCAATATCAAGTACCTTTTTGATTTGTTTTTTACATGGTTATTAAGAAAATTACTCTTATTCCGAGGTCCTCAATCGTTCCACCACAGTTCCCTTGTTAAAGAAGTGGAGAACGATCAGCGGAATAACCGCAGCCAGCAGCAGATAAAGCACACCAATGACCAGAACAGGAACCAATGTGATATTCATAGTGAAGAACCACATAGATGGCGAGTTCAAGACATTTTCCAGCACCGTCACAGTAAGCAGCAGCGCAACCACTCCACCAATGATGTCTGCACCAGCGGCATAGTAGACGCCTTCATAAACCATCAGCCTTTGAAGCTGGCGATTTGTCATACCGATACTCTGCATAGTCGCAAACTCATGGCGGCGGGTGATAATATTGGTGATAATCATATTTGTAAAGTTAATCAGTCCTACTAAAGCCATGATACAGCCAATCAGACTGCCTACAACCAGAACCATACTTGCAACAGAATTTAATTGTTCTTTCAGTAATTTTGTTGAGGTATAGGTAACAGAGGGGTTCTTTTCAACATAACTGCTCAAAAATTCCTCCATTTGCGGCTGTAAGGAATCATCCATATTAAATCCATAACTCAGCAGAGTTGGAGTCGTGTAAATCTGTTTGAACAGAGTGTCCGGCAAATACACAAAGGGCGCATCGCCACCAATATTCCTCATAGCCGTAGTTGTTGACGGCGTTTCGTCCTCAGTTCCAACGGTACAGGCTTTTGCAAGAATTCTGCAGGTTTTGACTAACTCGCCATCCCTGTAAAAAGAAATACTGTCGCCAATCTGTAACTGTTCTGTTAGGGGCGTACTTTTCGGACCACCACTCAGTCGGTCTAACCCTTCTCCAATAATGACATATTCTCCAGTTAGCATTTTTGGTTTCAGTACATTAGGATCTGTTTCTCCAGCATAAATCATCATATCCGCCCAAAAATGTTCGGAAGCGCCAAAAACATTTCCAAAGAAAAGATTTTCTGCATCCGGGGCAGTCTTCATATTATAATTTCCAAAGGCTTTGCGGAGGCTACCGTCCTGATCTTCATAGGTTGAGGTACACTCCAGTCCCTCAAAACCATAATCAACCAGCACGTTACTGTCATCTGCGGTATTGCGATAAAGATACCGTTCTTCTTCCAGACCGTCCTGCTCACGGATCATATCTACCACTTGCTGTGGAAGTGCATCTTCGTGATGTCTAAAGCCTTCCAAAGCATTGGCTGCAATCGAATTATAGACGGTAAAATCTGTTTTCGTTGTGCGGGTAATCCACTTTTCTTCATCAATGCTCTGTGTCACAATAATCATAGTGTTGAACAGAACGATACACAAAAGCATAGAAACAACGATGAATACACAGCGGCGTCTATTGCGTCCCAAGTTGGAAAATGCCATATGGGAGAGTTTTGCACCTCTGGTTCGTGTAACGGTTTTCTTTTTATAATCATCCTGCTCCGTATAGCGGATCGCCTCCATGGGAGATACTTTTGCGGCCTTTTTGGCTGGTTTGCGGGTACTGATAAATACCGTCAGAATCGTAAACAAGGCAGCTATAATAAATAACACGGGGGAGGTCGATGTCTGCAAACTTGTCGCAGAATACTCATAGCTAAAAAGTTCCATTACTACCGGAAGCAACGCCCGGCCTGCAAAGAACCCGGCAATTAAACCAATAGGCAGCCCAATCAGGGTCAGCCATACCGCCTGCCGATTGACGATGTTTTTAATTTGCCGCGTAGAAGCACCAATCATCCGCAGTAAGCCATATTGCCGAACATCCTGCATAACGGAAATATCAAAAATATTATAAATCAGCAAATAGCCGCACAATACAAACATCAGCACAAATACTACGGCAAATAAGATGGACTCCGGAGAAATCATGGCTTTCCCCATCTGGTTTTCAACAGAGAGGATAAAGTTATCAGCAGACATATCCTTTGGATTGCCGCCAATAGAGTAGACAAAGTTATCCATCTGCTCCTGAATGTTCGTCTTGTCTTTCAGCACAACGTCAGAAAAAGTAACCCCTGAGATTTCTCCATCCACTGCGCGGGTATTTTTCACTACATCTGGATTATCTTTTACAAACTGCTCTGAGAGAACCGCCACGCTGACCATATCGTTGCTTGCTTCCCACCAACCGGAAAGCACCATATCATAATGGTAGGTTTTTCCACGAATTTCAAATTCCAGAGGAACTTCTGCTCCAATCTCCGGTTCCACACCAAGGGCTTTCAAAGCCAGTTCGGTAGTAGCAATTTCATTTGCCTTTTCCGGTGCTGAACCATGCGTTGGCACACAGAATGTAAGTTCCTGCTGTATGCTATCAGCATAGTTTAATTCAACAGAATGACCCAGGGCATTGCTTGCATATCCAATCATCCGCCGATGACCTGCCTGCTCCACAAAATCACTGTTTTTCAGTTGCTCAAACTGTTCCTCGGTCATGTACCCAAAGGTTCCATCTGCCTTACTGCCTTTCTGCATCTGCATAGAGAGCTGCATGGAGGATACCATGTTAAATACCAGTGAAGTGATGGATGTAAACAAAAATGCTGTCAGAACGATCGCAAGAATCGCCGCCAGATTACGAACCTTATTTTTTTTGAAATATTGTTTAGACAGCCGCTTGATGGTTTTTGTGTTATTATTGCCAAATAGAATGTCATTCATAGTCCCGCCCCCTTTACTGCACGATCTTGCCATCCTCAATCCGAATGATACGGTCGGCAAGCTGGGCAATCTCATTATTATGAGTAATCATCACGATGGTTTGGTGGAATTTCTGACTTGTGGTTTTCAAAAGCCCCAGCACATCGGCGCTGGTCTTGCTGTCCAGGTTGCCGGTGGGTTCATCAGCCAAAACAATAGAGGGCTTTGACACCAAGGCGCGGGCAATGGCTACGCGCTGCTGCTGACCGCCGGAGAGGTTATTGGGCATATTGTTCAGCTTATCCTCCAGCCCCAGCATCTGAACAACTTCGTTCATAAACGTCTTGTCCACCTTGTTTCCGTCCAGCTCCACAGGCAGCACGATATTTTCATAGACATTCAGCACCGGAACCAGATTGTAGTTCTGGAAGATGAAGCCAATCTTTCTCCTACGGAAGATGGTAAGCTGCTCATCTTTCAATGTTGAGAGTTCACGTCCATCCACAATAACCTTGCCAGAGGTCGGCACATCCAATCCACCAATCATATTCAGCAGTGTAGATTTACCGCTGCCGGAGGTTCCTACGATGGCAACAAATTCGCCCTTTTCAATGGAGAGGGTCACACCATCCAAGGCTCTGGTAATGTTCGGTTTTGCGCCATAATATTTTTTTAGTTCAGTCGTTTGCAAAATGCTCATAAAGAACACCATCCTTTCTTTTTGATAAATCCATTATAACGACCAAACCTCACAGAAATGTCACAGCCGACATAATAAATCGCCCTGAAATGTCACAATCCTGTGATATTTCAAAAAACAGGTTATTCATGTGGAAGAAAAACGGAGAATGTTGAGCCTGTTCCTACTTGGGAAGTGACTTGTATATAACCGTTCTGCAAGCTAATAATTTCCCTTGCGAGATACAGCCCAATGCCGATTCCCTCTATATCGTGGACATCTTCTTCCCGATAAAAGCGCCTAAAAATTGCTCCCTGCTGGTTTTCGGGAATACCTTTGCCGGTATCGGTAATGCTGACTTTCAGGTGCATTTCCCAGCTTTCAACGCAAACACGGATAGAACCGTACTCCGGCGTGTACTTAACTGCATTATCCAATATGTTAAATAAGGCTTCTGCTGTCCATTTGCGGTCATGGGAAACAACCAATGTTTCCGGGCAGTTTACTTCAACTTGTATGTGCTTTCTTTCAGCGCTCATAAAAATACTGCCCAGCGCCATAGCAAGAGTATCATAGATGGGCTGCTGTTTCTTTTCAAGTGAGATAACGCCAGTTTCAAGTCGGGAAGTTTTTATCATAGCCTGCATTAAGAAATCCAGTTTATCAAGCTGTGTGCCACTGGCAAGTAGAAATTCCCGCTGTTTATCCTGTGGCACTTCTTGTTCTAATAAGGTGGCATTTATCATTTTTAAGTTTGATATTGGTGTCTTTACCTGATGAGAAATATCGGAAATCAATTCCTGTAAGTCAGCTCGTTCACTGGCAACGCTGTTTTTGCTTTCCTGCATAACCTCATAAAGGCGCACCAGCCGATGATTGATTTTATAAAACAGGTTTTCTTCTTCGGCAACCTGTGATATATCTATTTTTCCATTCATCATTTCGTCTAAGGTGCAGCAAAGCATTTCAGAAAACAAAGTCAGCTTTCGCCGTATCAGTATCACAAAAGCAGTAACACAAAGTAGAAAAAGCAGACAAAACGCCATGCTACAAAATACCACAGACATTTCTTTTGTCAGGATATATAGAACTGAAAACATGACCACGGATAAAAGTAAAATGGTAGTTGCCAGTATTATGCAGACTTTATTTAAGGAGAGTTTTTTTGAAATCATTTTTGCGCTCCTCCAATCCACATATAGCCCATACCATAAACGGTTTTGATGTAGGAATGCCGGTTCGTTTCAATTTTACTGCGGATGCGGCTGATCGTTGTGGTAAGTGCGTGTTCATCCACATAATTTTCATCTGCATCCCACAGCTTTTCAAGCAATACCTGACGTGTTAGGACAGTTTGTGAGTTTCTTGTTAGCACTTTTAATAAACGATATTCCAACGACGTAAGGGTAATCGGCTGTCCTGCGAGACACGCTGACAATTCGGAAAAATTGATATACAAATTCCCGTCATCGTAGAAATCGCCGCCGGATTGTGCTGAAATGCGGTTCAGTAAAGCAGATACTTTCTTTTGGAACACGCTGATAGGAAAGGGCTTTGTTACATAATCATCTGCGCCCAGTTCAAATCCTTTCAGCATATCGCTTTCCATATCATTTGCGGTTAGAAAAATCACGACGGTATCAGGACGGCGTTCTTTTACCTCACGGCATATATCAAACCCGTTCCCATCTGGCAGATTGACATCCAAAACGATTAAATCATAATCCTGTTTTTCAAGAAATCTTATGGCAACAGCCTTTGACATAGCCCCATCCACGGAATATCCGACAGCCGACAGATTATAGCTTAATGTCTTATTCAAAAGCTGGTCATCTTCAACAACCAGTATTCGCATAGTATCACATCCTTTTTCTTTTTATAGTATCAGCAAAATGTCACAGAAACCTAACAACGAGAAAAAAATTTAGTATTCAGTCAGTTCCACAATTACATTACTCTGCTGATACAGCCAGTCCGTAAATTCTTTCGGGCTGGCCGTTCCTGTTTTTACAGCCTTTTTTCTCTGTAAGGCTTCTTTCTTAAAGTCGGAAAAGGCAGCCTGTATTTTTTCCAGACGGTCAGCCGGAAAGCCTGCGGTATTTTTTACCCGGTTTATTTTGTTGCGCCAGTTCTGGCATTCATTTTTATAAAGCAGGTCATAGTTATTTTCTCTTGCCCTCTCGTCAAATTCACGCTTGTTTTGAAGCGCCTGTGCTTTTCGGCACTTGTCGCTGCACAGCTCATACCGCTGGCTCTTTGCCAGAAAATATTTTCCACAGACCTTGCACCGCCGGAAGCAAAGCCCCCAGTCATTCAGCCTGTTCAGATAATAGGTAATCAACGGGTAGAGGGACGCATAGGCAGACACACATTCTTCTGTGCGCCGGTTGTCCGGGAACCAGAGGTCAAGCCGGGTATCTTCTGACGGTGCGCCTTTGAAATAAAGGCTGCCAGCTTGAAAATGTTTCGGTTTTCCTGTCTCCCTGTCAAAGCTCATGGCTTCGTTATGGAATACCCCGGTCAGGCTGCTCATTTTATCCATGAAGCGGTCACAGGCAGCGTTACGGTCACGGGGTTCTCTGGCAAGCAGATAGCTGTTCCAGATACGGAACGCCACATACATTTCCAGAGGGTCATTGCTAAGATATTTTCCCCAGAGAAATTCGCTTGCCGCCTGCTCCAGCTCCGGCTGTTTCCATCGGTTGGAGTGGAGGGCTTGCCGCAGCGGAGAAAGCCCGTATAAGTTCCAGTCTCTGTCCGTGTCACGCTCAAAGTTTATCAAAAAAGTTCCCAGCGGGCGTGTCATATCACAAAGCACCTCTGCGTTTTGGCTCCCGTTCAGCCGGAAGCGGATCTGCTGTTCTTCCCCAATCAAAATCCGCTCTTTCATTTTCTTCCTGTCCAGCGTCAGGACAAACAAAATCCTCTCAAAACATGGCTCATGCCGTATAAACTGATTCTCCATCCCTATCCCCTGCCTTTGTTTATGGTAATTATATAATTTAGTTATATCAATTACACTCATGGTATCGCAGAAGCATTGTTTTGTCAAGGATAGTCCGCTATGATGATTGCAGTTGGTAATTTCGTACCACACAGTACCTTGACAAGTGAATGACCGTCCAAAAGGGATATGACCGGCAGGAGAAGTGACGCATCCGGCGCACCAATGCAGGGAAACACCGCAGGAATGGGGCAGGAAAACGGCTTTGGGGGAGAACGGCAACAGGAAGCATTTTAACCTATTTGATTTATGGGAGGAACAGAATGAACGATAAAAAGAGATTGAACAGCTACGAGGATTTACCGCTGGTTCTGGATGTGGCGGACATTCAGCGGATTATGGGAATTTCAAGAGCGAGCGCCTATGAGCTGGTACACACACCCAGCTTTCCGGCGTTCCGCAGGGGCAGGCTTATCAATGTCAGCAAAATTGCTTTCTTTGAATGGATGGCAAAAGGCTCCGAAACCGTACTGAGAAGCGACAAATAAGCGTGAGGTATTATCCCCTGACTGCAATACTGCCGCACTTTCCAAAGGGGCATACAGAGGGAAAAAACCTTAAAAATGATACCGAAACGCTACACCAAAACAGCCTATCTGCGTACATCAGATAGAAACGGAGAAAGGAGCCGGTTATGGCAAGAATGAGCAACAAGCGGCGGTTGGAATGGTCTTTCTTCTTAAATGACCGCAGCCGTATCACTTACAACGAACTGTGCCGGAAATGCCAGCACGAATGTAAACAGAGCTTCCGGGCGGTTGTGGTTGACTGCCTGAAGTATCTTTCCAAGCGTTCCAAGAAAAAGGACAAGACTGCCGGAAACGGCAAAATCCCTTAGGAACTAAGGGCGCACTTCTATACATAGTCTAAAGACCATGTATCGTGCGTCCTGCGGAGCTTACCTCTGCCGCTGATAAAATCAGCAGTCCGAGGTCTGCGTTCGCTTCGCTCCGACAAGGTGGCTACACCCCCTTGCGCCGCTAAAGCGGCTATCCCCTGTGTACCCGCCGCAAAGAGAAATCCGCTCTGCGGTTTTCCCTTTTCATCGGGTTTTATAGAAGCACTGACACACAGACTGTCTGCGGATGGTCTTTAGCCTATGGGGAAAACAAGCAGAATAAGAACCCATACGGGTACTACCATTGCAGCAAGAACGGACAGGGATTACGCCAGTGTTCCATGCACTATATCCGCTATGATGTACTGTATGCCTATGTGCTTGTAAGACTGCAATACTGGTCTATGCTGGCACAGAAAGACGAGGACAAGCTGCTGAAACGCCTGCTCAATGCCAGCGACAGGGAAAGAAACTCTGCGAAGAAAAAGCAGGCTGCGGAGCTGAAAAAGGCAGAGAAGCGTAAAGCCGAGGTTGACGGGCTGTTTGCTAAAATGTATGAGGACTGGTCTGCCGGACGCATAACCGAGTATAACTTCAATATGCTGTCCGAGAAGTACCAGAACGAGCAAAAGGAGCTTGAAACAAAAATAAGACAGCTTCACGAAACGATGGAAGCCGCCGTACAGACCGCAGCGGATGCTGAAAAGTGGATTGACCTAATGAAACAGTATGTCAACCCTGTGGAGCTGACCGCAGAACTTCTGAACACTCTAATTGAAAAAATAACCGTCCACGAAGCTGTCAAGGGCGAGGACGGAAGCCGTGAGCAGGAAGTAGAAATCTACTACCGCTTCATCGGCAAAATTGACTGACCTTTCTTTTTTACCCAATAATATCTTTAATTAAGGGAAACGGGAAAGACCATGCCAGATATTGCCAGCGTGATCAAAATGAGTGATCTCTATCATATCAGTCTGGATGAACTGTTGAAAGGAGATCAGGATATGATGAAAAAGATAGAGAAGGACACAAATATCGTAAGGTCCAACAGTAGGCTTATCGCTGTGGGCATAGTGGCTATCATAGTGGCTGTCGTTGTCATATTTGCAAGTATCATGACGGGAAATGCGGTGTTGGATTTTCTTGCGGCGGCGCTTCCGTGGGTATTCATGGGGATTGCCCTTGCGTGTTTTCTTGCAACGAGAAAGCCTGATGAGAACACGCCGAAGCTCAGGGTGGCAGGATTTATACCTATCATGATAGGTGTGATGTTTATGATAGGTGGAATATATCTGATGAACGCATGTATGTGGAGAGGGATTGGAATTGGAGCGTTGGTTGTAGGCATTGTATTGAATGGAGTGGGGCTGGTAATTTTATTTTACAGAAAAAAATAGAGATGGAAAGCGTTGTTTGCTGTCCTTGAAATATTTGTGATAGTAGTATAATATGTAACTGTTTGGCAACGGATATATTGTATCTGATGCCAGACAGTTATTTTTGTGCGGACAAGGTATCAGAGAATATGATCACACAAGAAGCAAAGCGGCTGTATAAATTTGAAAACACGTTTTGTGTTTCTCAGAACATGATAGATTAGAAGATGCGAGGAATTACGATATGATGAAATTAACAGACTTTTACTATGATCTGCCACAGGAACTTATAGCACAGGACCCACTCCTCAAGAGAAGTGAGTCACGTCTCATGGTCCTGGACAGAAAAGATAATACGATAGAGCACAAGCACTTTTATGATGTGATAGACTACCTGAATCCGGGAGACTGTCTGGTCATCAACGATACAAGGGTTCTTCCGGCGAGACTTATGGGCGTCAAGGAGGATACGGGAGCATCCATAGAGGTTCTTCTTCTGAAGAGAAAGGACGACTGTACATGGGAGACTCTGGTAAAACCGGGCAAAAAGTGTAAGGTGGGTGCTCGTATAGTATTTGGTTCAGAGTCAAATGAACCTGACCCTGAGACAGGACTTATAAAGGGCAAACTTGTTGGTGAGGTCGTCGATATAGTTGAGGAGGGCAACAGACTCATCAGATTTGAGTTCGATGGAATATTCGAGGAGATCCTTGACGAGCTGGGACAGATGCCACTCCCTCCATATATCACACATAAGCTTGAGGACAAGAACAGATATCAGACAGTTTATGCAGAGCATGACGGTTCTGCGGCAGCACCGACTGCAGGACTTCACTTTACAACAGAGCTGCTTGACCAGATCAAAGCGAAGGGAATCAAGATAGCGCATGTGACACTTCACGTCGGACTTGGAACGTTCAGACCAGTGAAGGAAGAGAACATACTAGATCACCACATGCATTCTGAGTTCTGTATCATAGAGCAGGATGCAGCTGATATGATCAACGAGACAAAGGCTGCAGGCGGAAGAGTTGTGTCCGTAGGAACGACAAGTACCAGAACTCTTGAGTCCATGTCGGACGACGATGGAACAGTTCATGCAGGCAGCAAATGGACGGATATTTTCATTTATCCGGGATACAAGTTCAAGGTTATTGACGCACTCATCACGAATTTCCATCTGCCTGAGTCAACGCTTCTTATGCTTGTTTCTGCGCTGTACGACAGAGAGCATATACTTGAGGCGTACAAGGTGGCGGTTGAGGAGAAGTACAGATTCTTCTCATTTGGCGATGCTATGCTGATAAAATAGCAGAAGAATCAGGACGATTAGAATAAAGGCATGATGTAATAGGGGTGCTGATAATTTATGTACTCTGGATGGGACTTATATCCGGAGAGGAGACAGATATATGGGAAAGAAGATATGCGTGGTATTCCCGGGAATCGGATATCACACTGATAAACCGTTACTTTACTACAGTAAAAAATATATGATGGCACATGGATATGATATTGTTGATGTGACATATGGCAAGCTTTCGGGACATCTCCCGGAGGAGATACAGAAGGTATTTGATGATGGCTGGAATAAAGCGGTAGATTGTCTGAAGAATGTGGATTTCTCGGATGCTGAGGATATAGTATTTCTATCAAAGAGTATAGGTACGGCTATATCTGCAAGATATGTGGCGGAGAAAGGACTTAAAGTAAGAAATATATATTTCACACCACTTGAGATTACCATGCAATATGCCAATTCAAATGGCATAGCTTTTCACGGAACGGCGGATCCACTAGTGAATACGGGTGAGATAACCAAACTTTGCGAGGAAAGACATATACCACTCTACAGATATGAGGGTGGCAATCACTCAATAGAGACAAAGGATATTCTATGGAACATAAAAACGCAGAAAGATATAGCGGAAAAATATATAGATTATTTGAACTTCTAGGACATACAGAGGGGCAGTTATATATTGCGGGGATAGCAGTGCTCATAACACTGCTTATCGGCACGGCGGTATATATACTGCTCCTTCGTGTACTTCCGGATACAAGCTGGCTTGAGGGGTGTCAGATACGCCGGTTTACAGGGGTGATATGTCCCGCATGCGGTACGACAAGGGCTGTACTTGCCATGCTCCACGGACATATTCTGACGGCTATGTATTACCATGTGGCGACTGTGTATCTGGCGTGCATCTGCATCATATATTTGGTGGGCAATACGATCAGGCTTGCCACGAATGGCAGGACACCGCTTGTGAGATTCCGGTTGTGGTATGTGTATGTGTGGCTTGGGATATTTGTGGTGTCTTACGTGGTGAAGCTGGTGGTGCCGGGATATGTCATATAATGAGCGCAAGTTGAGTAGGCGTGTGCGTGTCATCGCGCTTATGCACGATGACATATGATATAAGGAGTGGATTTTATGAGACTTATGATAAAACAACGGGTATTTGCCTGGACAGATACCTACGATATATATGATGAATGGGGAAACAAAAAGTATTTTGTGAAGTCGGAGGCGTTTCGGCTGACGCATCAGGTTCACGTATATGACATTGCGGGAAATGAGATAGGTCTTATCAGTCAGAGATTATTCGCGTTCCTGCCTACATTTGACATCAGTGTGGGTGGCAGACCGTGTGGAAGTATCAGGAAGGAATTTACATTCTTCAAGCCATCGTACAGTATTGAGTATGGAGGATGGCAGTGTGATGGAGATTTCCTTTCGTGGAATTACAGTGTCACAGCTGGAAGCAGGCTGGTGGCAAATATAGCAAAGCAGCTTCTCAGCTGGGGAGATACATACACACTTGATATCTCAGATCCGGGTGATGAGATCATGGCACTTATGCTGGTGATCGCCATTGATGCGGCCAATTGTTCGCAGAATAATAATTAATTTTTAAACAGGTATTAAGAACTCCTTCATCAGAATCCATTGATAAGAAGAAAAAGATGCTTAAGGCAAGAAAGCGGATTGAAAATAAATGAGTTATTTGACAACAGAAGAATTTGAAAGTATTTTGGATAATGTGTCGATATTTCCAGTTACCTCAGTAGAATTAGGAGATATTTCACAGTATTTTTTTGAATGTGGAGATGCAGAAGAGTATGTCACATTTTTGATTAATAAGATCGTTTAGAAAGCATTTAGAAATTATCCCTTTTATGTTTAGTCGGATGTATGATAGCAGAGCTCTGGATCATCCTTGGAATCTGTAATTGAATATGTTTACAAAAAGGCTTTTCGGGTTATTTGTAACCGGAAAGCCTTTTTTGTCCAAAATCGGCACAATCATGTCGTTTCGTGCATTCAGCATTGAAGAGGTAATATAACAAAGTGTATAATATTCAAATGTTTTACATAATGGGGTGAGTATATGGACCAAAGAAGTAAGCTTAATATAGCGGTATGCGATGATGATATATTTGTAACTGAACAGCTGAGTGAATGGATAAAGGAATATTTTGTTTCCAATCATTTGGAAGAACCCAACATATATGAGTTTGACAATGGCGAGGATCTGATAAAAAGCGAAGTGAAATATGATTTTGTATTCTTGGATATAGTAATTCCGGGAATGAATGGGATAAATATAGGCAGACGGCTATTGGCGCAGAATGAGGAGTGTCTGATATATATAATAACGGCATACGACAGCTATCTTGATGCTGCTATGAGCTTGAGGGTGTTCAGGTATATTTCAAAGCCGCTTGACAAATCCCGTATATACCGAAATATACAGGATGGACTTAAGATATACACAACATCAAATACTAAGATATTGATTGAGACAAAGAATGAAAATATAATCCTCAGAGCTCCGGAGATTATTTACCTGAAGGCACAGGGACATACGCTATTTGTGAACACCAGTGAGGGAAAATACATCTCTGTGAGAAAGATGGATTACTGGGAGAAGACATTGGATACAAGGGGATTTTTTAGAACACACAGAAGTTTTATTGTGAATATGGAACATGTAGTAAGGTTTGATCATTCATTGGTGTATCTGGATACTGGGGTAACAGCCTATCTAACGAAACGCAATTATCAAAATTTTAAGCATGCATTTATGATGTATTTGGAGGGGGCAAGGACATGACAATGGCTATGATTTATGGAATCGTTTTTCTGATAGAAGCGTTGATAGCATTTCAATACTTCGAGTGGATGTTTGTAAAACCAAGATATACGGTGATAAAGAGATTTGTTTTGGTGTTGGCGTGTTATGTTGTTTTATTTGGTTTGTTTGAACTAAATATATTGATATTTAATTTTATTTCATTTCCAGTATTCAACTGGATAATAATAAAATTTGTATATGGACAAAAAACTTTAAGCTCAGTTTTTCACAGTGTGGCAATGTCAGTAATTATGACATTGTCAGAGATGGTGGTTGTGGCGGTATTTTCTGGAATCAGTCAAAAAGCATGGGATCCATCTGGTGGTGTTTTGACGGTATTATTTTTTGCAATGTTAAGTAAGTTTGTGTATTTCCTTGTGATGTTTGCAATCAGCCGATACGGGATGAGACACAGGGTGGATGTACATATGGGAGCACAGGGGTGGGTAATTCTTGTCATACCAGTGTGTGTGATAGTTGTTGTGTGTCTGCTCAATTACATGTGTTACTTTTCTGACATCAGCAAAATGCAGGAATCCATAGTGTTGTATTGTTCAATAATCTGTCTGGTGATAATTATTATTTCATTTGTGATCTACGGATATCTGCAGAGTGCCTACAAGGAGAATCTGGATAAGACATTGCAGATCCAGAGAGAAAAATATGACGTTGAGTATTATAAAAAAATTATCAGTCAGGACGAAGAGCAGAAAATAATGATACATGACATAAAAAAGCATATCAGCGGGATACATGATTTGCTCGAACATCATGATTACGATAAGGCAGTTGAATATACTGAAAGGATATATGAATCCAGCGAGTTGAAAGAGACTATAAGGTTTTCGGATGATCATATGGTAAATGTTATTCTTAATAGATATGCCAGCAGGTTCATTGATGCGGGGATTCATTATGATTTTGATGTGAGAAGGGCACGTATGGATTACATGCAGGTAGATGACTTAACTGTCCTTCTGTGTAATATGCTGGACAATGCCAGTGAGGCAATGAGTGAAATAGGCAGTGCCAGTGTGGAACTTAGAATGAATTCACAGGGGAACGATGGTGGAACGATCATAGCAATGACAAATGATTGTACGCACAGATATGATTCACAAAAGTCCGGTAAGCCGGATCAAAAATTCCATGGATTTGGAATAAAGAGTATGAAAAAGGTCGCAGAAAAGTATGGTGGCAGTGTTGATGCATATTATTCAGAGGATGATCAAAGATTCCATACGGTCATATATCTGTCAAATGCTACTATGTAAAACAGTTTGATGTTTATGTAAAATAAAACGGAGGTGTACTATGGACAAGAAAAAAATAATGTGTGCAGCACTTATTTCTGTTATGGCATTAAGTCTTGCTGCGTGTGGAAATAAAAAAGTTGATTATGGAATGAATGGTGGCAGTGATGATGCAGCTGATGCCGGTGGAATTAGTGGTCAGCTTGATGTTCCGGATAGCTGTGACGTAACTTTTGACACAGGAGAATCGAAACTCTCATCCATAACCTTGAAGGATGATGATATAGAGATCCCTGACGCTGGCAAAGTATATAAGGTCGGATTTGATGCGGTAAATGCGCCATGTTCAGGCGATGAGCTTAAAACTATAATATCAAAGCTTTTTGACGAGACATCAGAGGTAAGGTGGCAAAGTGCTGACGCTGCTGATTCAAAGGAGATACTGGACAACACGATAGAAATGTATAAGTCAGAAATAGAGAAAGCCTTGGCGAATGGTGATCCTGGTTATGCCGAACTTTTGGAGGTGGAACTGGTAAAATACGAAGAAGAAAGGAAGAATATGTCTGACGAGCTGCCATTAGCTACAGAATATAAGCTTAACGAGCATTATGTTGCGGAAAAAGATGGGATACAGAGAATATTTATGGCTGCATCTGATGCTGAAGATGGAGATGGATACAACAATAGCTATTTTACATACGATATGACACCAGAGGGTGAGGATAAGGCTCTTGTATCAGAGGTTCCTGGAACTGAAAGTACGTATGAGATCAATGTTGTCGGTGAAGACACATATGATGGGGACGAGAAGAATCCGATCACAGAAGATGAAGGACTCGGTTCTGCAATGAAGTTACTAGACAATCTGGGGATAAGCGGCTTTGCATGTACAGAGACAGAGGAGGCGGTAAGAGCCTGGACTGGAGGTTCATATGGTGAAGATATCTGTAAAAAGCCGGATGGATACAGATTTCAGTTCGGACGGAAGATAGATGGCATAGACGTGGTATACTCAACAGATATCGATACCGTGGATAGTATTGATACCGATAACCTTACCTATAAAGGTGGAGTTGACAAGGCGGTAATAAGTGTTGATAAGTTTGGGGTTGTCTCATCTACAGTGTATGTATATGCCGATGAGGATACGTTTGATAAAGAGGAGGTCAAGCTTTTAAGCTGGGATGAGATGATTAAAGCTGCGGGCGAGAGTATAGCCAAATATTATAAGGATCACCCGACAAATTATGGAACGGTGGAATTTAATGATGTGGAACTTGCCTATGTACCATGTGCTGATGAGTCGGGAAATAAGTATTTTGTTCCGACATGGATATTTTCTCAGAATGAATATAATGAAGACTACCGATGCGATATGCCCTTGCAGAGGGTATATATAAATGCGATAGATGGAAACTACATAGATATAGTGGATAACATGAAAAAGATGGGAATGTATGAGGAGACAGGCAGGAAATAGTCATGAACAAGATATCAAAGTATGTTGTGATTATAGTAGGCATATTGGTAATGGTGGTGTTGCTGCCATTAGGTTATGTTAGATATAAGACGCGTTACGAAGCTGAGCAGATAAGTGTGTTAACGTCTCCAGATGGTGATTATGAGCTTGTGATCTATTCTGTTGGCGACCCGGATTTTCCATTTGGAGCTGCCCATGGAAGACTGGTGCTGAAGGGCAAAGAGAAGACGGTTGCATATAGGTCATTTGAAGTGGCAAATGATGGTGCAAGATTTGACGAAAGCGATCTAAAGACGACATGGTATATTGATCGTGTGGAGGTGGTAGTGTCTGGCTCTGAACAGCGTGACGAGCTTGTGACCATGCGTTTTAATGGGCAGACCAGCAGTAGACGTCTCACGACCAGATATAGAAGAGAAGATACGGATATAGAAAAAGACAGCGAACAAGACTCTGCGATAACGGAAAAAGCTTCGGGTGACAGCAGGGAGAATGCAGAGAGCTCCACTGATTCCTCTGTTGATCCTGATGTAAATGATCAGCCAGAAAATAAGGAAATTACAGTCGGGTATCAGGCGATCTTTGAGAAATATTCAGATGCCACAGCTGGAAAATTCGAAGTATATTACGGCGCCTCGGAGTCATCATCAAGATGTATATTGTCTGAAAGTGATACTACAGTGGAATACATTGTATATGATGGCAAGTCAGAAAATGAGAAGTGCGGTCTGTATGTAAGGTATCGTACTGAAAAAGGCGGTGATGGAACATATGATTATGGCAGCGCCGAAATAGAAGATATCTATGCATATGTATTTTCCAGTGGAGAAGTGATAAGCAGTGGAAAGACAAACTGGGAAGATACTGGAACTGATGAGTTTGAGAGGGCAACGGAGTAAGCTGTTGTGAATAGTCCATGAACTGTGGTAAAATGAATTATAAAATAAGACTATTTAAATCATGAATTATATATATAATAAAAAGTATAAAGGCGGTGATTGTATGACAACAGTGAACACGAAAAGTGGGAAGATAATAAATGTAGTATCAAGAGAAGAAGAAAGTAAAACGTTAACGTTGTCTGATCGGGAGATGGATGCCAGAGCTGTTGAGGCGGTTAAAGCTGCAATAAATAAAGCCAGAGTATGTAAAAAACCAATAGCGGGATATGATAAAGAGAATAAAAAAGCATATATTGAATATGCAAATGGAGATATAAAATATGCAAAATAGAAAACCGATGGTTCTTGTATTTGCTGGTCCAAATGGTTCTGGTAAAAGTCAAGAGCACTGGGTGAAATAAAGGCGTCACTGTTATCGTAGGATGCGAAGCATCATAAACAGCAGTGACGCCTTTACTATTGATGAAAAATTTAACGTTCCAGCCCACCCAGATCATCATAAAATCCCGGATATGAGATGTTCACGCACTCGGCTCCGGTGATCTCTGTATCGCCATCAGCGTTAAGTCCTGCGATGGCAAAGCTCATGGCGATTCTGTGGTCCAAGTGACTGTCAATCACTGCACCGTGAAGAGGCTTTCCACCGCGTATGATCATTCCGTCATCGGTTGCAGTTATGTCTGCGCCCATGGATGAGAGAGCGTTTACCATGACATCTATTCTGTTTGATTCCTTGACCTTGAGCTCCTGGGCATCCCTGATGATGGTCTCACCGTCTGCAAAGCATGCGAGAACTGCGATGGCAGGGATCTCGTCAATGAGCTTTGGTATGATGGAACCCTCAATGACACAGCCCTTGAGACTTGATGTCCTGACTGTTATGTCAGCGGTTGGCTCACCGCATCCGCTCACTACATTGGAGTATTCCATATCGCCGCCCATTGCCTTGATTACTTCAAGTATTCCGTCTCTGGTCGGGTTGATTCCAACATTCTTGATGGTGATGCATGAGTTCGGAGTGATAAGTCCTGCAACAAGGAAGTAAGCAGCTGATGATATATCTCCAGGTACAAGTATCTTCTGTCCAACAAGCTTATCCACAGGCTTTACGGTAGCCGTAGTTCCCTCTGTTTTTATATTGCCGCCAAATGACTCAAGCATGAGTTCAGTGTGGTTTCTTGACACATATGGCTCGGTGACACTTGTCTCGCCGTCTGCATAGAGTCCGGCAAGGAGTACACATGACTTTACCTGTGCTGACGCGACAGGTGAGTTGTAGTGTATTCCATGGAGTTCCTTTCCGTTTATAAGGAGCGGTGCACAGTCATTTCCGAGTTCGGATGTGATGTCGGCACCCATCATGGAGAGAGGCGTCATGATTCTCTTCATAGGGCGCTTACATATAGAAGCATCACCTATAAGCCTGCTTGCAAATGGCTGAGCGGCAAGTATACCTGATATAAGTCTGGTGGTTGTTCCGCTGTTGCCGACATCGAGTGTGCCTTCAGGCTTTGACAGTCCATGCAGTCCTTTGCCGTGTACAGTAACGACACAGCCGTCGTAATCAATATCTATACCCATCTGCCTGAAACAGTTCATGGATGATATACAGTCTGCTCCATTTAAAAATCCGTGTACCTCGGTTATTCCATCTGCGATTGAGCCGAACATGATGGAGCGGTGGGAGATGGATTTGTCCCCCGGTATTGTTATCTCTCCGTTAAGTGATTTTACTCTGTTGATCTTCATAAATTCTCAGTATTCCTTTATTCTAGTGTAATATGTTTTACCTATCGGTTATAAATCTTATAGCCTGCGGCCTTCAGCACATCCTGCGCATTCCGTCTTGAATCAGCATCGTAGAATGAGAGTCTGAGAACCCCTTCCTCATCCTCCCGGTTGTGGGAGACTCCGATGTTCTTGAGGCTTATCTTTGCCTCTGCGATAAAAGCTGCCACCTTTGCCAGCGCACCAGCCTCGTCAGGGATATCTACGAACAGTTCATGGTGCATTCTTATGACACCGCTGCTGTTGTTAGGGATGGAATCCCTGTAATCTCTGGCGGATGCAAAAAAAGCATTTATCCCAGCCGCATCGCGCTGTTTAATATGATAAATCATTTTGTCTATAAGCTCAACATATTCCTGAAGCCCGTGTACGATATTGTCAGGATTTGCCAGAAGAATGTGCTCCCATACCACTGGATTGGAGGATGCGATTCTGGTTATATCTTTGAAGCCTCCGGCTGCCAGTGATTTGAAAATATTGTCCGGGCTGTCTGCCGCTGCGACAAGGTTGACCAGTGAGGCGGCTATGACGTGGGGCACATGACTTATGTAAGAGGTTATACGGTCGTGCTCAACAGGTGAGTATGTGATCGGTATCGCTCCAAGATCTCCGATAAATGTGGAGAACTCCTCAGTCTTGCCCGGCAGAACTCCGTCTGCAGGTGTGATGAAGTAATAGGCATTCTCTATGAGCCTGTCGGTGGCCGCCTCGTAGCCAGATCTCTCAGAGCCGACCATAGGGTGTCCGCCGACAAAATACCTGGCAAGCCCAAGCTCCTGGACTGCTTCGTATATGTCGAGCTTTACGCTTCCGACATCAGTCAGTATGGTGCTGTCTGTAAGAAATGGCTTGAGCTGGCGCAGGTATTCTATATTATAGTGGACCGGTGCGCACAGAAAGATATAGTTGCATTCTGCTATGGTATGGATATCATCTGTATATTCAGTCAGTGTCCCATCGGAGACAGCTTCCTTGAGTGTAGATAGATTATTGTCAAAGCCGACTATTCTGTAATCAGGGAAAATGCGGTGGATGGATTTGGCAATAGATCCTCCGATAAGTCCCAGACCGATAAATCCTATTGAAAAATCATTCATTTTACGTTCTCCTTTAACAGTTTGACGCATAAAAGCGTTAAAGTATCTATTGGCGATTATACAGCCTTTTGAAGGACAGGGCAAGAGAAGATTCACATTGCGATAAAAAAACTTGAATATCAGATGTGGATATTAAGCTAAAATAAGAAGTAAGGGAATTGTATAAGCTGAAGATTTGTACTAAAATCTTTGTGGAGAACGCAGACGATGCACATAAGAAAGTATACTGATGTGTGCGTTTGTCGACCGACCATTATAAGGAGGATAATTTATTATGATAGATACACTTTGCAGACTACTTGACGCCGGTGTCACACAGTTTCATGTAGTGAAGGAATGTGAAGCCATGCTGCAGGATCACGGTTACATGGAGCTTGATATGGGAGAACGCTGGGAGCTCACGGCCGGAGGAAGATATTATGTGAAGCCATACTCATCTATGATGGTGGCGTTTGCCGCAGGGGAGATGCCTGAGTATGGCAGGCTGAATATCGGCCTTGCACATACAGATTTTCCTATGCTCAAGATAAAGACTCAGCCGGATATGAACAGAAGCGGCTACCAGACACTGAATGTAGAGCCGTACGGCGGACTTATCAAGGAGACATGGTTTGACAGACCGCTTGGAATCGCGGGCAAGGTCATGGCGCAGACCACGGATCCGTTCAGGCCGAAGACGTATCTGTATGATTCAGAGCGTGCCATGTGCATAGTGCCAAGCCTTGCACCGCATCTGAGAAAGGATGCACCCGGGGAGAAAATGAATGTGCAGAAGGAGCTCATACCTGTATATGGTCTGGATGGTCAGACTGTGAAGGACAAAGATATATTACAGTATGTGGCAGATGACCTTGGGCTTTTGAAGAACGATATTCTTGATTATGATCTATACCTGTATAACATGGATGGAATGGAGATAGTTGGGGCAGATAAGGATATGATAGCTTCTCCGAGACTTGACAATGTAACTTCCGTGTCAGCGCTTGTTGACACCATGTGCAGAGAGACAAATGGCAATAATACAAATGTTATAGCATTGTTTGACAATGAGGAGATAGGCAGCAGATCAAAGCAGGGAGCAGATTCGGTGCTTCTGTCGGAGATAATAAAGCGTATCATGGAAGGCTTGGATATTGAGGCTGGAGCAGGAAGACGCCTTATGAGAGATGCATTCATGCTGTCACTTGATGTGGCGCACGCAACCCATCCGAATTATTCAGAGAAGAGTGATCCGACAAATCAGATTGTCATGGGGCGCGGAGTGGCACTCAAATCAAGTGCAAGTCAGAGATACGTGTCAGACAGTGAGGCATCTGCGGTCATCATGGCTCTTTCAAGAAATCAGGAGATAAAGATACAGCGTCAGGTGAACAGGTCGGGTATGGCAGGAGGACAGACTTTAGGTCCTATAGCTTCATCTTATCTGCCAGTCAGAGCTGTAGACATGGGAATACCGATACTGGCTATGCATTCAGCGGTGGAGCTTGGAAGTGCGGAGGATTATGCACAACTTGAGAAGATTTGCGGTGCAGTATTTGAAATGTAGTATGGTGAAATCAGGTATTTGAGCAATGTACTTGTGCAGTTATTACGATTGTGTTACAATAAGATGATGTATTTTTAACTTCAATAATCACTTACGGAGGATACTCATGAAGAAGAAACATTTAAAATATGCAGTGCTCTGCTTTGGACTTGCCTCCATGCTGGCATTTGCCGGATGCGGAAGCAAAGGTGACGATGCTACCACAGCCAATCCGACGGAGACAGAGGCGACCACAGAGGCAGTGACGGTGGCGACTACGGAAGCAACCACTGAGGCACAGCCGGAGAAGGACAAGGATGGCTTTACAATATGTAATGACAAAGTAAAGACTCTTGACTATGTGAATGTCAGAACGAGCCCATCAACTGATGGAGAGATATATCAGGAAGTTGCAAATGATGTTGAGCTGGACAGAATCGGTTATAACGATGAGTGGAGCAAGGTATCTATAGATGGTGGGGAATACTATATATTCTCAGAGCTCCTTGAGGTCGTAGGCGGAGGAGATAAGTCTGATGCATCGACTGAGGCGACAACAGAGAATTCATCGGATGCATCCACAGAACAGGGAACTACATCCAATGTTGGTGAGGGCAAGATGATAGTTATAGATGCCGGACATCAGCAGAATGCAAATGAAGAGACCGAGCCGATAGGCCCTGCTGCTACAGAGACAAAAGTAAAGGCAACCGTTGGCAACACAGGTGTATCAACAGGAATAAAGGAATATGAGCTGAATCTTCAGATCGCACAGAAGCTTGAGGCAGAGCTCACATCCAGAGGCTATACAGTTAAGATGATCAGAACATCGAATGATGTTGATATAAGTAATGCGACGAGAGCAGAATATGCGAACAACCTTAAGGCAGATGCAGTTATAAAGATCCATACAAATGGATCGACAGACGGTAATGCGACAGGTGTGATGACAGTATGTCAGACATCATCTAATCCATATAATTCAGCTATCTATGATCAGTGCAAGAGTCTTGCCACGGATGTTTTATCAGGACTTCTGGCTTCCACAGGAGCTAAGAGTGATGGAATATGGGAGACGGATACCATGAGCGGAATAAACTGGAGTACAGTTCCGGTAACCATAGTGGAAGTTGGCTATATGACTACAGCATCTGAGGAGGCACTTCTTGTAACAGACGATTATCAGAACAAGATCGCCAAGGGAATAGCAGATGGCCTTGATAAATATATTACAGAATAGAAGTCAGTAACATAAATAAAAATAGAGAACAGGATTTCCTGTTCTCTATTTTTATTGTGGCATATCGAACCGGAGAAGACTGACCTCTTCTTCCGAGAGACTTCTGTAGGCACCTGTTGGAAGCGATTCGTCTATCTTCAGCTCACCCATTGCAATTCTTCGCAGAAAAGTAACTTTCATGCCAACGGCCTCAAACATTCGCTTGACCTGGTGAAAACGTCCCTCTGTTATTATGAGTTCGATCTCCGATCTGGCAGCGGTGCTGTCGGAAGATAATATGCGCAGATCTGCGGGCAGTGTAGGTTTTTCATCTCCGATATCCACACCTGTGGCGAAAAGGTTTATGGTATCATCTGTTACATATCCGTCAATCTCTGCGTAATATGTCTTGGGAATGTGGTGTGCAGGAGACAGAAGATGGTGGGTCAGTGCTCCGTCATTTGTCAGAAGTAGAAGTCCTTCTGTGTCTATATCCAGCCGTCCCACGGGTGACAGGTCTTTTGTATTTTCTCCTTTTAGCAGATCGATAACGGTCTGATGCACGTTATCTTTGGTGGCGCTTACACACCCCGCAGGTTTGTTCAGGAGGAAATATCTGTATCTGGAATAATTCAGAATCCTGCCGTTATATTTTATAGTATCGTTGTTCTCATCTATCTTTACATCTGAGGATTTAACCGGGGCACCATTGACGGTGACAGTGCCTTTTTTCACATACTGCTTTACCTGACTGCGGCTGCCAATCCCCATTTCAACTAGAAATTTATCAAGTCTCATAATGTACTCCTTTTGTTGACTGTATGATGTCATATGATACCACGAAAATGCGCTTTTTTCAGCAGAAAAGTTAAATGTTACAAAACACAACATGTCGTTACAAACAGTTGTGTAAAACCACTAGAAATTGGTATTTTTTTGTCAGAATCAGTTGACACATGCACATGTGTAGTGTATTATATTTAACAGAAATGTAACAAATGCGGTAACTTTGTAAAATTTAGATTACGAAATACTACATAGAAAATAGCTTGGATTAAGGGTAAAAGAGGAAAAATTAATGACTAGATCACGCAGTAAGTTTGGAAGATTTGTAGATCACATGAGAAGGAATGTTCTCAGTTATAAATATTTAAGACATAACATTTTGATGACAGCACTTGTGGTTGTAATGGCTCTTTGTGTATTTGCTGTCATAAGTTTTGGAGAGAAGGCTGACCCGCTTGCGGATGAATTATATGCGAATGATAGTGTGACTATCAACAAGAGTCAGGCAGTGATGATGGCAGACAGCAGTGTGCAGCTTGCCATCGACGCAGTGGTGCCTGCAGGAAGTTCAGTATCGGCCAACGATACGGCCAGAGTTGCCAGCAATGCATCAGGTAGTATACAGTCTGTGACTTCAGCGTCTACCGAGGCAGTGACAACAGAGGAAGCGACAACAGAAGAGACCCCTTCAGAGGTGCTTCCGGGCGTAACAGCATCAGTGATATATGATGGTGTGTATGTCCATACAGAGCAGTCATCAGAATCAGATATCATAGCTACAGTGAACAGTGGAGAGATGTTCGACGTTGTATCACAGGATGAGAGCTGGATAGGAGTTCAGTTATACGATGGCTCGATCGGATATATTTCAACAGAATATGTAAGTGTGGATGCCTCACTTCAGTAGTAGTGTATATGAGTACCCCTCACCCAGGTACGACCCAGTAAGACAGAAAAAGCAAGCCGCATGTCATTCAAGGATGGCGTGCGGCTTGCTTTTTTATTGTTGTATTGACTGTTGCTCAATTGGTTAGCTTTTTGTAGTAGAAGCACGCCAGCTGTGTGCGGTCTCTCAGCTGCAGCTTGTCAAGGATGGAACTGATATAGTTTCTCACTGTACCCTCGCTCAGATACAGGCTTGATGCGATTTCTTTGTTATTCAGACCATCTGCAACAAGTCTGATAATATTCATTTCCTTGGAACTGAGTTCGTATTCCATTCCGGCAAATGGCGATGGCTGGACATCTGATGAGGTAGTGTCCATATGTCCAATAAGATCAGGGAGTTTTCCAACTATCTCATCCCCGAATACAGTCTGTCCATTGTGTACTGCTTTTACTGCCGGTGCGATGCTCTCAAAATTCTGCTTCAGTATATATCCCTTTGCCCCGATACTCAGTGCTTTGATTATATATTCGTCATCTGAAAATGTTGTCAGGAGAAGAATGCGGGCATCCGGGTGAGAGGCCATGATAGTCTCAGAAGCCTCAAGGCCATTTATGTTCTCCATGCGGATGTCCATGAGTAGAACATCCGGTTGATATTCTTCGTACAGTCTGATCGCATCAGCTCCACTGCCTCCCGTGGCGGATACCTGTATGTCGTCGCAGGCTTCGAGTATGGTCTGAAGTGACAGTGCCACCAGTTGGTCGTCATCTATTATAACTACATTCATTTGTCGGTTTCCTCCTATTTATAATCAGGATATTTTGCATATCTGTTTGGAATTCAGTCTGTAAAATCTCTTTTCATGATATTGATCAATATGGAAAATCCGTCGTCGGTTGATATCTTCATTGTGCCTCCAAGTTTGTTTACTCTTTCCTGGATACCATTTAAGCCCATACCGCCAGAAGCGCTTCCTTGTGCCGGGGATGGATCGGAGCGGATGTTCTGTCCATTGTCTGTTATATACAGTTGATAAAATGCCGGGTGTTCCCGCACGCGGATATCCATATGGTCGCCGTTGCTGTGCTTCAGCGTATTGTTAATGGCTTCCTTTACTATGTTGATGAATGAGTATTTGATCTCTCTTGGAAGCTTATCTGACATGTCGTAATCCATGTAGATGTCCATGTCGCTGACGTTGTTGATCACATCATCTAGGGCAGTGCGCAGGTCTATGGATTCATCGTGTAGATCGTGGACACTTTTTCTCATGCTGTCCATTGCGGTATCCAGCGTAGATTGCAGCTGTGCCAGGGGCTTCTCAAGACGCTCGTCTTTGTTGATAACTTTGATGGCACCGGTCTGAAGTATGGATCTGGTGAGCATATGACCGACATTGTCATGAATCTCCCGGGCAATCCTGTTTCGCTCTGACAGGGTGGCGGTGAGCACCATGTTGTCCTGATTTTCCAGCAACTGGCGTGTGTTCTGTGCAACCAGCATGTCGTGTTCTGCAGTATTGTCCCTCATGGCAAGAAGCTCCGCCCTCAGCAGATTTATCCGGCAGCAGTACACGCTCATAGCAAATGAGAATGCGATGAGGCATATCTGTGGGAGAACTGACATCAGAGGATAGTTGACGCACATGTATATGGATAACAGGACAAGTATGACTGGTGACAGCCGTTGTCTGTATCTGTACATGTCGTAGCTGACTATGGACACGAACATATAGACTGGGTGCAGCCAGAATGCGGATACAAGATACGCGCATACCAGTGCCTCGCATATGTATGGATATATTCTGCTGTGGTTCTCGGCGCCCTTCGTGGTGGCTCTGTTCACTGCGGAGATCCCGGAAAGTGCCGGATAGACCGCACCGGCAATGAGCGACAGGAGTAGTGCGATGATAATCCAGGTGTCCGTGGCAGTATTATGCGCATATATCATGACAAATGCTGAGACCAGCAGGAGTCCTTTGTTGATGAGGTGTTTCATAATTATTCTCCATAATGTAGAAAATGCTGTAGTATATATCGTGCTGTCTGAATAGCCGTGCCAGGCAGTGTGCGCAGCCTAGTGTAATAATTATTATAAATAAATATGAGGGAAAAAGAAATATGACAAATGTCACATTGTGAAGATGACGTTGTTCACTGTGAAAACAGATCAAGGGTGTATATAATGAGAGCATGTAATAAAGAATGTAGCATGCTGATGCGTGCAGACTATCATGTTATGAACGACACTCATAAGATAATGAGGGTCAAAAAACAGGATATCAAAACAGGAGGATATATATGAGTAATTCAGAAAATGCAATAGAGGTTACCAATCTGGTAAAGCGATATAAAGATCTACTGGCGCTGGATCATTTCAGTTTGACGGTGAAGGCGGGGGAGATACTTGGACTCCTTGGACCAAACGGCTCCGGCAAAACGACAACTATAAATTGTATACTGTCCCTGCTCACATTTGACAAGGGCGATATAAAGGTATTTGGCAAAGAGATGAAGCCCGACAGCTACGATATCAAGAGAGAGATAGGAGTTGTAATGCAGGATGTGGCGGTGTTCGATGAACTGACTGTATATGAGAATATTGATTACTTCTGCGGCCTCTATATAAAGGACAAAGAGAAGAGACGCAAATGTGTTGAGGAGACAATGGATTTCGTGGATATTGCGGATTACAGGAAATTCCTTCCAAAGAAGCTCTCGGGTGGACTGCTGCGAAGACTGAATATTGCCTGCGGAATAGCGCATAAGCCAAAGCTTATATTTTTCGATGAGCCGACAGTGGCAGTTGATCCGCAGAGCCGCAACAGAATACTTGAGGGAATCAAACGACTGAAAGAGGAAGGCGCGACCATCGTGTACACTTCTCATTATATGGAGGAGGTAGAGCAGATCTGCGACAGGATAGTCATAATGGACAAAGGTAAATCTGTTGCAGTCGGAACGAAGGATGAGCTTAAGAAGATGATCAAGAATACAGAAACCATAAAGGTTGAAGTGTTTGGACTTACAGGCGAACAGATGTCGGAGCTTCGCAGTCAGCCACATGTGTATGAGAACGAATATAACGGAAGCATGCTTACACTTAGATATTCCGGCGGAAGACACAATCTGGTGAGGCTCATGGAATTTTTCAAGGAGCACGATATATCATTTGGCAGGGTTGTTACGGAACTCCCGACGCTCAACGATGTATTTCTGGAGATCACAGGCAAGGAGCTCAGAGACTAAACGAAATTCAGGGCAGAGATATGAGATCGTTGAAATCGTATTGTATATGGAAAATTGAGATGAATCAGGATTAAAGGAGAGAATTATGTTTATACGGGACTTTTTATACACCATAAAGATCATGGTCCGAGGCAGGGTGTCGATCTTCTGGACACTGGTATTCCCGCTGCTTCTTGCAACATTCATGTACATGGCATTTGGCAACATATATGAACAGGATGAGATGTTCAGGAATATCAAGGTGGCGGTGGTCACTGAGGATGAATCGGCAAATGGACTTAATTATATGCTGGATGCGCTGTCGGATGGCGATGACGCCCTTCTGTCGGTTACGAGGATGAGCGAAAGCGATGCGGAAAAGTTACTGGCTGATGAAGAGGTCGAGGGCATCATATATACGGATGATGTGAAGCTCACGGTTGCGGAGAGTTCTGTCAATGCGAGCATACTTGAGACAGTGCTTTCTGAGTACAAGCAGTACGAGCATGCACTTAAGGATATATATAAGGATGGCACAGAACCTAAGGGTGATATGTCGAACCTTGTGGAAAAGCTCTCAGAACAGAGATCATATTATACAGAGAAGGCCAGCACTGAGGGCAGCCAGAATGTGTATAACAATTATTTCTATGCCATATTTGCCATGAGCTGTCTTTTTGCATCACTTTCATCTATAGAGATGATGGGCAATCTTCAGGCAAATGTGAGCGCTACGGGAAAGAGAAAAAATGTGTCCCCACAGAGAAAAATGACCTTTGTTTTGGCAGAGTTTGCTGCACTGCTGATTATACATTTTGTGGTCGAGGTCATAAGCTTTATATACATGTCCTGCATAGGAGTGGATTTTGGCGACAGAGTATGGGAGATCCTGCTTACTCTGTTTGTGGGCTGCTTTATCGGTCTGGCAATAGGAGTCATAGTTGGGGCTATATCAAAGCTTGCTGAGGGGACCAAGATAGGTATTGTGATCGGAATATCCATGGTGATGTCCATCCTTTCTGATCTGTGTATAAACGGAGTAAAGTATGAGATACAGCAGCACGTGCCGATTATAAATAAACTCAATCCCGCGGCTCTGATATCGGATTCATTCTATGCGCTGAATGTTTACAGTGACCACCAGGTTTTCACTGAGAATATCGTCATAATGACTATTGAGGCTGTGGTGCTCATAGCAGTTGGGATTCTCATGGTAAGGAGGAACAGATATGCAAGTGTTTAAATCTTTTTTCAAGGTTTTGAGAAAATGTATTGGGCAGATGATCATGTATGTGGGAATCCTGTGTGGAGTCATGGTTGTGTTCATCAATGTGGGAAACACAGATCCACAGAACTATTATAAGGATAAAACGATCAAATATGCGGTGAGTGATGAGGATGGCAGTGAGATGAGCAGAAAATTGATGGCTTACCTGAGTGATACGCAGCAGCTTGTAGATGGCGTTGATATGGACGAACGAGGTATTCAGGATGCTCTCTACAACAGGGCGGTGGATTGTGTGATCAGGATACCAGATGGCTTTGGCGATGCATGGGCAAATGATACTGCGGATGGTCTGCTTGAGATAACGACTATCCCTGGAAGTCAGGCGTCCATGCTGTTTGAGACAAGGCTTGACAGCTACATGAATATGGTGTCTCTGTACAAGAGGGCCGGAGATGATGTGAACGATGCCGATAAGAGAGCGAGGACGGCACTTGAGCAGAAGGCTGAAGTCGATATGGCTGAAGGAAAGACCTCAGGACATTCCATGTTATATAATTTTTACAACTATCTGGGGTGGGTCATGATATGCGTTATGATAATTGGGGTAGCGCCTGTTTTGCAGGTATATAACAGGAAAAGGCTTAGAGCGAGAATAGAGTGCTCATCGTACAAATTTTTCAGGCTGAACAGGGAACTTGTCCTGGGGATGATGTTTACTGGATGTGTAGTGTCTGTAGTATTTATAGTACTTTCCAGAATACTTATAAAATATGATATAGTCTCAGCAAGGGGCGGAATGTTCATACTCAATATGCTGGTGTATGCCTGTGTAGCACTCTCGCTGGCATTTCTAGTTAGCAAGCTTACTCAGAGTGAACAGATTCTTTCCATGTGTGCAAATGTCATATCACTTGGAATGGCATTCCTCTGCGGGATATTTGTGCCGAGAGAGTTCTTAAGTGACACTGTGATGGAGATAGCACATTTTCTCCCGGCATACTGGTATGCAAATGCGACAGACGCCATCGACAATTTCACATCAGGCAGTTCGGTGGCAGGAATATTTGTGAGCATGGGAGTACAGGTGCTCTTTGCCGTTCTGTTCATACTTGTTGGAGTGATCGTTGACAGGTACAAGACCGCCGGCAGGGCTATGGCTTAGAAAATACACTGGAAGTTATGAGGCATGGTCTGTTATAATGTTCTTTGGAGGGAGTATAGGAGGAACGAGAAAGTGCTTAAAAAGAAAGTGCTGAAACAGAACAACTTACTCAGACTGCAGAAGAGACTTGCAGTGGTTATGCTGGCCCTTACACTTGGACTCGGTACAGGGTGCGGCAAAACAGATGACGGAGCGGACGGTGCTGCGTCGTCAGAAGCAGAGACTTTGGCGGATGGTCAGACAAACGATCAGACAGATGCCGGAGCATCAGAAGAAGATGGACAGGAGTCAAAAAAAGCTACAGAAGACAAGGATGAGCCTTATGTAGAGGGAACATACTCAAGTGATTCGTATGACGTGGCGGAGTTTGCGGCAGAGCCTCGTAAGAAGACCGACGAAGAGGGTAATCGCGGTGTGTATTACGAGATATTTGTCAGATCATTTGCCGATTCAGACGGTGATGGTATAGGCGATCTGAATGGCGTCACGGAGAAGCTTGACTATCTGCAGGAGCTCGGGATCGATGGGATATGGCTCATGCCGATCACTGCATCCGATACCTACCACGGATATTCCGTGGCGGATTACATGACGGTGAATTCCGATTACGGAACAGAGGATGATCTTAAGAGATTGCTTGACGAAGCACACAGCAGAGATATGAAAGTCATCATGGATCTGGTCATCAATCACACTAGTATCAATCATCCGTGGTTTCAGGCGGCAAAGTCCGATGAGAACAGCGAGTACAGAGATTATTACAGGTGGGTGTACAAGACCGACAAGAAAGACTGCAATCATCTTCTCGACAAATCAAGCTGGGGAGATATGGTGTGGCACCAGGAAGGAGACTTCTATTATTATGGTGTGTTCGGCGCGGATATGCCGGATCTGAACTATAACAATCCGGATGTTAGACAGGCTGCGAAGGATGCCGCCGGTCACTGGCTGGAGCTTGGTCTTGACGGTTTCCGTATGGACGCCGCAGTTCATATCTATGGGGCGCATGAGTTCAAGCAGCAGGAAGATTCTGAAGCGGCAAACATCAACTGGTGGAACGAATTTGCCGGTTACTGCGAGAGCATAAATCCTGATGTATACCTGGTGGGTGAGGTATGGCAGGATGACAAGGTGCTGGAAAATTATGTCCAGCCATTTGACACGAAGTTTGATTTCGCAATTCAGCAGAAGATACTGAACTGCGTACAGAAAGGCATGGCGGTGCCAGGCTTTGGTGATTCTCTTTCCGTGGCGATAGAGAATATACAGAATAAATATGACGGCGTGGATGTCAACTATCTGAATGGAGTATTTGGAGCAAATCACGATCAGGACAGGATAGCATCGTCGGTGAACAGCCTGGATAAGGCGAGACAGATAGCAGCGGTATATATGACACTTCCAGGCAATCCATATATTTACTATGGCGAGGAACTCGGAATGTACGGCAGCAAGCCGGATGAGATGATAAGGACACCATTCCTGTGGGGAGATGACAGTACATACAACACGTCATGGGAAAAGGATGATCAGAATGCAGAGACAAAGGGACTTGACCAACAGATGAAAGATCCGGATTCAATGTATTCATATTACAAGACACTGATAGCGCTTAGAAAAGACAATCCTGCCCTTATGAAAGGAAACTATAGAGCGGCAGCGCTCACAAGCGACAGTGTGATAGCGTACTTCCGTGAGGCGGATGGACAGAAACTGCTGGTGGTGCACAACTTTGCAGAGGGCAATCAGACGGTATCACTTGCTGAGTGCGGAGACATAACAGTTACAAATGTACTTTATTCAAGTTCTGGTGAGACAGGTGTGTCAGACCTTAGTTCAGTGAAATTAGCTGGAAATGAGAGTGTGGTACTGGAACTTGGTGAGTAGATAAAAAATCCCAATTTAAAGGAGGATCTCCATGAAGAAAATACTAATAACGGGTGGTACAGTATTTGTAAGCCGGTATGCGGCGCAGTATTTTGTGGACAAAGGCTATGAGGTGTATGTGGTGAACAGAAATTCAAGACCGCAGGTTCCAGGTGTGAAACTTATAGAAACGGACAGGCATGACCTGGGAGACAAACTCAAAGACATCTATTTTGATGTTGTGGCGGACATAACCGCATATAATGCGGAAGATATCACAGACTTATGTGACAGCCTTGGTTCATTTGGTCAGTATATCATGATCAGCTCAAGTGCAGTGTATCCAGAGTATGGAGATCAGCCATTCCGTGAAGATTCAGAACGGGCACTCAACAGATACTGGGGGTCATATGGTACGGATAAGATTGCTGCGGAGGATGCATTACTTGACAGAGTGAGTGATGCTTACATACTCAGACCACCATATATTTATGGACCTATGAACAATGTATACAGGGAGGCTTTTGTATTTGACTGCGCCAGGGCGGACAGGCCATTTTATCTGCCCGGAGATGGTGGAATGAAGCTGCAGTTCTTCCATGTGAAGGATCTCTGTATCCTGATGGAGAGAGTAATAGAGGAAAAGCCGGAGACTCATATCATGAATGTGGGAAATGTGGAGCCGGTCACTATAAAAGACTGGGTGACGATGTGTTACGCCTGCTTTGATAAGATCCCTGAGTTTGTAAATGTCAGTGAGGATATAGAACAGAGAAATTATTTTAGTTTTTATAACTATGAATATTATCTCGATGTGCAGCAGCAGAACAAAATATACCCGGAGACAATATCATTGGAAGATGGATTGAAAGAATGCGCAGAGTGGTATGTGGAAAATGAATCAGAAGTTGGGAAAAAGTCATATATGGAATATATAGACTGTAATTTAAAATAATGTACGTTGGTGCAGCGATATTGTAAATGATATGTATTTAGGGAGATCTGGAGCTTCGGCTCCGGATCTTTTTTTATAGATATACATTCAAATATCGTCGAGATATACGATGTGTATAAATTCATTAAGAAAGTGTAAATTCGTTATAAGTGGGTTTACATCTTCGCTAGCATTGATATAATGCAGATACATAGTGAGAGAGTTCTTGACAATGATGGAGTTTTACTCATTGTTCTCAAATAAGATTTTAGTTCTTTTTTAGTAGAAATAAGTGATCTGAAATTTCTATAGTTTAATTTCCATAATGATTTTTGGCAAATATAAAATAATAAAGGAGTTACTGAATGATAAAAAACAGGAATGTTAGTATAATAACGGACGAAAATAATAATCAAATAGTAATTATTAATGACAAAAAATTTAAAGGCTTATCAAAAGATGATTGGCAGCAGATAGAAAAATACTTAAAAGGCTATATATCGGATTGTTATGAAATTACAGAAACAAATGATGTTGTTTATATTGGAAAAGAATTTCCGTCTGAATATGCAGGTTCGAAAAGCAGAATTGCATTAAAAGGTGCAAGAAAAAAGGCAAAGGCATCAGCATCACAGGGAATTCCAGAGCTAATAAAAATAGCCAAAAATCCACGTTGGGAAGAGAATAAAGAGCAAAAGCATAATAAAGATGCTAAATATGGTTGGTATAGATATGATATAAGGTTTGGACTGCCTGTGTATGATGATAAAACGGGCAATTTAGATAGATATAATATATTCACAGCTATTCTTCTTATAAAACATTCAGAGGATGGTAATAAGTACCTGCATGATATTACCACAATAAAAAAAGAAACGAGCAGCCCGCTTGAGTCGTAAAACTGTACGGTGAAAACCCATTTCTTTTGATATATTCTATTTCAGTCTTTTTGTTTTGTCAAGAAAAAAACATCCTCCATCATATTCATAACGAGTATGATGGGGGATGTTTCATGTCTACACTATAATAAATTACTTATTGTTAGCGTTGTCCTTCTCCTCACGCTTCTGATCCATCATAGCACGAACCTTCATTGAAAGACCGAACAGGTTGATGAAACCTGAAGCATCCTTGTGATCGTAGAGGTCGCCAGTTGTGAATGAAGCAAGGCTCTCTGAGTACAGAGTATAATCTGATGTAGTACCAGCCTTGATGATGTTACCCTTGTAGAGCTTCATCTTTACATGACCAGTTACACGCTCCTCAGTCTTGGCAACAAATGCTGAAAGGCTCTCGCGGAGAGTGCAGAACCACTTTCCTTCATATACAAGTGCTGCGAACTTTGTTCCAACAAGCTTCTTGTACTCCATAGTATCACGGTCAAGTGTGAGCTCCTCAAGCTGCTTATGAGCCTCTGTGAGGATAGTTCCACCAGGTGTCTCGTATACACCACGTGACTTCATGCCGACAACACGGTTCTCAACGATATCGATGATACCGATACCGTGCTTTCCGCCGAGCTTGTTCAGCTCACGGATGATATCAGAAGTCTTCATCTTCTTGCCGTTGAGTGCTACAGGGTAGCCCTTCTCGAAGTCAAGGTCAATGTACTCAGGCTCATCAGGTGCCTTCTCAGGTGTAACTGAGAGAACCAGAAGGTCATCGTAGTTTGGCTCATTTGCAGGATTCTCAAGCTCAAGGCCCTCATGGCTGATGTGCCAGATGTTACGGTCACGGCTGTAAGAATGCTTTGCATCAAATGGAAGATCGATGCCGTGTGCCTTACAGAATGCGATCTCATCCTCACGTGACTGCATAGTCCACTCAGGCTGTCTCCATGTAGCGATAACCTTGATGTCCGGTGCAAGAGCTTTGATAGAAAGCTCAAAACGAAGCTGGTCGTTACCCTTACCTGTAGCTCCGTGGCAGATGGCAACAGCGCCTTCCTTACGTGCAACCTCAACAAGCTTCTTTGCAATGATAGGTCTTGCAAATGAAGTACCGAGAAGATACTTGTTCTCATATACAGCGTCAGCCTGAACTGTTGGCATGATGTACTCATCACAGAGCTCATCTACAACATCGATGATGTAAAGCTTCTCAGCTCCTGAATACTTTGCTCTCTCGTCAAGTCCCTCAAGCTCGCTCTCCTGACCTACATCTATACATGCACAGATAACATCGTATCCGTATGTCTCCTTTAACCATGGGATGATGGCAGTGGTATCAAGACCGCCTGAATAAGCCAGTACAACTTTTTCTTTAGCCATTTTAATAAATCCTCCTATAAATATAGTGTTTTGAAAAATTACTTTATAATATATTCCATTTTTCGCCTACATGAACTATACAACGCAAATGTATATTATGCAAGCAATTTTTCAAAATATCCATTTAATCAGCGTATAATATGCATGTGATTTATACATGGATACATAGCTAAATGGCGGCAAAAACGTTGATGAACCGTATATTTTTAACGATTATGCAAATATTCAAAAAAACCATTGCATAATATGCAATCAAAATGTATAATTATAAAAAGTTTTTTGTAGGAGGGATAACATATCGTCTGATTAGATGAATGTTGACTAGGCTGACTAAGTGGGTATACAATCAAACAGGATATGCCTTAAGACAAATCCGTGGGAATGGAAATATAAATTTTTACATATATATGGAGGCAGTTATGATTAAGGTAGGAATTATCGGATCGACAGGATACGCAGGACAGGAGATAGTAAGAATCCTTCTTGGACATAAGGAAGCGGAGATCGTATGGTACGGTTCAAGAAGCTTTATCGATCAGAAATATTATCAGGTATACGGCAATATGTTCCAGATCGTGGACGCAAAGTGTATGGACGACAACATGGAGGAGCTTGCATCAAAAGTAGACGTCATATTTACAGCTACACCACAGGGACTGTGCGGATCACTGGTGAATGAGGAGATTCTGTCAAAGGTGAAGATCATAGATCTCAGTGCAGATTTCAGAATAAAGGATGTTGCTACTTATGAGAAGTGGTACAAGATAGAGCATAAGAGCCCACAGTTTATTGACGAGGCTGTGTATGGTCTTTGTGAGATCAACAGGGAGGATATAAAGAAGTGCAGACTTCTTGCAAACCCTGGATGCTACACAACATGTTCCATCCTTTCACTCTACCCACTGGTTAAGGAAGGTCTGGTTGATGCCAACTCCATCATCGTTGACGCCAAGTCCGGAACATCAGGTGCAGGAAGAGGCGCGAAGATCGCAAATCTTTACTGTGAGGTCAATGAGAGCATAAAGGCTTATGGAGTTACGACACACAGACATACCCCTGAGATAGAGGAGCAGCTTGGATATGCGAATGGCAGTCCGATAGTCATTAATTTCACTCCACATCTTGTCCCTATGAACAGAGGAATACTTGTAACAGCATATGCCAACCTCAAGGAGAAGGTCGACTACGATACAGTGAGAGCTGCATACGATAAGTACTATGCAAATGAGAGATTTATCAGAGTCCTCGACAAGGATGTATGTCCTGAGACAAGATGGGTTGAGGGAAGTAACTATGTGGATGTCAACTTCAAGATAGATGAGAGAACAAACAGAGTCATCGCCATGGGTGCACTTGACAATCTCGTAAAGGGAGCAGCAGGTCAGGCTGTGCAGAACATGAACATCATGTTTGGATTTGACGAGGCTGAGGGCCTTCGCATGGCTCCTGTTTTTCCATAAACATCAGGTTTGAAGCATTTGCCTCGAAATAGACACTTGGAAATAAGGTGGTAGGATGAAGATAATTCCGGGAGGCGTGACAGCCCCTGCGGGCTTTAGGGCAGCGGGACTACATGTTGGAATAAGAAGAAATAAACTGAAAAAAGACATGGCACTTCTGGTGAGTGATGTTCCGGCTAATGTAGCGGGAGCATTTACACAGAACATGGTTCAGGCAGCACCGGTCATATACGACAGGCGGCTTTGCCAGAATGTGGGAATGTGTCAGGCGTTGGTGGTAAACAGCGGTGTGGCAAATACCTGTACTGGCGAACAGGGAATCCACGATGCTGAGGCCATGGCGGCCCATGTAGGTAAGAGCCTTGGCATAGATCCAAGTACGGTTGCGGTGGCTTCTACAGGAGTCATAGGAATGAGACTTCCGATGGATGTCATACAGAGCGGTATAGATATGCTGGTGCCGGAGCTTTCATATTCTATAGATGCCGGAGTGGATGCCGCGGAGGCGATCAAGACGACTGATATCTATAAGAAGGAGATAGCCGTAACTTTAGAGATCAAGGGGCAGCAGGTCACCATCGGAGGTATGTGTAAGGGATCAGGAATGATCAATCCTAACCTGGGAACCGTACTCAGCTTTATCACGACAGACCTGAATATCAGTTCAGAGTTGCTGGGCAAGGTGCTTAAGGCTGACGTGGTCGATACATACAATATGGTGTCAGTGGACGGAGATATGTCCACCAACGACACTGTCATGATATTTGCAAATGGCATGGCGGGCAACGAGGAGCTGCTGGAGACCGATGACGACTTTCCTGCATTTGTCGAGGCAATAAGATATATCAACCGCGCATTTGTCAGGGCGATAGCCTCGGACGGCGAGGGTGCTACCAAGATGTTTCAGGTGGATGTGTCGGGCATGCCGGATAAGGATACTGCAAGACATCTGGCAAAGGCGATAGTGGCCTCCAATCTTGTAAAGTGTGCCATGTACGGAGCTGATGCCAACTGGGGCAGAATAGTGTGCGCCATGGGACAGAGCGGCGTGAAGTTTGATCCGTACAGGGTGGATATAGAGATAGCCAGTGTGGCAGGACATCTTGAGATCGTAAAGCATGGAGTGACAACTGATTACGATGAGAAGGAAGCAAGCCACATACTCTCAGAGAAGCAGATAAAGCTCAAGGCGCATATGAATATGGGGGATGAGATGGCCACAGCGTGGGGCTGCGATCTCACATATGACTATATCAAGATAAATGCGGATTATAGAAAGTAAAATCCAGTGAGATAAGCCATATAAAAATGGAAGCAGGTTATAAGATAAAACATATTGCGTAAATTTAAAAATAGATTGTAGTCAATAAATCAAATAAGACTAAATTGAGACGATGCGTTAATCGTTGACATTGATCAGGCTGGAAGATAAAGTTGAAGGCAAAAGACAGATAAACCTAAGGTAGATAAACCGAAGATATATAAATATAGAAGAAAGAAGGACAGAAAAATGGTTATAGGTGATTACACAGTAGATCAGGTAATTGAGAAGGCACAGACACTGATAGAGGCTATGCCATATATCAAGAAATTCCAGGGCAAGACAGTGGTTGTAAAGTACGGCGGAAGCGCTATGCTTGACGAGAATCTCAAGTACAACGTTATCAAGGACGTTGCCATGCTGAAGCTTGTCGGCATGAAGCCGGTCATCGTACACGGTGGCGGCAAGGAGATCAGCAAATGGGTAGAGAAGGTCGGCAAGGAGGCAGAATTTATCAACGGTCTCCGTGTTACAGATGCAGAGACGATGGAGATCGCAGAGATGGTTCTCGGCAAGGTCAACAAGAGTCTTGTAAGTCTCATGCAGAAGATCGGACTTAAGGCAGTCGGAATCAGCGGCAAGGACGGCGGTATGTTCACAGTCAAGAAGAAGTTCCCTGGTGGCAAGGATATAGGTTATGTGGGAGAGATAACAAATGTTGACACATCCATTCTTACATCACTTATCGAGGATGATTTCATCCCGGTTATCGCACCTATAGGAGTGGATGAGAACTACGAGGATTACAACATCAATGCGGACGATGCTGCTTGTGCAGTAGCAACAGCTCTTGAGGCTGAGAAGCTTGTATTCCTCACAGATATCGAGGGAGTATTTATTGATCCAACAGACAAGTCAACACTTATCTCAGAGATGGATATACACGAGGCAAAGGACATCATAGAGAAGGGCGTTGTCGGCGGTGGTATGCTTCCAAAGCTTAACAACTGTATCGCAGCCATGGAAAATGGAGTTTCAAGAGTGCATATACTTGATGGCCGTCTCCAGCACTGCCTGCTTCTTGAATTCTTCACCCAGAAGGGTATCGGAACTGCTATCCTCAAGGAGCCTTTATTCTAGGATGCATGGCAGAATATAACAAAGCTTCAAATAATAAAATAGTAAATTATAAAACAGTATATATGACCATGGTGGACAGCCATCTGTAAGGATGGAAGATTACCGGTCATGTATGCTGTTTTTTTATGTCTGATCTGAATCGGGGAGTTTATAAAAATGTTACATTTTTATGTATTGTAAAAAGTATCAATGAATAAGGGATAAAAGGGCTCTTTTGTGAAAAAAGTAACAAAAATGAAATAAAATAGAAATATATTGTTGTAAATTCAGAGGTGTTTAGATACAATAAACCTGTGTAATTCTGTGCTGACACAGGAGGTGTCGCACGATGAAGAAAATAATTAAAAATTTAGCATATTTATGCGTGCTGACAATGACATTATTGTGTTCCGGCTGTGGAGAAGAACAGGTAACTATATCCGGTAATTCAGAAGAGAATGTTACGGAGAAAGTTTCGCAGCAAGGCGCGGAAGAAGCCGGAGCAGACGAGAGTCTAACGATACATTCAGAAACTCCAGAATACATAACAGTTTTTGTATGCGGAGCAGTGAAGAATGAGGGCGTATATGAGCTCGAAGCCGGATCCAGGGCGAATGATGGCCTTGAGGCGGCGGGAGGATTCTCCGATGACGCAGATACCGTTGCGGTGAATCTTGCAGATGTGCTTGAGGATGGTCAGAAGCTGTACTTTCCTGTCGGAGGTGAACAGCTTCCGGATGAGAGCGAAGCCGGGACAGATGCGTCGGAACAGAGACTGGTCAACATCAACAGTGCAGATGCTGCGGAACTTATGACGTTACCGGGAATAGGCGAGACGAAGGCCTCGCAGATTGTTGAGTACAGACGGAAGAATGGAGCATTTGCCTGCAAAGATGACCTTAAGAATGTCAGCGGCATAGGAGACAGTATATATGAGAAACTGGAGACATATATATCGACAGAGTAAATGAGTCTCGGGGTAGAAAGGATGTTAAGATGAAGAAAGTTCTTGTTGTGGATGATGAGAAGTTGATCGTTAAGGGGCTGAAGTTCAGCCTGGAACAGGACGATATGGAAGTGGATACAGCCTACGATGGCGGTGAAGCTATAGAGAAGATAAAGGCAAATGATTACGATATAGTTCTGCTGGATATAATGATACCTGTATACACAGGAATAGAGGTTTGCCAGATGGTCAGAGAGTTTTCCAATGTTCCTATTATCATGCTCACTGCAAAGGGTGAGGACATGGATAAGATCATGGGACTCGAGTATGGTGCAGATGACTATATAACAAAGCCATTTAATATTCTTGAGGTGAAGGCCAGGATCAAGGCTATACTTAGAAGAAGCAACCGCAAGCAGGCACCTGCAAAACCGTCAAATGTAATGGAGATCAACGGAATGAAGGTTGAGCTTGACAGCAGACGTGTATTTGTCGGTGGTAAGGAGCTTAATTTGACAGCCAAAGAGTTTGACCTTCTTGAGCTGCTCATGGCGCATCCAAACAAGGTATATTCAAGAAATGAACTCCTGAATACGATCTGGGGAGATTCCTACCCGGGAGATGCGAGAACAGTTGATGTGCATGTTAGAAGACTTCGTGAGAAGATAGAAGCTAATCCGGGTGAGCCGGTATACATTCATACAAAATGGGGAGTAGGATATTTCTTCAAGGGCTGATATGAAAAAAAAGAAACGTGCAACAGTTGAAACAGAAAAAATTGAAGAGAAGAATACCGCCCAGGAGAGATCCAGAGTCAGTATCAGAGTGGGGCAGAGAACGATCATATCGCTTATAGTGGCAGTCAGTGTGGCAGTGATCGCCTATGCAGCACTGTGGATACTGGCGGGCACTGTGAATTCGAAGAGTGAGAGAAATCTTGACAGACACGCACAGGAGTGTGCAGAATACATTGCCCATATAGTGAATGAACACAAGGCGGAGGATGATATAGGGAGAGCCGTGGACGAGATAAAGACCATGGCTTATTCTCTCTCTGCCCGTATAGTTATAGTGGATACTGATTACAAGGTCGTGGTGGACTCCTATGGAAAAGACACCGGAAGATATCTGGTGGATGAGAACGTGTTCAGCGTAATGAAGGGGCAGCAGAAGTATATATCAGAGACAGAGGAAAATGTGTACAGGCGCATAGTTCCAGTGATCAACAGTGAGGGCTATACAGATGCGGTGGCACTGATATCTCTTGAGACCGATGCTCTCGAGAACCTGTCAATATATATGAAGAGAAATGCAACTTATCTGTTTGCGATATCGTTGATACTTGGATTGATAGCTGCTTATTTTGCGGCTAAGTTATCAGTCAGGGATGTGAACCATGTCAGAAACGAGATAGAGGGAATGAAAGGCGGCAGCCTTGAACCGATGAGCGTGGACGGTATGTTCAGGGAGACACAGGAGCTGACAAAGGATATAAACGATATATTCAACAAGGCACAGCTTCTTGAGGAGTCCCGTCAGGAATTCGTGTCAAATGTCTCACATGAGTTAAAGACACCGATAACATCCATGAAGGTTCTGTCAGAGTCGCTGCTCACCCAGAGTGATGTGCCGGCGGAGATGTACAGAGAATTCATGGAGGATATAGTTCAGGAGATAGACAGGGAGGCAGAGATCATAAGTGATCTGCTTACACTCGTTAAGACTGACAAAGGCCCTGACAGCCTGAATAAAGAGCCTGTGGATATGAATGAATTTATGGATCTCATACTCAAGAGACTTAAGCCTCTGGCGGAGAAGAGAAGTATACAGCTTTCATTTGAGAGCTTTGGAGACATAAAGGCAGAGATAGACAAGGTGAAGTTTACTCTTGCGATCTCGAATCTGATAGAGAATGGAATAAAGTATAACGTTGATGGCGGTTGGATAAAGGTTTCGCTCAATTCAGACCACAGGAACTTCTATATCAAGGTAGCAGACTCCGGTGTAGGAATACCGGAGGATTGCATAAATCATATTTTTGAGAGATTCTACAGAGTAGACAAGGCGAGAAGTCGAGACACTGGTGGAACCGGTCTGGGACTAGCCATCACGAAGAATATAATTATCATGCACAAAGGAACTATAAATGTGTATAGTGAACCGGGAAAAGGAACTACATTTACGGTAAAGGTTCCATTACAGGCTCACGAGTAAGGGATTAATATGACGACGAAAAAAAGAATTATGCTCACTGCCGTGGTCATGGCTGCAGTGGTGATTCTTGTGGCGTGTGGAAGCGACAGCAAGAATGGCAGAAAGAAAAATTCAGCAGACAATTCAGATGAAAATCTGACTCTGTACTACGCAAACTCAACGTGGACTGATCTGTTCCCGGAGGTTTTCACCCGAGACCAGCTCGTCACGACGGAGAATCTTATCGACACTGTGATGAACGCATTGATGGACAGTGGGGAAATGACGGATAAACAGGTTCCGGTTCCCCAGGGCGTTACGTACCAGAGATATACATATGACGGTCAGGCGACGATCAATCTTATGTTCAACGTTGACTGGGAGGCCACTGACACATATGAGATGGTGCTAAGCAAGGCGGCATTTGTGAGAACTCTGACACAGATCGAATCGGTGAAGAAGGTTGTGTATGAATACACTGACATTGCAAATGAGAACAGTATCGTGCGTGAGGAGCTCACAAATGATTCATTTTCAGATATGGACAACTTCATGAATCCACATGAAGAGTACAACATATATATGCCGGACAGCACAGGACAGAAGCTGGTTCAGAAGACCATAGATCTGGACAGATCAGCGCCTGAATCACTGGAGGAACAGATGGTTGCAGGACTGAGAATGAGTTACGATGGAACAGTTGTACCGCTCAATGAGAAAACTGTGGTTAAGAGTGTCACTGTGGATGATGCTGACGATGTGTGTACGATAACATTTAATGAGAGCTTTGCGGATGGAACAGCAGGTGTGGACGATGAGATACTTGTGTATTCTGTTGTGGATTCCCTCATGGAGCTTGAAGATGTCAAGAGTGTACAGATAAATGTGGATAATACAAATAACAGATTGAACAACATCGATCTCAGCAGGAAATTTACTGCTGATTATTCAAAGCTTGAGATATAAACAGAAGTTTGAACAAAACAGGAGGATACGAATATAAAGAGACCATTATTCTGGATAGCAGTATGCTTTGCGCTTGGAGAGGCGTATAAAGAGGCTGCTGACAGTTCAGTGCTTATAATTGGTCTGATCATATTGGCTGCACCGGTATTGTCGGTTTACATGGACAAAGCCGGTACAGCCATGTTTTTTTATAGTGGCAAAGCTCATGGTGATAAAGACAGAAAGAACAGGATCGTCAGATGCGTTCTGAGTATGATGATATTTGGAATGATCTTGTTGACCGGTTATATGAATGGTTGTGCTATGTCAAAGCAGGAGAGACTCGCAGAAGAGCTCGATGGGCAGCAGCCGGGCGGTATAGAAGGAAAGGTGTACGAGATCAGGCAGTCCGGCGATGAATGGCGGGTATATGTGTATGCGGAATGGATAACATTTGGCGGAGGCGACTCAGAAGAAACTGTGGAATACCGGGGAAGATCAAAGGTATTGCTGTACATGGAAGACGTGGGAAGCCTGAAGACCGGAATGAAGCTGACCTTAAGCTGCAGTCTGTCAAGGCCGGACTCTGCAGATAATCCGGGCGAATTCGATGCGCGGGAATATTATTCGCACAAGGGAATATATATAGTAGGAAAGGATATCTCCATTCTGGAGTGTGGAGAGGACTACAGCCGTATAGGAGACAGTCTGTTCAGGCTGCGTATAAAGTCCGGGGAGATCACAGACAGTGTGTTTGGAGAGACGGATGGCTCGGTGATAAAGGCAATGCTACTGGGGGATAAGAGCGGCATTGACAGGGATACGAAGAAGCTGTTTCAGATGAATGGAATAGCTCATATTCTGGCGATATCCGGTGTGCACATAGCAATAATAGGAATGACATTATTCGGCGTGCTGCGAAGGCTTACAGGGTCATATATGGCATCTGGTATAATGGCTATATCTGTGATCGTACTTTACGGAGTTATGACTGGGATGGCGAGTTCAACTGTAAGAGCCATGATAATGATGGTGATATCTGTGATCGGTCAGGTAAAGGGGCGAAGCCCTGATATGCTTACATCCGCGGGAACCGCGTCAGTCATACAGGCGCTGATTGATCCGGGTATCATCCTTGATGCCGGATTTCAGTTGTCTTTTGCCGCAGTGCTGGGGATGGCGGTGCCTGGAGCACTTATGAAAAAGCTTATTCCAACTAAGAATAAGGTAGTCAGTACACTTGTAATGAATCTGGCGATAACACTTGCCACCGGACCGCTTGTTATATTCTATTATTACCAGTTTCCGCTGTATTCGATCTTTCTGAATCTGCTCATAGTGCCATTGGTTTCTGTGATAATATTTGTGAGTATCGTCGTGATTGCGGCTATGCTTATTTTTCCCGGGATACTACAGGGCAATGAGATGGCGGTGGGCATAGGAGCGTTTCCTGTGAAGCTGATACTTGCAATATACAGGCAGCTTTGCGAATGGGCGATGAAGCTTCCATTTTACAGTATAAATACAGGCCATGTGTCGGTTATGATGATCGTAGTATTTTATATGGCTATGGTTGGAGTGCTGATCCTGCTTGTAAGAGCAAAGAGTGCAGACTGCGCCAGGGTGAGGAGGCGGATGGTCTGTCTGTGCGCTGCTGTGATCATGACCTTGTGCTGCGTGTGTTACGAAGTAGCTTCATTTGACCGGGAGTTCAGAGTTGTATTTATGGATGTTGGTCAGGGAGACGGCATACTTATAAGGTCTGGCATGGGAGTAAATATATTGATAGATGGGGGCTCGTCGAGTAGCAATAAGGTTGGTGAGTACGTGATGGTGCCTGTTCTAAAGTTTTATGGTGCAGCTCATGTAGATTATGCATTTGTGACACACGGAGATAAGGATCATGTGTCCGGTATCCAATATCTTCTAAGCGATACGAACTCCGGTATCAGAATAGATAATCTTGTGGTTCCGATGTATGGTGATATTGAAAATATGGGTGAACTGCTTGAGCTGGCAGAGAAAAGAGGCGTAAATATCATATATATGGACGGCGGTTCTCAAATGTCCTGTGGCAAGGATGCAGCTAAGGTGTGGTTAAATTTCTTGCATCCGTCCGAAAAAACTGATATAAAAGATGCAAATGATCTTTCTGCGGTTATCCGTCTGGAGTATCGAGGGTACAGTGTTTTATTTACGGGAGACCTGGGAGAAGATGGAGAACGGGAGCTTATCTCGGAGGGCGGTGATCTGAGTGCTGATGTGTTGAAGGTCGGACATCACGGCAGCAGATATTCTACGAGTGGGGAGTTCCTGAGAGCAGTCGACCCGGATCTTGCGATCATATCGGCGGGGGAGAATAACCGATATGGTCATCCGCACGGGGAGACACTGGAGCGTTTGGATGCCTGTGGAGCTGATGTAATGAGTACCATAGACTATGGAGCTATATGTGTAGAGATAACGGATGGTGGAATTTCGGTAACCGGATACAGATGATCAGGGAGTTATGAGAATAAGAATTCTGAAAGGAGAACAGGGGAAGGAAGAAACGACTATGATGTGGAAAGGAAGATGAGTATGACAAAAAAACTAAAATTACTGCTGGAATTTGTAATGCTGACACTTGGCGCAGTTATAGCTGCATTTGCTATCGAAGAATTTCTCGTGCCGAACACCATACTTGACGGAGGAGTCATCGGTATAGGTATCATGATCAATAATCTCACAGAAGTGTCCCTGAGTATTCTGACGATCGTTCTTAATGTTCCGTTTCTTATAATAGGTTCAAGACAGCTTGGTAAGATGTTCATGGTGAAGTCCGGTTATTCCATGGCTGTATTCTCAGTATTTGTGGAGATATTCAAACCCCTTGAAAATGCAACCTCAGAGACCATACTTGCGGTGTGCTTCGGCGGTGTGATACTTGGACTTGGAGTTGGTATCATCATCAAGTTCGGCGGGTGCTTGGATGGAACGGAGACCGTGGCCATCATGCTGAACAAGAAAAAAGACTGGCCGGTTGGAAGAGTTGTTCTGGGCATGAATCTGATCATATATTCTATTGCGGGAATGCTCTTTGGTCTGGACAGGGCGATGTACAGTCTTCTTACATACTTTATAACATCAAAGGTGCTTGATATGGTTGAGACCGGTCTTGAGCAGGCGAAGGCAGCCATGATCATAACTGATGATGCCAGAGAGGTGGCAGACAAGATATACAAGAAGCTTGGAAGAACAGTTACCATCATGCAGGGCAAGGGAATGATAAGCGGTAACAAGACAGTGCTCTACTGTGTTATCACGAGATTTGAGATCGGTGAGCTGAAGAACATCATCAATTCCATAGATACCTCCGCATTTGTCACAGTTACGGATGTGGCGGAGATCATAGGAAACCACATCAAGGACAATGAGTACAAGGAGATCCTTGAGAAGATAGAGGAGAAGGAAGAACCGCTCACAAAGCTTCCTGAGCATGAGAGTATGACGGACTTTGATGGCCTGGAGCATACTGGAAAAATAGATTAGAAAAAGCCTGTGACATATACCGGCAGATAACTGCTGTATATGTCACAGGCTTTTCTTTATTGATATATGTTTTAGACTGTAGTCAATATATTACTGGATACTGTCTACAAATGCCTTGTGGATCCTGTAGTCGCTGTCAAGCTCAGGGTGGAAGGAGAGGGCAAACTGGTTGCCGTACTTAACCGCCACGATCTTGTCATCAACTGTTGCAAGGACATCAACCTCAGGTGAAGCCTCAGCCACATAAGGTGCACGGATGAAAGTCATAGGAACCTCACCGATACCTTTAAGCTCGGCCTCTGTGTGGAAGCTTCCAAGCTGTCTTCCGTAGGCATTTCTCTTTACTGTGACAGGGAGAGTGCCAAGGTGTACAGTGTCATCACCTTCGATGTGCTGTGCCAGAAGAATAAGTCCTGCACATGTGGCAAGAACCGGCATGCCACCCTCGATCTGAGACTTTATAGTGTCGAACATGTCGCTGTCTCTGAGAAGCTTTCCTTGGACTGTGCTTTCACCGCCAGGAAGGATCAGGGCGTCATAAGGCTTGTTCAGATCTCCGGCATTTCTAAGTTCTAAGCATGATACGCCGAGCTCGGAAAGTACATGCTCATGCTCTGCGAAAGCTCCCTGTACTGCCAATACACCAACCTGCATATTACTTACCCCTTTCTGCCATGAGGATTGCGATCTCCTGCTCGTTGATACCAACCATAGCTTCACCAAGTCCCTCTGAAAGCTTTGCAACGAGATCAGCGTCATTGTAGTTTGTTGTTGCCTGAACGATGGCAGCAGCACGCTTAGCAGGGTCTCCTGACTTGAAGATACCTGAACCTACGAATACACCCTCAGCACCGAGCTGCATCATGAGAGCTGCGTCGGCAGGAGTAGCAACACCGCCGGCTGCGAAGTTTACAACTGGGAGACGGTGATTCTCATGTACGTACTGAACGAGATCGTAAGGAACCTCAAGCTTCTTAGCTGCCTCATACAGCTCATCTGTTCTCATGCTGACGATCTCAGCGATCTGGCTGTTCATCTTTCTCATATGTCTTACGGCCTGAACGATATCACCTGTACCAGGCTCGCCCTTAGTTCTGATCATTGAAGCACCCTCGTTGATTCTTCTGAGGGCCTCGCCGAGATCCTTGGCACCACATACAAAAGGAACCTTGAACTGTCTCTTGTCGATATGGTATACGTCATCTGCTGGTGAGAGAACCTCGCTCTCGTCGATGTAATCGATCTCGATGGCCTGAAGGATCTGAGCCTCTGCGAAATGTCCGATACGGCACTTAGCCATAACAGGGATTGATACAGCGTTCTGGATTCCCTTGATCATCTGTGGGTCACTCATACGTGATACACCACCTGCAGCTCTGATATCTGCTGGGATTCTCTCAAGTGCCATAACTGCACAAGCGCCGGCAGCCTCAGCGATCTTAGCCTGCTCAGGTGTTGTAACGTCCATGATAACTCCGCCCTTAAGCATCTGGGCAAGTTCCTTATTTAACTTATATCTTTCTGTTGTCTCCATGTTGAACCTCCGTTATAATTAGATTTGTGTTTATTGGAGTGAGTGTACATAAACTCACAATCTGTAGGTGATTATAAAACCAAAGTGACATTATAGAAATAATCAATATGTGATTATAAAAACAGGTCAGATAACCTCTGATATTATCAAAATACATAGAAAAACAGGTCAGATTTGCCACATAAGATATAATTATGGTAGAAACTGGTACTGTATTTTGAAAATCATATTGTGAGACATAAGCTTGATGAAGGAGAAACGTAATGGCTGCAACAAAGAAAAAAGAAAAAAAGAACGCGATGGCGGTCATAAACCAACATATAAAGACGGGGGAGTTTGCCAAGATATATCTTCTGTATGGGGAGGAGAGGTATCTCGTGAACCAGTACAGGGATAAGCTGCTGTCGGCTCTGACTGATAAGGACGATAATCTGAATTTTATGAAATTTGCCGGAAATGGGATCGATACATCTGAGCTTCTTGCATTCTGCAACGAGATGCCATTTTTTGCGGACAGAAGAGTTGTCCTTGTGGAGAACAGTGGTCTGTTCAAGAGCAGCAACGAGGATTTTGCAAAGAAGCTGGTGGAGATAGAGGATACATCAGTTGCCATATTTGTAGAGATGGATGTGGACACCAGGTATAAGCTGTTCAAGGCTGTGGACAAGAATGGAGAGGCTCTGGATTTTGCGACCCCTGATGAGAAGATGATGGTCACGTGGGTGAAGTCACTGTTCCGTGCCGATGGTGTTGCCACCACAGACACGGCGATATACAAGATAATCGAAGCTGCTAACATGGATATGAACTGTATCAAGAATGAGGTTGACAAGATGATAAGCTACGCCGGAGACACGAAGCAGGTCAGCGAGCATGATGTGGATCTTCTGTGCAGTCAGGATGCGGAGAGCAAGGTGTATCAGATGATAGACTTCATCATTGCAAAGCAGAAGGAGAAGGCTTGCAGTATGTATCACGATCTTCTTGAGAATAAGGAATCGGCGATCATGATAAACGCATGTATCATGAGACAGTTCAACAAGCTTCTTCTGGTAAAGATGGCATTATCAGATGGCGCGCAGGACGCCAGCCTGGCGAAGATCGCAGGATGCCCGGTGTGGGCGGTGAAGAATTACAAGGCTCAGTGCAGGGGCTACAGCATGGCACAGCTTAAAGACATAGTGGAGAACTGTCAGGACATGGACTACAAGCTCAAGACCGGACAGGTTATGGATAACGCGGCGATGGAGGTCATGATCGTGGAGCTGTGTGAGATGCAGTAGGAGACTGGTGATGATATTAGATATTGAGGCAAAAAAATAACCACTGTGAAAACAGTGGTTATTTTTTATATAACTATGATTGGTTTAAATATATGCAGCCGTTTAATATATCCAAATCCTTGTGTCAAAGTTATGTAGTTATCAGCCAGATGCTTAAGCCATCTTGTTAACTGCAACTGCAAGACGTGATACCTTACGAGCAGCGTTGTTCTTGTGGTAGATGCCCTTTGAAGCAGCCTTGTTGATCTCTGATGTAGCAACAACAAGTGCCTGCTGAGCAGCAGCCTTATCACCAGCAGCGATAGCAGCCTCAACCTTCTTGATAACTGTCTTAACCTTAGACCTGATCATCTTGTTTCTAAGTGTCTTCTTCTCGATAACATTGATTCTCTTCTTTGCAGATTTGATATTAGCCAAAATTCTTACCTCCATAAAATCTAATTAAATATAATAAGGTTTTACATTAAAACCGGACACGGACAATTCAATGTAAACATACTCACATATAATAGATGAAACGCAATTCGTTGTCAAGACTAAAAAACAAAAAAATGCGCATTTTCGCAGATTATTTTCATGTTGTTTCCTAAGAAAAATGAAGTAAAACAACATGTTACTTTCCTTTACATAAAAAGGGGTAAATGGTATCATATATGCAGTGGGTCTTAATGATCCATACATATTATAATACAGGAAAAGCAGAGAAATATACAGATGTTTAAATATAGATTTTTTCAGGTGATAATGGCACTTTCGCTGGTCTTGCTGATCATCTCCACGGCGATAATGTGTTCGTTCAGCGTTTGCAGGGTTGCGGAGAAGAGCTACAAGCCGAGTAATAGCGGCACGATAAGTTCAGTCATGAATAACGGACAGACTGAGGAATTATCAGAATTTGATGCGTGGGTGGAATACAGTATCGTGCTGGATGCTCTGGATGGGGACAGCGAGCAGGAGTACAGGCTTGGCAACGTATATCTGTCCACTGAGAATGTGATGAGGCTTGAACAGCTTGCAGACATCAAATCCAAGGCAAGCAATGGTGTGTTCATATCCATTGTGCTTCTGGTGGCATGCTTTGTAGTCATAAGGAGAAGGAGACTGTATGAGTGTGTTGTATGGGGCGGCGCTGCAGGCGTTATAATAGGAATAATCAGCTTCATAGCCATGGCGGTATCTGGTAGCGGAATCATGTATGGCATAAGAAGAATGGTGTTTGGAGAAAGCTATGCGGAGCTTTTTCCGGGACACGATGTCCTGCCGGATATAATACCGGCCGGTACGGGAACGAAGGTTCTTTGGGTGTATGTTGGAACGATATTTGTTGGACTTGTGGTTACTATCATAGTCAGGGTTATAAGCTATAAGAAATCACGTCCACACAAATTCAGATAGAAGGTTACATAATGGGAGGTAGTTATGAGAAAAAGAATCGAGGAGTGGATAAACTGGGTGCTCTATGATGAGCTCATTGCCAGCAAGATCAATGCGCCAAAGCATTTGCTGGGAATCCATGATTATGGTGAAGGTCAGATAATCGTTGTGTACAAGCCGGGGGCGATCAGGGTAGAGGTTACATCGCGCACAGGTAAGAAGATACACACCATGGAACAGATGACAAATGAAGGACTGTTCGCCATTTATTTTGATAAGAAGGAGTACGATGGCAACAAGTACAATGTTGTCACCACATATGAGGATGGCACCATTATAAACAGTGCAGATCCATATTCATTTGAATCGCTTATCACGGATTTTGACACATACCTTTTTGCGGAGGGCAGACATTACAATATATATGAGAAGCTTGGCGCACACCCTATGACTATAGACGGTGTACGTGGAACCTACTTTGCAGTGTGGGCTCCTCATGCAAGACGTGTCAGTGTAGTCGGTGATTTCAATCTCTGGGATGGTAATGTAAATCCTATGCAGATCACGGCGAATGAGGGAATATACGAACTGTTCCTGCCGGGCGTGGAGCCGGGCGCTGTGTACAAGTATCAGATCATGACCAGATATGGTGAGATACTGTACAAAGCTGATCCATATGGCAACCAGTGTCAGATGAGACCGGAAAATGCCTCAGTGGTTGCAGACATAAGCAGCTATAAGTGGAAGGATACATCATGGATGAAGGATAGAAGCAAGATCAGCCGTACTGACAGAATGCGCATGCCTATGTCCATATACGAGATGCATCTCGGCTCATGGCACAAGAAGGTTGAGGATGATGATGCAGGCTTCTACACATACAGGGAGCTCGCTCCTATGGTGGCAGACTATCTCAATGAGATGGGATATACGCACGTAGAGCTCATGGGTATATCAGAGTATCCATTTGACGGCTCATGGGGCTACCAGGTTACCAATTATTATGCACCGACCAGCAGATATGGTGATGCAGTAGATTTTATGTATTTCGTTGATTATATGCACAGCAAGGGAATCAGTGTTATCCTAGACTGGGTGCCAGCACACTTTCCTAGGGATGCGCACGGACTTGGACGTTTTGATGGGATGCCTCTCTATGAGCATCCGGATCCAAGAAGAGGAGAGCATCCTGACTGGGGCACATATATATTTGACTATGGCCGCAATGAGGTGGCAAACTTCCTCACGGCAAATGCTCTGTTCTGGGTCGAGAAGTTCCATATAGACGGACTCCGCGTGGATGCTGTGGCATCCATGTTGTATCTCGACTATGGCAAGCAGGATGGACAGTGGCTGCCAAATGAACATGGTGGAAACGAGAACCTTGAGGCAATAGCACTTATGCAGAATATAAACAGCATCATGGAGGAGAGAAATCCGGGGGCATATCTAATAGCAGAGGAGTCAACAGCGTGGGCAGGTGTAACTGCTCCGGCATCCATGGACGGACTTGGTTTCCTGTTCAAGTGGAATATGGGATGGATGAATGACTTCCTTGAGTATATGCAGATGGATCCATATTTCAGACAGAACAACCAGAACATGCTGACTTTCAGTCTTTCGTATGCGTATGCTGAGAACTATGTTCTCGTCATATCCCATGACGAGGTAGTTCATCTCAAGCGTTCAATGATAGAAAAGATGCCTGGCAGCGAGGAGGACAAATTCGCAAATCTCAGAACTGCGTACGGATTCATGTATGGACATCCGGGCAAGAAGCTGCTCTTTATGGGGCAGGAATTTGCACAGCCTAGAGAGTGGAGTGAGGCGAGAAGCCTTGACTGGTTCGTCTTAGACAATCCGCTCAATCAGGGCATGGAGAGGTATGTCAAAGCGCTCAATAAGCTTTACAATACCAATGATGCGATGTATGCGAATGACACAGATCCAATGGGATTTGAGTGGACAGATTGCGATCACCCAGACATGAGCATACTTTCATTTGTAAGACGAGGCTCAACTCCGAAGAAGCAGCTGCTTTTCGTATGTAACTTCACTCCGGTTGAGAGAGATAATTACAGTATACCGGTTCCGTGCTACACGACATACAAGGAGATACTCAACTCAGATGATGTACAGTTTGGCGGAAAGGGCAGACTCAACGGCAAGCCGGTCAAGGCAGTGGACAAGAAGAATGCCAGAACTCCTTACAGTATAGACATCACGGTTCCGCCACTCTCAACAGTTGTGTTTGAGTACGATTACACGGATATGACACCTGAGCTTGAGAAGAAGGAAGCTGAGGCCAAGGCTGCTGCAAAGAAGCGTGTGGACGCAGCAAAGAGAAAGGCTGCAGCGGCACAGAAGAAGGCTGAGGAGATAAAGAAGGATGCCGAGAAGAAAGCGGCTGAGCTGAAGAAAGAGGCGGAGAAGAAGGCAGATGAGCTGAAAAAGGAAGCCGAGAAGAAGACTGCTGAGTTGAAAAAGGAGGCATCTGAGATCTCAGAAGAGGTAAAGGATGATATAGCAGATATAGAAAAGTCAGTGGTGGCTGTTGCTGATGACATCAAGAAAGATATAAAAGCACGCAAAAAATAAACTTGCAATATGAGACAACAGGTCATATAATGTCAGTGTAAGTGCAAAGGGGCACAGAACGATATCGTTCTGTGCCCCTTTTTTGTACATCAGGCGGGTGACGACCAGCCAGATCATAAGAATCCAGGTAGTTTTTAAGGAGGAAGCAGTATGAAGACAGGAAAAGTAAAATGGTTTAATGCAAAGAAAGGCTACGGCTTTATATGTGATGAGGATGGAGCAGATGTATTTGTACATTTCTCAGCACTGAATATGGAGGGCTTCAAGGTTCTTGAAGAGGGAGATACAGTAGAGTATGAGGTTGTGGACGGTGAAAAGGGTCCACAGGCGGCAAATGTGACAAAACTGTAAATACAATGCGGTATATGTCAAAACAGCCATATATTTAAAGCGAATACATGTTGAATTAGGAGAACATCCCCGGGTTATGATTACAGATGATCAGGGGATGTTTTTTATGAGCAACGAATTGGAGCATGCTATTGCGTAGAACTGAGATGAATATCTACAAGGCCTCGTGTTACATAAATACAAGAATATTATAGATGTCGCCATATGCTAAAATTGTATGTCTGCTATAATAAAAACAACACATCTTTAAAAATCATCTTGACGGCTGGCGATGATAAAATGTAGAATACACATATATGGTGAAACATGTTTCATACATTTGTTGTTGCTGATAAACAGTTAAATAAACAGGCACGTATTTATTTTAGATTATAAGGGGGATATGTACCATGAAGAGATTTGATGTTGTGGCACTTGGAGAACTGCTCATAGACTTTACACAGAACGGGCTCAGCGGCCAGGGCAATATGATGATGGAGGCCAATCCAGGCGGAGCACCATGTAATGTTCTCGCTATGCTGCAGAAGCTTGGCAAGAAGACTGCATTTGTTGGAAAAGTAGGGGATGATTTCCTTGGAAAAATGCTTGCCGGTGTTGTGGCTGATGCCGGGATCAACACTGACAATCTGAAGTTTGACAGGGATGTACACACAACACTTGCATTTGTGCATACATACGAGGACGGAGACAGAGACTTTTCATTTTACAGGAATCCGGGAGCGGATATTATGTTAAGCGCAGATGAGGTGGATGAGAGTATCATAAAGGATGCCAGGCTGTTCCATTTCGGATCACTCTCACTGACATATGAAGTGTCACGTGCTGCAACACAGAAGGCTGTGGCTGCTGCAAAGGAGGCTGGATGCATCGTCACATTTGACCCGAACCTCAGGGAGCCTCTGTGGAAGACACTGGACGAGGCCCATGATCAGATTGACTGGGGTATGAGACAGTGTGATGTGCTCAAGATATCAGATAATGAGATACAGTGGTTCACAGGAAGAGAGGATTTTGACGAGGGTATAAAGATACTTCAGGACACATACAATATACCTTTGATACTTCTCTCCATGGGAAGAGATGGAAGCCGTGCATACTACGGGGATGTAGTCGCTGAGGCAAAGCCGTTTATCCAGGAGAATACTATAGAGACCACAGGCGCCGGGGACACTTTCTGTGCATGCGTGCTGAATTATGTACTTGATAATGGACTTGAAGATCTTGACACTGATAAGCTTACAGAGATGCTTGTATTCGCAAATGCTGCTGCATCGATCATCACAACACGCAAGGGAGCACTCAAGGTTATGCCGGAGAGATCCGAGGTTGAGAAGCTCATTGCCGAGAGACAGTAATAGATAAAAATACGGCAACAGATTAAAACAGGTTGTGTACGGTAATGATACAGATTATGTAAATAAAATGAGAATGATAAGTTAATTGACTATAGTCAGAAAAGGAGAAGATAAATGGCAGGTTCAAAGACAGTGAAAAAGACTGCAGAATATACAAAGAGATTTGATGAGAGATATGACGAGCTCAAGTGGCTCTACTGCGAGCTCTATAACAACAATATGGAGGCATTTGACTGGCTGTGCGATTCTCTGTATGGTTATTATCAGGAGAGAAATGCTGATCTCAAGAAGCTGGACAGAAGCCGTGTCAAGAATCCGGACTGGTATAAGCAGAATGATCTGTTAGGTATGATGATGTACACAAATGCATTCGCGGGAACGCTGAAGGGTGTAAAAGAAAAGCTTCCATATGTGAAGTCATGTGGTGTGAATTATCTTCATTTTATGCCGCTGCTGGAAAGCCCTAAGGGCAGAGATGACGGCGGATATGCTGTTGCGGATTTCAGAAAGGTAAAGCCTGAGCTTGGAACCATGGAGGATCTGGAGGACCTCACTGCAGAGTGTCACAGACAGGGTATAAGCTGCTGTCTGGATTTCGTAATGAACCATACAAGTGAGGATCATGAGTGGGCAAGGGCAGCGAGAAATGGAGATCCTGTTGCAAGATCCAGATATTTCTTCTATGATGATTGGTTCGTTCCTAACATATATGAGGAGACTGTGCCTGAGGTATTCCCAACTACGGCGCCTGGTAACTTCACATGGATAAATGACTGCAATCAGGTGGTCATGACTACATTTTACCCATACCAGTGGGATCTGAACTATGCAAATCCTATGGTGTTCAACGACATGGTCGGCAACATGCTCTATATGGCAAACCGAGGTATAGATGTCATCAGACTCGACGCTGTTCCGTATATATGGAAGCAGATAGGCACAAACTGCCGTAACCTTCCACAGGTTCACACTCTTGTCCGTATGATGAGGATAATCAGTGAGATAGTATGTCCGGGAGTCCTTCTTCTCGGAGAGGTCGTTATGGAGCCTTCCAAGGTAGTTCCATACTTTGGAACAGTTGACAAGCCAGAGTGCCATATGCTCTACAACGTGACAACCATGGCATCCACGTGGAATACGATAGCCACGAAGAATGTGGGACTCTTAAAGCGCCAGATGGATCAGGTGTGTGCACTTCCAAAGGATTATGTGTTCCTGAATTACCTCAGATGCCACGATGATATTGGCTGGGGACTTGACTATGACTGGCTGGCACAGTTCGGCATAGATGAGGTGGCACACAAGAAGTTCCTGAATGACTATTTCACAGGAAAGGGATACAACAGTGATTCCAGAGGTGAGCTCTATAACGATGATCCTAGACTCGGAGATGCCCGTCTGTGTGGAACAACAGCATCCCTGTCAGGCCTTGAGGCCGGCCAGTACGAGGCAAATGCAGACAAGATCGAACAGGCCATTGCCTGTGATCTCATGCTTCATGGATACCTGCTGGCACAGAGCGGAATCCCGGTTCTGTACAGCGGTGATGAGATAGGACAGACAAATGATTATACTTATAAGAATGATCCGGACAAATGTGCGGACAGCAGATATCTGCACAGAGGAAACTTCCCATGGGACAAGGTTGAAAATAAAGATCCTGTAGCCATGAAGATATTTGACGCGCTGCGCCACATGGAGGATATAAGAGCATCGCATGATGTATTTTCATGTAATGCAAATGTCTACACCATAGAGACAGGATGTGCAAGCGTCCTCGGAATAGTGAGGGAATATGCAGGACATGAGCTGAGGGCATTTTTCAACTTCAGTAACATGGATCAGCTCATCTGGACTATGCCTGATGATCAGGCTGACATATATACCGATCTCATATCAGGCAAGACACTCCGCGAGCTTGGAGCAGTCATGCCTAGATATGGATGCTGGTGGTTCTACAGATAGTTATTCGGAATCTTTTTTATAGAACATAAGAAGAGTATTTTTGATAGAAGGCTTAAAGACTGTGTTATGGTCATAGCCTTCTATTTTTTCGTAGGTTAGGTTTAAGCCAGAATAATTTCTCTCTTGTAAATCATTGTAGAAATCCTCGATAGAAGATATGAAGTTTTTATCCTCATCTGCACCTACGGTTACATAGACATTAGCATTTAGAGTCTGTGTTCTGTTGTAATATTCTTCTTCGTACGTAGACATGAATTTGCCGTCAGTATTTGCCCACATGGAAGGACTGCCAATATAATAATTTGCAAATGTATTTTTTCCTATAGTGTCATTATGGAACAGAGCGTAGTAAGCCCAGTATCCACCCAGGGAATGTCCTGTGAGAGTCATATTTTCAGGGTTTACAGAGTATATTTCTTCCAGGTAAGGAATCAGGTTATCTACAATAAAATGCAGGAATGAATCAGGGTTAGTCTGGAGATCTCTTTTTCTGATGACATCATAATTGTAAGTGTTTGGATACCCTATGCTGACAAGGATAACGTCCTGTATCTGGCCAGATGTCATAAGAGGTCTGAGTTCAGGGTGATCACTGAGTCTCCAGACTCCATCGGTCATAACAACCATTGGATATGAGCTTGCTTTGTTATAATCAGGTGGAAGAGATATATGGACAACAAAAGTGTCATCTATCTCAGCATCATAAATGGATAATTCGTTGATATAGTCTGCACAGGCGGGATCAAGAGTTGTCACCTCGTTATAATACATGTGCTCGGGAGAGAGTTTTCCCATGGTTATGCTGGCACGTTCCTCTGGAAGTAAACCTGTTGGAGTTGGCGCTTCTTTAGTAAGCTCCTCAGTTGTGATTTCTTTGACTGAGGTTTCACTTGTTGTTGCTTCTTCGATTGACGTATCTTCGGATGAAGAATAGCTGGTGACCGATTGGGTGACAGTAGAGTCATTCTTAGATGCTGACGAGTGCTGACACCCGGTGACAACTAATATAATAGCTATGCTGAATGTGGTCAAAATTGTTAATTCCTTTTTCATAAAAGGCCTCCTTTGATTGTATTTAGTAATTATCACATAAGTGAGAAATACTATAAAAACAATATCACAGGAGTTGCATTATGACCTGTCAGCAATGGTTAAACCTTGTCGGGGCGGATTTGCAGGAGAAGGTAATTTTGTTCCTTTTTTAATGATACATTGCTACACTCTAAGGTTATGTCAGGCGCTATGTTATAATGAGAAAATGGTAGAAATTCTGTGTAAATTTTATACCAAAGTGACTGCTGCCCGGCAGGAGTAGTATCTGAACAGTCAAAACAGATCCATTCGCCGTCAGGAATGCTTGTTATCGAATAATCGGATATATTTAATCCGGAAATTTCTTGTTTTGTGATCATTCGTCCAAATGTGTAATTAAAGCATGAAATTTCATTATTGAACTTATCAATATTTATAAAATCATTTGATCTGTAACCGAATAAGCAGTTATTTGGTTTTTCATCAGTGGATTTAATTTCCATTAGTTTATCCCAGCTGTGACTGCAGCATTCTCTTGTAAATTTTGGAATCAGAACATTATTTTTCGCGGTATCGAGGCTTGTGAAAACCCTGGAATAACCGGCAATACACATGTTGTTGATCTTAACGATTCTGTAGTTGAGCATAGATCCCCCATCTGCTGTGACCCTTAATACAATCCGGGTGAAATTATGGAGACCGGACTTGTTATTTCGAACATAAGTTGGAGAGTTTCCATGAAAGCGTGTGAAAGCCTTCGTGAAGCTTTCGGGTGTGTCATATCCGTATTCAAGTGCAATATCAGTCACCGTGCGGTTGGATGAAATGAGTTCTTCTCCAGCCAGGGAAAGCCGGCGGTTTCTGATATATTCCCCTATAGTATATCCCGTGATTAGATGAAATACTTTTCTGAAGTTGTCGGGAGAAGAGTAAGCCTGCATGGCTATTGTATTTTGGTCCAATACTTCACCGTCAATAAGGTGAGTCTCAATATAATCAATTGCGTTAATAAGTCCTTCGGTCCAATTCAAATGGTTTTCTACCTCCATGTAATGTATGTATATCACTATAGCACATATTTGTAGTAAATTGTTATAATGGACATATGAAAGTCATATCGGTTTGTTAATATGCAGGTCAAGGAGGTGATGATGTATTGCACTTTGGATGGAAAAGAGGTTAGCAATCTCAGCAGCTTTTATGCCAGGAATGTTCTTGATGAAAATGGACAGCTAGTGTTCAGAGATGATGAACTGGTTCAGAACTATGTGCTCGAGGATGGCAGCATGGAATATCATATTCTTCTTGACTCTGAGGGAAAGAAGGGCTTTCTCCAAGGTTAAAATGTTCTGGAAAACAACAACCGAAGATGAAGATGGCGAAGATGCGCAATATACTCTCAATGATTTCTACGAGGTGCCATTTAACTGACATTTAAATACATATGGTGTAACATGTATCAATCAGCAGTTCAGAATTAAATTAAAAATATGATTTGACGTTCTAATAATTAGAATATATACGGAAACAGAAAGAAAGCCCACCCGGGGTATATATAGCGATTGGTAGTGCAGTCGACTGAGTTTCAGCGCTTCTTGCTAAGGCGAAGCACGCAAACGCCCTTATCGCGTGCGTAGCCGCATGCAGATAGAAACAAGCTGAAACGAAGGAAGACAAACGTGATCGATTATATACCCCGGGTGGGCTTTCTTTTGTCCGTCATACAATTTAATTCTTAGAACATCTATACAGCAGATCCTCCCAACGGCGGTCAACCTCCTGCTGATACTGAACGAGAAGGTGCTCGTTCTCAGGCTTGAACAGGTGCTTGAACCTTCCCTGCGTTCTCAGGAAGTCCTCGATAGGAAGCTTCTTCTTAGGAGAGTAGGAGAGGATCCATTTGCCCTCAATAACCTCGAACAGAGGCCAGTAACATGTCTCGACTGCCAGCTTGCAGATGTCCATGATCTTCTCTGTAGGGTATCTCCATCCTCTAGGACATGGTGACATGACGTTGAGGAAAGCTGCGCCAGGTGTGTATATGGCCTTCTCAGCCTTCTCATAGAGATCACGCATGTTGCCGAGAAGAGTAGACTGTCCAACATATGGGATGTCGTGGGCAGCCATGACCTGTGCGAGATCCTTTCTGTTCTGCATCTTACCATTTGACTGTGAGCCTACTGGTGTGGTTGTGGTGTCAGCATACATAGGAGTAGCTGATGAACGCTGGATACCGGTGTTCATGTATGCTCCGTTGTCATAGCACACATATACCATGTCATGTCCACGCTCCATGGCACCTGACAGTGACTGAAGTCCGATGTCATAAGTTCCGCCATCACCGCCAAATGTGATGAATTTGTATGTGTCATCTATCTTGCCTTTTTTCTTCAGAACGTTGTACGCTGTCTCAACACCGGAGAGGGTTGCGCCTGCGTTCTCAAATGCGTTGTGTATGTAGCTGTCCTCGTAAGCTGTGTAAGGATACATGAAGGTTGAAACCTCAAGACATCCTGTGGCGTTACCGATGACCGCCTTGTCGCCTTCGTGAAGGGCGCGGAGTACAGTTCTGACAGTGATCGTACCACCGCAGCCTGCACACATTCTATGACCTGGAGCAAGACGCTCAGGCTTGTTCATTATTTCTTTAAAATTATATGCCATTTCATCTTACCTCCTACTGTCTAAGTCCTATGTACTGATACTGAGGAATCTCAGCACCGTTCTCTATCATGTCTTCAAGCTGTGCAAATACGCCCTTGGCGCTGTCCACAGTGTAGTCACGTCCGCCGAGACCGTAGATGTAGCTGACAGCCTTTGTGGTTGCCTGAATGTCATACAGGTGCTCCTTGACCTCTGCTGAGAGAGGCCCGCCGCCTGCTCTGAATCCTTCCGATCTGTCAAGGATTGCCACAGCCTTGGTGTGGGCGAGAGCCTTTGCAATCTCCTCACCAGGGAATGGTCTGAACACTCTGATCTTCAAGAGTCCGACCTTCTTGCCTTCGTTTCTCAGCTCATCTATAGCTTCCTTTGTTGTTCCGGCAGCAGAACCGATCATAACGATGGCGTAGTCAGCGTCGTCAAGTCTGTACTCCTCAAAGAATCCGTAGTGACGGCCTGTCATCTCCTCGAATTCCTTTGCAACGTCAAGAATAACCTGCTTTGCATTCTTCATGGCAGTGTTCTGAGCCATCTTAGTCTCCATATAGTAAGGAGATGTGGCGTAAGGACCGACAGCCATAGGCATCTCAGGATTTAACAGATACTGCTCAGGGGTGTATTCACCTACAAACTTCTTTACGAGATCATCCTCGATGAGGGTGATGTTTTCAACGGCATGGCTTGTGATGAAACCATCCTGACATATCATGATAGGAAGTCTGACATCCTTGTGCTCAGATATTCTGTATGCCTGAACAAAGTTGTCATATGCCTCCTGGTTGTTCTCTGCGTATATCTGAAGCCAGCCTGTATCACGTGCGCCCATACTGTCTGAGTGGTCACAGTTGATGTTGATAGGGCCGGAGAGTGCTCTGTTTACAAGTGCGAGGGCAAGTGGAAGACGATTGGACGCTGCCACGTAGAGCTCCTCCCACATGAGAGCCATACCACATGATGATGTGGCTGTGAGTGTACGGCAGCCGGCAGCCTCTGCGCCGATCGCTGCACTCATGGCACTGTGCTCACTCTCTACCGGTATAAATTCTGTATCGATCTCTCCATTGGAGATAAATGTTGAAACGAACTGAGGTATCTCAGTTGAAGGTGTTATAGGAAATGCAGGCATAACATCCGGATTGATCTGCTTTATAGCATGTGCCACAGCCTCATTTCCTGAAAGACGTTCTCTTATAGCCATTTATTTGCCCTCCTTCATAGTGATTGCTCCGAATTTGCACTGGTATGCGCATATACCGCAGCCCTTGCAGTGCTCCAGGTCAAATGCGAGACGCTTGCCTGATACGACCGGAATGCATGAATCCGGACAGACAGGTGCGCACAGAAGACAGTGTACGCATTTGCTCTCGTCTAGGACAGGTGTTGAAGTCCTCCACTCACCTGTGTTAAATGCCTTGGATGTGCCACCGCCGTATACGTGGTTTCCAGGTGTGAGCTCTGTCCATTTGCTATTGTCATGTATCTTGCTTATATCTGTTCTCATTATTTCATTACCTCCCTGAAGGCGAGCTTTAATGCTTCCATGTTGCCCTCGATAACCTCTGGTTTCTTGGCAAATTTGTGCTGATATGACTGTCTCATATCTTCGAGGAAAGGTCCCTCCTCCATGATTCCGCTGACAGCAACGATGGCTGCAAGCATAGGAGAGTTAGGAAAATTCTTGCCGAGAGTCTTCATGGAGATCTCCTTGGCATCAAGTGTGTATACCCTGCCCTTGTAACCCTTGAGCAGTGGACGGACCTCGTCCGGAGTCTTAGGTGTATTTATAATGATGGCGCCATCCTCGGCGAGACCTGCAGTCACATGTACAGGTTCGATTAGAGATTCGTCAACTACAACCACATACTGTGGCTCGTAAATGTTGGAATGTACTCTGATAGGCTCACTGCTGATCCTGTTGTAGGCAGTGATAGGTGCGCCCATTCTCTCTGGACCATACTCAGGGAATCCTTGAACATATTTACCTGTTTTGAATGCCACATCTGCGAGGAGCAGGGCAGCAGTCTTGGCACCCTGACCACCACGTCCGTGCCATCTGATTTCGATAGTATCTTTCACTTTCACATCTCCTGTCAAAAATTTCTCATTAAGTTCCGTTTATTAGGAAAAATAATCCTTTTGATTATACCATTTATAGATAATAAGTAAAGAATAAAATTAAGGAAATAAGTCGAAAAACAAAAAAATTTAACGCGGATAACAGAAATACCTAAAAATGTTGGATTTAACGATGGGATAAGTTATCTGAAAACTATAAAAAAGCATTTGGGATCATAAAATTTATTATATGCTGACGACAAAGTGGATACAGTTCTGTCCATCCACCGTCTGATTGTCCAGCAGTATTTCACCATGGTACTTGGATGTGAGCTGTTTCAGCTTGTAAAGTCCGATACCTCTGGAATAAGCTCCATCCTTCAGAGGCTTGGTCGAGTAGCCCTTTGCGAAGAAGTTCTTGCGCATTTCCGCGGTGAGCTGCGATCCGGCATTGAAGGTTTCAACGGTGGTAGTCTTGCCGTCAGAGTCTATGATGACTTTTATCATACCTCCGTCCTCAGTTGCGTCAAATGCATTGTCCACCAGAATGCTCATGACATCCAGAAGCTCAAATTCCGCTGCCTTGGATGTGAGTGTGGAATTTTTGACATCTATATCCAGATTAATATTATGCTCCTGCGCAAGGTTCATCTTGCTGAACAGAAAACCTGCGATCAGTTTCATGTTGATCCTCAGAAGATACGAATTCTTGATGACATGGTCATTGCAGGAGGTATCCAGCTCATTTGAAAGGGCAGCAGCGAGGGAATCATAATCAGTGTAACTGATCGGCAGCATGCTGATGGCCTGAAGCTCATTGTTGTAGTCATGCTGTCTCATGCGCACCTGATCTATCAGATCCTCTATAATAGGAAGATACTGTTCATATGACTGTAGTTGCTTCCGGGATTCTCTGAGGCTCATATAGTTCTTGTACATTCCCGAGTATAAAATGAGGATAAGTATGACTATAAACAGGAAAGTCATAAATATATTCATGAAGTCCTTAGGGGATATACGCTGGTATAAAACCATAGATACCATGAGGGCAAATACTGCGAGTATTATATTCCTGGATACCTGATTTTTCACTATAAGAGCATCGTACAGCTTATCCATATGTCCGAATTTGTATAAAAGTATAGCTATGATGAAAGCCATGGCTTCGGTTATATATGTTGAAGTGTTGGTGAAGGGATTGTCCGTAAACTGCATGATGACAACCATCTGGATGAGGTTCAGTATAGTCATGATGATAAGTGTAATTGCGTATCCCGTTATGATCTTCATCGGCGGATATCGGAATACCAGAGAGTAGAATACAAAGCAGTATATGTATGTTATCAGTGTGAATATTAACATGGAGTCTGTAACTGTGGCAATCAGAGAGACTGGTAAAGTCAGCAGAAGCAAAGGTGGAAGTCTCTTTGCTATCTGGGAAAATTTTACATTATATATCGCCATCAAGAATACTAAAAATACAAAGGTATCAAACAGTATCTTGGAAAGAAAATCAAAATATGCAGCCATTATCTGTTCTCCTGGTAAGTTTCTATAATAGTTTTGTATTTGCGCCCGACCGGTATGGATTCTTGAGCCAGTTTCAGCGTTATAAGTGAATTGGATCTGTCGTAGCTCTGTATGTAGTCGGGATTGAAGTAATAGCTTTTGTGGCATCTGACCAGAGGTACATCACCAGCAGCCTGCAAAATTGACTCGAAGGTCGGGTTGGTGACGATAAAATCGCCGTCGGATGTGAAAATGTGCTTGTGGTGGCCGGATGCACATACATAAATTATTTCATCCATGCTTATATGGAAAAGTATTCCCTGGATATCCTTTACGCGGATCCTTGATGTCTGGTCGTCAGGCTGTGTGAGCACCGAGTTGATCCCTCCTACGACATCGATTCTGTCATAAGGCTTTGAGAAATAATACTGGCAATGATACTTGTTGATGACATCAAGGTTTGGAACGGTGATGTCGGTGATGAAGATGACAGGTGTGTCATTGTATTTGGGAATTCTTCGGAGATAACCACATACATCCAATCCGGTCTTTCCTCCACCGAGATCAATGTCCAGTAAAAAGATATCAATATCAAATGAATCTATTATTGTTATGGCATCGTTGTAAGTTGATGCAGTGTTGACAACAGCGTCTGCGTACTCTTCTTCAATTATATGTTTTAAGCCGGTAAGCTGGATATTGTCATCCTCAACAATCAGAAAATTCATAATCAAACACTCCTGTGAAAAATTGATAGATAAACAAAACTCTTAAATTATTAACATATCAGGAACATTCTATCATACAAATGGGAATTTCTACAATAGGTATAATTAAAGTATATGTGTGTTGTACACGAAAATTTATGTCGTTCAGGTTGTTATACGCGTCGTTTGTGTCGATTTTTGCCAAAACTATTGGAAAAATTATACAAATAGTATAGTGTATGTAACAGAGGATAATTAACTCTGAGGGGAGATTGATTATATAGTGTCAGATAGGATGTATCAGGTACAGGTATTTCGGTTAAGGGTATCTGTACAGTATATTCAATTTGATGCATAGGATCTGCCATATGTGCCTGAGCATGTATGGCAGATTTTTTGCGTTAAGCTGTAATATAATACTATTTAAAATTTGAAAATAATATGGTATGATGTAGAGAAACATGGGGTTTTGTATACATCTGTGTGCAATTCCATAAATGACAAAAAGCTATTACCAGGAGGAAGAGTATGATTAAATTATTTGACAACGGTGCTTATCTGTTACATGGTACAGAGCTGGTTGAGGATAATGCTGAGGCAGGTGCGGTTCTCGCATCAAAGCTTGGCAGTGCTCCATCAAAGGAAGAGGCATCAAAGAACACACTTGCTTACGGAATATTGGCTAAGCATAACACATCTGACAATATGGAGAATCTTAAGATCAAATTCGATAAGATGACTTCACATGATATAACATTTGTAGGAATCATCCAGACAGCAAGAGCATCAGGTCTTAAGGAGTTCCCTATACCATATGTACTTACAAACTGTCACAACTCACTGTGTGCCGTAGGTGGAACCATCAATGAGGATGACCATATGTTTGGCCTCTCATGTGCGAAGAAGTATGGCGGCGTGTATGTACCACCTCATCAGGCGGTCATCCATCAGTTTGCAAGAGAGATGCTGGCAGAGTGTGGCGCCATGATACTTGGATCAGACTCACATACACGTTACGGTGCTCTTGGTACTATGGCTATTGGAGAGGGCGGCGGTGAGCTCGCAAAGCAGCTCCTGTGTAAGACATACGATGTTGCAAAGCCGGGCGTTATCGCAATCTATCTCGACGGAGAGGTACAGAAGGGGGTTGGTCCTCAGGATGTGGCACTTGCCATCATCGGAGCAACATTTGGCTGCGGATATGTCAAGAATAAGGTCATGGAGTTCGTTGGTCCTGGTGTTGACAAGCTCTCAGCAGATTTCCGTATCGGTATTGATGTTATGACAACAGAGACAACATGTCTGTCATCAATATGGAAGACAGATGACAAGATAAAGGATTGGTATGACATTCACGGAAGAAGTGAGGCATACAAGGAGATGAATCCTGGCGATGTGGCTTACTATGACGGAGTCGTATATGTAGATCTGTCAACAGTTAAGCCAATGATAGCTATGCCATTCCACCCAAGCAACACATACACCATCGACGAGCTGAATGCAAACCTCATGGATATCCTTGATGATGTTGAGAAGCGTGCACTTGTAAGCCTTGACGGCAAGGTCGACTTTACACTCAAGGATAAGGTAAGAGATGGCAAGCTGTATGTTGAGCAGGGAATCATCGCCGGATGTGCCGGTGGTGGATATGAGAATATCTGCGATGCGGCTGATATCCTCAGAGGCAAGAGCATAGGCGCTGACGAGTTCACACTGTCAGTATATCCTGCAAGTACACCTATATATATGCAGCTCGCAAAGAACGGTGTCCTGGCTGATCTCATCGAGACAGGTTCTATCGTTAAGACAGCATTTTGTGGACCTTGCTTTGGTGCCGGTGATACACCTGCCAACAATGCATTCTCCATCAGACATTCAACAAGAAACTTCCCTAACAGAGAGGGCTCAAAGATACAGAATGGTCAGATCTCATCTGTTGCGCTTATGGATGCGCGTTCTATCGCAGCAACTGCAGCCAACAAGGGCTATCTGACATCAGCAACAGACCTTGCAGATATAGAGTACACACATCCAAAGTATTTCTTCGACAAGGCTATATACGACAGAAGAGTTTACAACGGTGTTGGAAAGGCTGATCCTTCGGTTGAGATCAAGTTTGGTCCAAACATCAAGGACTGGCCTGAGATGGTTCCTCTTACAGACAACCTTCTCCTCAAGGTGGCATCAGTTATACATGATCCTGTAACAACAACAGATGAGCTTATCCCATCAGGAGAGACTTCATCATACAGATCAAATCCTCTTGGACTTGCAGAGTTCACTCTGTCAAGAAAGGATCCTGAGTACGTTGGAAGAGCGAAGGCTATCCAGGCTGTAGAGAAGGTTCGTGAGGCAGGTGAGTGCATGGGTAAGGCATTCCCAGAGGTCAAGGAAGTTATGCATGCCATCAAGGAGAAGTTTGAGGACGTATG
>NZ_JBCPDQ010000005.1:224904-263479 GCF_040915325.1 Coprococcus sp. RTP21281st1_F1_RTP21281_210402
GATCAAACCTTATCAACTGGGGTATGCTTCCATTTGTGATCGACAAGGATTTCGACTTTGACAATGACGACTATGTATTCATCCCGGGAATCAAGGATGCGGTGAAGAACAAGACAGAGGTCATCAAGGCATATGTTGTGAACAAGGATTTTGCTGAGATAGAGCTGAGACTTGGAGAACTCACAGACGATGAGAGACAGATCATAACAGATGGCTGCCTCATCAATTACTACAAGTACAACTAAATGATATATATGGTGCCGAGTGCGCCATGTATGTACATTTGAATATAATGTATATACGACGATATAACAGGCATCATCATGGGCGCTTTAGTGCGGCTTGGTGGTGCCTGTTGCTTTCATATAGCCAGTGTGATCATGATGTGATAATCCACGATGTCAAAAAGAAAAGGATTTACAACATGGCGGGTTTATGAAGACAAAAATAAAATACAGGAGGTATTTACAATGGGAAAATCAGAGCTGGAAAAGATGCACACATGTGAGCTTTATCTTCCGGGCGATGAGGATATCGCCAGAGAGCAGATAAAGTGTCTGGACAGATTATATGACTTCAATATGACCAGACCAACAGAGATGGTCAAGCGTCAGCAGATGCTCAAGGAGATGTTTGAGGAGATAGGAGACAACTGCTATATAGAGCCACCACTCCATGCAAACTGGGGCGGAAAGTTTGTGCATTTTGGAAATAACATATATGCCAACTTCAACCTGACAATGGTGGATGACACGCACATATATGTTGGAGACTATACAATGTTTGGTCCGAATGTCACACTGGCTACGGCGGGACATCCGATAGACGCAGATCTCAGAAAACAGGGATATCAGTACAATGCACCTATAACAATAGGCAAGAACTGCTGGATAGGTGCAGGAGTTACGATACTTCCGGGGGTAACTATAGGTGATAACACCGTCATAGGAGCTGGAAGTATGGTTGCCACAGATATCCCATCGAATGTTGTAGCTGTGGGTAATCCGTGTAAGGTACTCAGGGAAGTGAATGAGCGTGATGCAAAATATTATTTCAAGGATCACAGGATTGATTTCTTCCAGTATAACAATGTGAGCAAGAATGACTGATGGGGTATATTCAGTTGAGGATGGAGGGTACATACAGAAGGTGGAAACTGCGAGGGCTCGCTGGCTCCAATGTCTATGGTGAACAGCTATATGATCGTATCGGTAGAAAAGGGCAGGACTGGAAAGGTGCAGATCGTATATCAGTTGAATGATGTTGAGTCAGGAGAGAATATCAAATCTGTGTGGATAGAACTTCCGCAGTGATCATGATGACAGAAAAATACAAATAGTAATTACAAAGACGTGCACGAAAGATTCTTCAAAAAGAACTTTCATGCACGTCTTTTAATATCTGTCTTATTTATTTGTAATAGTCTGATATGTTACTGCTTTGATATGGCAGCAGCTTCAGTGCTCTTGGCAACCTCTACAATAGAAGAGGTGAGACCTGCGATTCCCTGTATCTCTGATGGGATGATGATCTTGGTAGCCTTGCCGTCTGCAGCCTTTGTAAATGCTTCCAGGCTCTTGAGAGTGATGACCTGATTTGTAGGCATTGACTCATTCAGTGCTCTGATACCATCTGCATTTGCCTGCTGTACAGCGAGGATAGCCTGTGCCTGACCTTCGGCTTCCTTGATAGTTGCTTCCTTCTTAGCCTCAGCACGGAGAATCTGAGAAGCCTTCTCAGCCTCGGCCTCAAGGATGACTGACTGCTTGTTACCTTCTGCGATGAGGATGGCTGACTTCTTCTCACCTTCAGCACGGAGGATCTGCTCACGTCTCTCACGCTCTGCCTTCATCTGCTTCTCCATGGCATCCTGAATAGCTGCAGGAGGGATGATGTTCTTGAGCTCTACTCTGTTGACCTTGATTCCCCAAGGATCAGTAGCCTCGTCAAGTGTTGCTCTCATCTTGGTGTTGATGGTCTCTCTTGATGTAAGTGTCTGGTCAAGCTCGAGATCACCGATGATGTTACGAAGTGTGGTAGCTGTCAGGTTCTCGATGGCCATGATAGGATTCTCAACTCCGTAGCTGAAAAGCTTAGGATCTGTGATCTGGAAGAATACGACTGTGTCGATCCTCATTGTTACGTTATCCTTTGTGATAACCGGCTGTGGAGCGAAGTCAACAACCTGCTCCTTGAGTGTAACCTTCTTGGCTACCTTATCGATAACAGGCATCTTCATGTGAAGTCCAACAGACCATGTTGCCTGATATGTTCCAAGTCTCTCAATTACATAAGCGTGTGCCTGTGGCACGATCTTGATCGTACTGCAAATAATAACGATTACGATCAGACATAAAATGATAATAAGTGAAATTCCTGCTCCGTCCATAATAATCTCCTTAATTAAAAATGTGTGTGTCTTAAGCTGATAAGCCCTTAGCTTTATATTGCCGGCTTTCCTGCCTTTTCTACGATTGCTTTGACTCCGGATATCTCGTCGATCACGACCTCGGTTCCGGTTTCAATGGTATCGCCATGTTTGGATCTTGCTGTCCACTCAACTCCGTTGATCAAGACCTGACCGGTGGACTTGAGATTGTCTATGTCAGCAGATACGATAACGTGTTTGCCGATAAGACTTTCTACGTTTGTCTTCACCAGTTGGTTGTCAAGATGCTTCTTGGCAATCGGTCTTGTCGTGAAGAAAAGAATAGTGGTGACAACAAGAAATGCAACGATCTGTAGTGGCAGCGATCCGCTGAAAAAAGCGATGATCATTGCCACCAGGGCTCCTCCACATGCCCAGATGGTTGTAAGTCCAAGCGATATGATCTCAGCAATGAGACATACGGCAAATATGATAAGCCAGGTTGCAATCTCCCAATTCATATAGAACACCTCCCTCGTTTAGGAAATCCTGGTATGCGATACTTTTCGCATTTGCCCTTGGCTAGTTCTCATTTTACTAAAAAACAGTAGGGTAAACAACATAAATTTTCTGAACATACTATCCCCTAAAGTGCATTATATGCACGAATTATAAAATTTATGAGATTAAGTGATAAATGTATGGTTAATTTTGCGTAAGCTGTATTGAACAGGTTTGGAAAAACTAATATAATAAACACATGCTAAAGAATGGGAGAGAAGAAGTTGGCTGTTAATAATAAGAAGAAAAGAATTCTCAACATAAGTCTGGCGGTCATAGGAATAATCGTTGTCGGACTCCTTTTTAATAAGATACTGGAGCAATGGTCGGGATTTCGTGCGATACTTGACAAGATATCGAGTGCATTTGCACCGATCATAGTGGGCGCAGTCATTGCGTTTCTCATGAACCCGATACTTGTTTTTTTCGACAGATTATTTCATACGATATTCCAGGAGAGAGTCATATCGGATAAGAAAAAATTGTTCAAGGTTTCGAGAACTTTGTCGGTTATTTTAACTACCATAGTGTTCCTTGGAATCATAACCGGAATAGTGTGGCTGGTGGTTCCTCAGCTCTACGACAGTATCAAGCAGCTTGTGGGCAACATGGATACCTATTATTCCAACCTTCAGACGATGGTGGAGAATATAAATGAGAAGTTCCAGAAGCTCAATATACCTGAGGATCAGATCAACAAGTATATGAACAATGCATATCTCAAGGTTCAGGATATGCTGAATACCAAGATCATGCCAAATGTGGACAAGATCGTGGTGAACATAGGAAGTGGAGTGTTCTCAGGACTTAAGTTCCTGTACAATTTCCTTATAGGCATTGTTGCTTCGATATATGTGATGGCAAACAAGGAATATCTTGCTTCAAGGGGAAAGAAGATAATATATGCGGTATTCAAGGTGAAGAATGCAAATACTATCCTTGACGGACTTTCAGAGATGAACAGGATATTTGGTCAGTTTATAAACGGAAAGATACTTGATTCACTTATTATAGGAATGATCATGTTCATAGTATCAACGATACTCAATCTGCCATATGCGGTTCTGATAAGTGTTATCGTTGGAGTGACAAATGTCATACCGTTCTTCGGACCTATCATAGGAGCTGTGCCATGTTTCTTCATCGTGCTCATTGCAGATCCTATAAAGAGTCTTGTGCTGCTCATTGTTATACTTGTACTGCAGCAGTTTGATGGAAATATCCTCGGACCGAAGATCATCGGAGATACCACAGGACTTTCAAGCTTCTGGGTGCTCACAGCGGTCATAGTTGGCGGCGGTTTGTTCGGATTCTTTGGAATGCTTCTCGGAGTTCCTGTATTTGCCTGCTGTTACATGTACATCAACAGGACATGCACTGCAAAGCTGCAGGAGAAGAATCTTGCGTTCAAGACATCCGAGTATGAGAAGATTCGCAGGATAGATGAGGAGACGGGAGAGCCGATATATATAACTGAGGAAGAAGAGGATGTAAGGTTCAAGAAGAAGACGCCGGAGCAGAAGCTTGCGGAGCGTGAGAACAAAAGGAAGCTCAAGCAGAAGCAGCATATGCTTCAGTACCCATCAGATCTTCCAGATGATGAATATGTGAAGTCTGGCACTGCGCATGCAGATGATCAGTCTCAGGATGACGATGATTCGGATGATGATCCTATCAGTATATTTGATAAATTCATGCATGTTATGAAGAGCGTGGCCAGCAGGGCGGACGCTGAAAAGCTTGCAAATAATATAGTAGGAAGTGATGCAGAGCCTGATAAGGAAGCTGACAGCAAAGATGACGCTGAAGAAGTTGGAAATGGTCAGGCAAAACCGGAGAGTGATAAAAAAATTTCCGGGAATCAGGATAAATAAAACATAATATCAGCACGGGGAAAGCAGATGCTGTCCCTGTCTGACAAAAGAGAAAAGAACAGATTTGCTTTTACACAAATCTGTTCTTTTCTGCATCGTATGAATAGTCGATGGATGCGAGCTTACTCTTGATATCATCTGCATTTACACATAGTGAGCTGCAGAGCTCGTCAAGACTTGGATAGTCATCTCTGAGCTTCGTGTTGATGAAGCTGAGAAGCACCATAGGATCCTTTGGAAGTGAAGAGTATTCCATTGTTAAAGTTCCTCCTTGTGGTATATTGGGTCATAATATGCATCGTGTTTATAAATATTATGGTTGAATTAACTGCATAAAATTGGTATATATATAGTTTGTGATATATATCAAAGATACAAATTGAATTTTACAACAGTGATTTAGAAATGGCAATAAGGAGTTAGATATGAGTACAAATACCGGTACGGCAAAGAAAGGAAAGCTATCAGGAAAGGGAAGTAATCTGGCGCTTCAGGCAGGAATCCTGGCGGGAGCCGGAATCGTGTCGAGGATCATCGGCCTTCTGTACAGATCACCTCTGTATCAGATACTTGGAGATGAGGGAAATGGATATTATGGTTCAGCGTATGCAATATACGCCATGGTCATAATGATCGCCACATACAGTATTCCTACAGCAGTGTCGAAGCTTGTTGCCGGTAAGATAGCTATGGGACAGTACAAGAGTGCCAGACGTATATACTACTGTACATTTATATATGTAGTCATAGCGGGTGCTGTGGCGGCACTGATCACGTACTTTGGAGCCAAATGGTTTGTAAGTGACCAGCCAAATGCAGTCTTAAGTCTTAAGATACTTGCCCCTACTATATTTATATCGGGCTTTCTTGCAATATTCAGAGGATATCTGCAGGCATACAACACGATGGTGCCTACATCTATATCACAGATCATAGAGCAGCTTGCAAATGCAGTAGTCAGTATCGTCGCTGCGTATATGCTTGCAAAGCCATTTGCCGCTGGAACAACCGAGCATGCAAAGTATGGTTCTGCCGGAAGTGCCATGGGTACAGGTGCCGGAGTCCTTGGAGGATTGATATTCATACTGTTCGCTTATGCGAGAAGAAGAAAGGGTATCATGGAGTCTGTGAAGAACGATACAAGTCCAGACACCGAATCCTATGGAAAGTTATTCAGAATAATCATTGCCACAGTCACACCTATCGTGGTGGCAGCAGTGGTGTATAACGTGCTCACACCTATAGACATGAAGGTATTCTATGTGGTCATGAAGATGAAGGGCATGGATTCCCTGGAGATGGCAAAGCTGTATGGAATTTACTCAGGACAGTATACAGTTCTCACGAACCTTCCGCTTGCCATAGCAGCTTCAGTTGGAATTGCATATATTCCGGGAATATCCGGTGCGTATGCAAGAAATGACATGCAGAAAACCAATAAACTCCTGAATCAGGCGCTCAGCATGTCCATGCTGGTCACCATACCGTGTGCGGTTGGAATGGGAGTCCTGGCTAAGCCTATAATACAGCTCCTGTTCTCAGGTGCGGATCCGATGGCAGCCAAATGTATGTATCTTGGATTCATATCCATAGTGTTCTTTGCACAGTCAACTGTAACCAACAGTGTGCTTCAGGCCATGGGTAAGGTGATGGCACCGGTTATCAATGCCACCCTTGCACTGGTGATACATGTGGTGGTTCTTGTTGTTATGCTGTACTGCACAGACTGGGCACTTTATGCACTGGTATTTGGTTCGATAGTGAACTCACTGCTCATATGTATATTCAACCAGCGTTCGCTCACAAAGTACAAGACCGGCAAGATGGACAACAGGCGAATATACGTTGCACCTACTATAGCATCTATCTTCATGGGTGTTGTTACGATCATTGTATATGAGGGCTGCAGGAAGCTTCTCGGCAACTGGGTGATCGCGATGTTTGTTGCAGTATTTGTGGCGATCATATTCTATGCGGTGGCTATACTCAAAGCCGGAGGATATACGGAGGAGGAACTTCTCAATATGCCTAAGGGAGGTCTTATTGTGAGGTTTGCGAAGAAGTTCAGACTGATAAAATAAAATGTTTGTAAACAAAATGTTTCCCAAATTTCTCGAATAGGCATATACTTGTACCTGGAGCGTGAAAACGTTTTCACGAGAAAGGTATATTATGGAAAGAGGAAAAAAGAGTAAGACTCTTCTGAAGATATTCATAACAACATTATATCTGAGCGCCTTTACCTTCGGGGGAGGATACGTCATCGTATCTCTTATGAAGAAAAAGTTTGTGGATGAAAACCACTGGATAGAGCAGGACGAAATGCTTGATCTTGTGGCCATAGCCCAGTCGTCACCGGGACCGATCGCAGTAAATGGAGCGATAGCGGTGGGCTATAAACTGTGCGGCATGGCAGGGGCACTGGTGGCCATAATCGGAACGATCATACCGCCATTTGTCATCATATCCATCATATCTTACTGTTACAGCGCGTTCAGGACTAACTGGGTGATCAGTGAGATGCTGGAGGGAATGCAGGCCGGTGTAGCTGCGGTCATTGCATCAGTGACATATGATATGGGAGCAGACATAGTAAAGCAGAAGGATGATCTGGGGATATTATTCATGATAGCTGCATTTGTTGCATCCTACATATTGGAGATAAATGTCGTGTTCATAGTAATTGTCTGTGGACTTGTCGGCGTTTGCAGAGGACAGCTGGAGAAAAGAAGAGGGCATGGGCATAAAAAGACAGAGGATACTTCTGACGGAAATCCTGAAAACCATCCCGACAAAGGGGGGATGGAATAATGATCTATTTGCAGTTGTTTCTAAGTTTCTTCCAGATAGGACTCTTCAGTTTCGGCGGAGGTTATGCCGCCATGCCGCTTATACAGGGACAGATAGTGAAGATACATGGGTGGATGACCATGTCAGAGTTCACGGATTTGATCACTATATCCCAGATGACTCCAGGCCCTATAGCGGTCAATTCGGCGACATTTGTGGGACTCCGGGTGGCTGGATATGTCGGCGCGGTGGTTGCCACGCTCGGATGTATACTTCCTTCATGTATCATAGTCACAGTCATAGTAAGACTTTATCTGAAATACCGCAAACAGGACATCCTTCAGGAACTGCTCGGAGGAATAAGACCTGCGGTTGTGGCGATGATCGCATCAGCGGGTGTTTCGATATTTGTCACGGCGGTCTGGTCTGGGATTGACATGATAAGTATCGCTGGAACTAAGTGGAATCTCGTGGTGATATTTGCGGTAAGTGTTGTTCTGCTTAGAAAATTCAAATTGAATCCTGTGTGGGTGATGCTGCTTTCCGGCGGGATGCAGGTGATCGTGGGGCTTGCTGGCAGATATCTGATCTGAGTAAAAGCATATTATAATTTTAATTAAATTGTAATGTGAAGAACTTTATTATAGTATGTAAAAAGTAGATGTGGTGGGGAGTTTGCATATGAAGAAGAAAATATTGATATGTCTGGTAGTACAGTTCATATGCTGGGGCATGATGACGCTGTCTGATTACATGGAAGAAACATATAACGATAGTTATAATCTGGTCGTTGTATTTGCTGTACCCCTGATATGCGTAATTCTGTATATTATATTCAGAAAATGGATATACGATAATCAGATTGTGCGGCTGAAAGATGTCGCCATAATCTGTGCGGCGTGGATGATCAGTGGATTGATACTGGGATTCCTGATCGGTGCTCTGGTTATCAATGAAATGTGGATAGTGCCGCAGGCTACAGGAGGATGGGAGCATCTGCTGAATGGAATCGAATATATGATGTTTGCTATTACGCTTGCGGGAATACCATTTGTGGTGGTGGTATTGATCGAATCGGTTATAGGGATAGTAAAGGTAGTTAGTAAAAAGGATTGAATAATTAAATGCTTCATCTGTGAGAGAATCAGGTGGAGCATTTTTTATGCATGGTGGCTAATGGCTTACGCAGGCATATGAATAGTTTATATATCCTATCCCTTGACAAAAAGAGAAAATGTGAATATACTTACCGATGATAATTACCTAAAGTAATTATACGAAATAACAATAAAATAATATTTGATAAATTTACAGGAAGGAATGCTATGACAAAGGAAAAGATAAAACAGGTGATGGATGCCTGCTATCAAGCTAAGAGAGTCAGAGATATGATGCCAAAGCTGCCAAATGGAGTCACACCGACTCATATACATTATCTTGATGTGATAACGAGATTTGAGAGGTCTGAGACTGATGTAAAGGTCAGTGATATAAGTGATGAGCTGGGGCTCCCAAGACCGGGCGTGACAAAGACGATAAAGGATATGGAACGCTTGGGATTTGTGGAAAAGAAGGCTTCAGAGGCGGATGGACGTTTTGTGTATATCAGGAGCACTCAGGCTGGCAGAGATCTGGTTGGCAAATATGTTGATGAGTATTTCACAGGACTGGGGGAGTCTCTTACCGATATCACAGATGAAGATGCAGATATTATGATAGCGACCATTGAAAAAATTTATGATGTTATGAGCAAAAGGAGTCAAGACATAAGATGAGTGTACAGGATAAAACAGATTTTACACAAGGAAGTATAATTAGAAAAATGCTCCCATTCATGGGACCGATTCTTGGAGCACTGATACTTCAGGCTGCATATGGTGCGGTTGATCTGCTGGTGGTTGGAAGATTCGGTTCGACGGCGGGACTTTCAGCCGTATCTACAGGCAGCCAGGTGCTCAATCTGGTTACATTTGTGATAATAGCACTTGCTATGGGTGTCACAGTGCTTATTGCCAGATATATAGGCGAGAAGAACACGGATCAGATAGGAGAGCTTCTCGGAGGTGCCACGACCATATTTGCAATACTTGCGGTGGTGCTGGCAGTTGTCATGGTGACGTTTGCAAGACCTTTGTCAGTGTTGATGCAGGCACCGGCTGAGGCGGTCACTCTTACATCGTCGTATGTGAGGATATGCGGAGGCGGAATATTTTTCATTATGGCCTACAATGTGCTCACCGCGATATTCAGAGGTTTTGGAGACAGCAAATCACCTCTTATATTTGTGTTTGTGGCATGTATAGTAAATGTTGTCGGTGACCTTATACTGGTTGCGGGATGTCATCTGGATGCTGCGGGTGCAGCCATAGCAACAGTGGTTGCCCAGGCGGTCAGTGTTGTCCTTGCGCTTGTGCTGCTGAAGAAGAGAGAGCTTCCATTTAAGATATCAAGAAAAGATTTCAGATTAAACAGACAGTGCAGAAGATTGCTCTCAGTTGGGCTTCCGCTGGCGATGCAGGAATTTCTCACGCAGATGTCATTTCTAGCGCTGTGTGCATTTATCAACAGACTTGGCTTGGAGGCATCATCCGGATATGGAGTTGCCTGCAAGATAGTCAGCTTTGCCATGCTGGTACCAAGTTCGCTTATGCAGTCTATGGCTTCATTTGTATCGCAGAATGTCGGAGCTGGAAAAGAGGACAGAGCGAGAAAAGCGATGCTTACCGGTATGGGCATAGGACTATCTGTAGGCGTGGTGGTATTCATTGGTGTGTGGTTCTTTGGTGACAAACTGACATCAATTTTCACCACCGATGCGTCTGTTATCCAGAGGGGCTTCGAGTATCTGAGGGGATTTGCGCCTGAGACTATAGTCACGGCGGTGCTGTTCAGTATGATAGGATATTTCAATGGGCATGAGAAGTCGCTGTGGGTCATGATCCAGGGACTTATACAGACTCTGCTTGTGAGACTTCCACTGGCGTATTACATGAGTATCCAGCCGGATGCAAGCCTTACGAATATTGGACTTGCAGCACCTATAGCCACATGTGTCGGCATCGTGCTCAACGTCATATTCTACATCGTTATGTCAAAGAAGTGGAAAACGGAAAAGACATGAAAATAATTAAATAAATGCTTGACAAATAAAACAAATGATTATAATACTTTAATCAGAGAATTGTAATCTATATGTAAAGAATTTGAAAAATAAATATTTAGTAAACCCGTTGAAAAGCGGTGACACAAAGCCATATGGGTCTAAGGTCTGAAAACAGAGAACTGTTTCGGACTATGACAGCCGGTTGCAGTATAATTTCCCTGTTGGAACTAGTATGTACAATGAGGAGTATAATTATATTTATTAAAAGCGACTGTCGGAGTGTATTCTTTGACAGTCGCTTTTTGTGTGATCCGAGCGCTTAAGATGTGTTAACTGAAATGTATTTATCATGTTATCAGAGAGGAAAGCGTGTAGTTAGAATGAATGATGAGAGAGTGTATGGTGAGGCTGGGGGCCTGGGTAATGCATCCATGATCGGAGAAGAGGCTTCGCGGACAATACAGAGAACGATAAATAACAACAATGCCGTTGGAACGATCATCGGCTATTATGATGACGAACTGACGATACTGTCGGTCAGTGATTTCATGCTGTATAACCTTGGTTACAGCTATGAGGAATTCCAGCGATGTACAGGAGGATCACTCAGGTCTGTGTTCTATGGAGAGAATACAAGTTTTCTGGACGCAGATCATTTACGCCAGATTAGAGGACTTGGAGAGGGGGAGATGCTGACAAGTGACGGAACCCCGGTGACTGTCAGGATATTCAAGGAGGATTCCGTGGACAGGGATGGAACGCCTGTATGGATAATGTCCGCAAGGCTTGATTGGGAGCATGAGAATGTGACTCTCATCAATGGCGCAATGAAGTCAGGTATGTGGTACTTTGATTTTGATGAGACTGGAGATCTGCAGGAAGTATATTGGAGCCATGCGTTCAGAACTATGCTGGGATATCACGACATCATAGATTTCCCGAATGACATATCTTCATGGACAAGACTGCTTCATCCGGCCGATAAGGACAGGGTATTGGACAGCCTGAAGGCTGTGGTCACTGATAAGACAAATGCATATAAATACGATGTGGAGTACAGGCTGCGGATGCTGGATGGAGATTATCAGTGGTTCCGTGCAAAGGCAGAGGTGATAAGGCGTACAGATGGCACAGCCCGCAGGATAACAGGTACATTTATCAATATTAACGTGGAGAAGAATCTGGAGATGCAGCAGAAGAGGGCAGCTGCTTTCCACAATGCCTTTACGAAGACCAATCTGTGTGAGTATTACGTGAATCTTGAGGAGAATACATTTGACTCCATGAAGGTTGAGCCGTCGCTTATGACCATCTTTGAGAGCAGCGATACATGGGATGAACTTATATCGGCATTTATAGACAATTACGTGTGCGAGGAGTTCAGGCATGAGGTTGCCAGGTTCTACGACAGAAGATATATAGCCAGAAGGCTTGGTGAGTGTGACGGGGAGCTGAGTCTGGAATGTGGCATCACTATACATGGTGAGAAGCACTGGACGAGGAATGACATTCTCCGTGGAGATCGTGAGCAATCGCAGTATGCGATCATATTCCTGAGGGATATCACCGCGGCAAAACGGGAGGCTGAGATACACAGGCAGATGTCTGCAGACAATGAAGCTATGGGGCATCTCCTCCAGAGTGTCACAAGACTGGTGGATCATTTCGCTATATGCGATCTGGAAAATGATACATATGAATATTTCATGATAAATATAAAATCGGATTATCCGCCAGAGGGACGTTATAGTGATCTGATAAGACGTGTAGAGAGCAGATATAAGACACTGCCTCCTGCTGATTCACTGACAGATCTGCTGAAGCCTGAGAATCTGAGAAATAACCTCACAAAGGCATCGGATGTGTATAAGTTTGAGTATTGCAATATGGAAGAGGAATGCTACAGGAGTGCGTCATTTGTGCCTATCGAGTGGAAGAAAGGTGTACTTACCAGAGTGCTGTGGGCATCCATGGATATAACTCAGGAGAAGAAGCAGGAAATTAAGGGACGCAAGGCTCTTAAGGACGCGTATCAGGCCGCGGAGAGGGCGAACAGAGCGAAGACCGAATTCCTCACGAATATGTCGCATGACATAAGAACACCTATGAATGCGATAGTTGGCCTGACGGCTATTGCGGGAGCCAACATAGATCGTCCGGATAAGGTGCTTGAATGCCTGGACAAGACAACCAGAGCCAGCAGACATTTGTTGGGATTGGTCAATGAAGTCCTCGATATGGCACGTATAGAGAGCGGGAGAATATCCCTGGCCGAGGAGGAGTTTAATCTCTCAGAGCTTGTGGACAATCTCATCTCCATGGCGAAATCAGAGATGGATGAGCACCATCACAGCCTTGAGGTGAATATAAAAAACATCGAGCATGAGGACGTATATGTCGACACACTGAGGATACAGCAGGTGTTTATGAACCTTATGAGCAACTCTGTCAAATATACCCCGGATGGAGGCCATATAGTATTCTCCATCGAGGAGCGGCCAAACGGCCAGTCGGAGCTTGGATGCTATGTGTTCAGCATAGAGGATGATGGCATTGGCATGGATGAGGATTTCCAGAAGATCATGTTCCAGCCATTTACCCGTGCTGATGATAACAGGACTACGAAGATCCAGGGCACAGGTCTTGGAATGGCGATCACACAGAATATAGTAAACATGATGAATGGCAATATTCAGGTTGACAGTGTCCTGAACAGGGGCACGAAGATCACAGTCACCATATTTCTAAGGCTTAAGGAGAGGGAGATCGACCAGATAAAGGAGCTGGCAGATCTGCCTGTGCTGGTGGTGGATGATGATGAGTTATGCTGTGAGAGTACGGCTCAGACTCTGGGTGAGATAGGAATTGCCGGAGAGTGGGTAACCTCGGGTGAGGAGGCTGTCGCCAGAGCATATGCAAGGCATGAGAGAAATGATGATTACTTTGCGATCATTATGGACTGGAAGATGCCAAAGATGGATGGCATTGAGGCAACGAGACGTATAAGAGAGCGTATTGGCAGGGATGTGACCATCATAGTGCTCACTTCATATGATTATAGTGAGATAGAGGATGAGGCAAGGGCAGCAGGTGTGGATGCATTTATTGCCAAGCCGTTGTTCCGTTCACGTCTTACGGCAACACTGGTTCGCATAGTGAATGAGAAAACGGATGGTTCCGCCAGGGATTACCTGAAGAATATCAGAAGATCTGATTATTCGGACAGGAGAGTCCTTCTTGTGGAGGACAATGATCTGAACAGTGAGATCGCATCGGAGATCATAGGAATGACGGGAGCCAGTGTGGAGATCGTTGAGAATGGCAGGGAGGCTGTGGAGAGGATAGAGAATGCCTCCGAGAACTGGTATGACATAGTGTTTATGGATGTTCAGATGCCGGTCATGAATGGGTATGAGGCCACCGCCGCTATAAGAGCACTGCCTGGAAGAAGAGGCCAGATTCCTATCATAGCCATGACCGCAAATGCATTTGCTGAGGATGTGCAGCTTGCAAAGAACACGGGGATGGATGAACACATAGCGAAACCGCTTGATTTTGAAAAATTGAACACAGTGATGGAGAAATATCTGAACTGATAAAATGTAGCAGCCAGCCGGGGGTTCACCCCCGGCTGGCTGTTGTAGTTTTGAAGGAGGCACTGGGTAAAAAATAGTTATGGGATTCCGATAATAATTATAAACATTGAAATTAAGCCACGGGTGTAGTACAATTACCGTGCTATTGGGGCTTTTTGCGCCCTGAAAACAGATGATACACTAAATGGTACACCATATAATCGGCAAAGTCAGAATATCAAGCAAAATCAAGGCTTTAAGAAAGGAAAATAGAAAAAATGAAATTAGGTATCGTAGGACTCCCAAACGTGGGAAAAAGTACACTTTTCAATTCACTTACAAAGGCAGGAGCGGAATCAGCTAACTATCCGTTCTGTACAATAGATCCAAACGTAGGAATCGTTGCAGTGCCGGATGAGAGGCTGGACAAGCTCACAGAGATGTACAACTCAGCCAAGACAACACCTGCTGTTATAGAATTTGTAGATATCGCGGGTCTTGTAAAGGGCGCATCAAAGGGAGAAGGACTTGGAAACCAGTTCCTTGCGAACATCAGAGAGGTTGATGCCATCGTTCACGTTGTAAGATGCTTTGAGGATACAAATGTCATCCACGTTGACGGTTCCGTAGACCCGATCAGAGATATAGAGACCATCAATCTGGAGCTGATATTCTCAGATATAGAGGTGCTCGACAGAAGGATCGCCAAGACCATCAGAGGTGCAAGAAATGACAAGATGCTTGCGAAGGAGCTTGACTTCCAGCAGAGGATCAAGGCTCACCTTGAGGATGGTAAGCTTGCAAAGACCATAGAGGTCACAGATGAGGACGAGCAGGCGTGGATAGAGGAATATAACCTTCTCACATGGAAGCCTGTAATATTTGCCGCAAATGTAGGCGAGGAAGACATTGCGGACGATGGCGCTTCAAATGAGAACGTGCAGAAGGTAAAGGAATACGCAAAGGACTTCGATGCAGAGGTATTTGTAGTATGTGCACAGATAGAACAGGAGCTGGCAGAGCTTGATGATGAGGAGAAGAAGATGTTTCTCGAGGATCTTGGAGTTAAAGAGTCTGGTCTTGACAAGCTTATCAAGGCAAGCTACTCACTTCTTGGTCTTATCAGTTATCTGACAGCCGGAGAGACAGAGTCAAGGGCATGGACCATCAAGAAGGGAACGAAGGCACCTGGAGCAGCTGGCAAGATTCACTCAGACTTTGAGAGAGGATTTATCAAGGCGGAGGTTGTCAGCTACAAGGATCTCATGGACTGCGGAAGCATGCTTGCGGCCAAGGAGAAGGGCCTTGTAAGACAGGAAGGCAAGGAATATGTGGTTGAGGATGGAGATGTTATTCTCTTCAAGTTCAACGTGTAAATGAATCTAGGAGGATGTAACGATATGTCTCAGATATCAGAATATTTTAGAAGCATATTCTTTCCGAATCTTGGGATAACCCTCAGAAACATAGGTGACCATATCAATATAGGAAGCTTTGAGGTGAGGTTCTACGGGATCATTATCATGATAGGATTCCTGCTGGCATATGTACTTGTCACCAACGAGGCAAAGAGAACAAAACAGAATCCTGAAATGTATCTGGATTTCATACTTATACTTATCATCCCGGCCATACTTGGAGCAAGACTCTACTATATCCTGTTCAGACTTGACCAGTATATAGTGCAGGGCGATGTGGGAGCTACACTCAAAGCCATGCTGAATATCAGAGGCGGCGGACTTGCCATATATGGTGGAATCATAGCGGGAGTCATCACGGCGGTAATATTCTGCAAGGTGAGAAAAGTCAGCTTTGTACTCATGGCGGATACAGCCACTTTTGGAATACTGATCGGACAGATACTTGGAAGATTTGGAAACTTCTTCAACAGAGAAGCATTTGGCGCATATACGAACAGTAAGATGGCCATGGCGATTCCGCTTGATTACTACAGATCTGATGGCAATCTTGACTATTTGGAGAGAACCGGGGTCATCACACAGAAGATGCTGGACAATGTGGTGAATATAGACGGCATGGATTGCATAACGGTCCATCCGACATTCCTGTATGAGTCCTTATGGAATCTTATGCTGCTTGTGTTCTTATTTATATATAGAAAGCACAAGAAATTCAAAGGAGAGTTCGCTCTCATATATGTGGGAGGATACGGACTCGGAAGATTTATCGTCGAAGGTCTCAGAAGTGATTCCCTGATGATCGGCAATACAGGGATCAAGGTATCCCAGGTGCTTGCACTTGTATGCTTTGTAACTGCCGTGGTACTGCTTGTCATAAATTATGTAAGATGTGCCAAGCGTGGCTGGCCTGCTGCAGTTATGGGAGACGCCGCTGGCACAGAAGTGAAGATTAGTGGCGAATGTGATCCTGCGGATACAGAAGTGGAGACCAGTGGTGAAGCAGACGCTGCCGGTACAGAAGTGGAGACCAGTGGTGGATCAGATGACGCTGGAGAAAAAAAAGAAAGATGACAAAGATGCCACAAAATAGCATTTCAGCGCAGAAAAAGTGGCAATAAAAATAATATAACAGGGAGACAATACAGATAAATACCCACAAGGTGGAGATATCCCCCACGAAATGGGAAAAAACTGGGATTTGTCCCCACCACAAAAAGCCTGTAGGTTTGACAGTGAAAACTGTTAGATCTACAGGCTTTTTTGCGTATTTGCACACACTTTTTTCATATAACAGGGTTGCAATTTGGGGGGCTATAGTATAGAATAGTGGTTACAAGTGGCATTACTGTGCAACTAAGTGGTGGAAAGTGGTGATTGAACCGGAGTTATACGAAAGGAGGAGATCGGGATGTCCAGATGCTTATCAGGTGAATATGAACATAAGCTTGATGCAAAAGGAAGACTGATCATGCCATTAAAACTTCGTTCGGAACTCGGGGAGTCATTCATGGTAACCAAAGGAATCGACTGCTGTCTCTATGTATATGGAATGACAGAGTGGGAGGAGTTCGTTGAGAAGCTGAACAAGCTTCCTATGACCAACAGAACGGCCAGAGCCTTCAAGAGAGGTTTCCTTGCCGGAGCGGTCAAGTGTGAGCCGGATGCACAGGGAAGAATACTTCTATCTCCGAAGCAGAGAGAATATGCTCATATAGACAAGGATGTGTATGTCATCGGTAACGGTGAGAAAGCGGAGATCTGGAGCAAGGAAGAGTGGGATGGCCCTGAGAACATGAGTGATAATCAGGCCAGCATGGACGAGCTTGCAGATGAGCTTGATGCACTTGATTTTAGTTTTTAGAAGAGAATGGTAATTGATTATGGAATTTGCGCACAAGTCGGTCTTGCTTGAGGAGACCATCGACAACCTGAATATCAAGCCGGATGGCATCTATGTGGATGGCACATTAGGGGGAGCCGGACACTCAGAGCAGATTGTGAAGAGGCTTGGTGAGGGCGGCAGGCTTATAGGTATCGACCAGGATGAGGATGCCATAGCTGCAGCGTCGAAGAGACTTGAGCCGTATGGGGATAAGGTGACCATAGTCAGGGATAATTACCAGAATTTCAGAAGAATATTGGATGAACTGAACATACAGAAGGTGGACGGGATACTCCTTGATCTGGGAGTGTCTTCATATCAACTCGATAATGCGGATAGAGGATTCACATATCGGGTTGATGCTCCACTGGATATGAGGATGGACAACAGGCAGACAAAGACTGCAAAGGATATAGTCAATGATTATTCCGAGTCTGAGCTGTTCCGTATACTTAAGGATTACGGAGAGGAGAGATATGCAAAGAGTATTGCATACCACATTTGCAAGTACCGTGAGAACAAGGTGATAGAGACCACCGAAGAGCTCAACGATATAATCCGTGGCTCCATACCGGCAAAGGCAAGGAATGGACAGGGACATCCGTCCAAGCAGACATTTCAGGCGATCAGGATAGAGCTTAACAGAGAGCTTGATGTGCTCAGGGATTCAATAGACGGCATGATAGCAAGCCTGAATCCGGGAGGAAGATTGTGTATCATCACATTTCATTCCCTTGAGGACCGGATAGTGAAGCTAGCATTCAGGAAAAATGAAAATCCATGCATTTGTCCACCGAACTTTCCGGTGTGCACATGCGGAAGAAAGCCTCTCGGCAAGGTGATAACGAGAAAACCGATCATACCGGGAGAAAGGGAGCTTGAGGAGAATTCCAGATCAAAGAGCTCAAAGCTCAGAGTGTTTGAGGCAATTTGACAGATATAAATGAAAGAGGCGATATAGATGGCAGATAGAAGATACTACACAGAGGGTAGTTCTGCAAGACAACTGAATTATGATGACCGGGCTGGACGTAACAGATCCCGCGAAGCTGTAGTCAGAGGCTCAGCCGCTCCGGCGAGAAGACCACAGCCTTCAGTGAGACCTGAGAGAGCTCCACAGCCGGCGCGAAGAAAGAAACAGGGATCATCTCATCTGACTGACAGAGAGAGACGAGAGCTTGCAGCCAGAAAGGCACAGAGAAAGGCAGTTACAAATGCACAAATAAGATATACGGCGGGCATGGTTGCTGCGATAATCGTTGCGGTGGCGCTGTGCTGTTATCTTCTGAAACTTACATCAGATGTCAAGTCACAGAAGGAGTCAGTGGCAACGCTGAAGAGCCAGGTGGCAACACAGCTTGACGAGAATGCAAGCTACAGCGCAGGACTTGATTCCATGACAGATCTGGATGAGATATATAATATTGCAACTACTAAGCTCGGCATGGTATACTCACAGCCGGGACAAACATTATACTATTCACAGAATAATGATGATTACGTAGTACAGTACAAGGATGTCCCTAAGGCCAAGTAGTCTTAGGGATATTTAATTTTTAAGGTGGAAAGATAAAATGTCAAAGAGATCAAAGCTATTTTTAAAAGGGATGAGAAGAAAGACCAAGATCGCATATTTGCTGGTGGTGGGAGTTCTGGTGGCACTCACCATAAGAGTTGTGTACATCAACGTGGCAAATGGAAAGGAGTATTCGGAGGCGGTGGTTCTGCAGATGGACTACAATTCCACGGATATTCCGTATGAGAGAGGCGAGATACTGGACAGAAATGGAAATGTCCTTGCAAACAGTGAGAAGACCTACAGCCTGATACTTGAGCCTGTGAATATTCTGATCACGGAGAAGGGAAAGGCGGCAACAAGAGCTGCGGTGCTGGAGTATTTCGATGTGTCAGGAGACGATTTTGACAAGCACATTGCAAATGAGGATTCTTATTATGAGGTAGTCCTCAAGGATCTTCCATATACAAAGGTTAAGGCATTTGAGGATTACTGTAAGACCGATGAGGGCGCAGATGTCATAGGTGTGAGATTCGAGACGGTGTATAAGAGAAATTACCCAAATGGATCTCTGGCGTGTCACCTGCTCGGATACACCGCCAGCGGAAATGTTGGACAGGGTGGTATTGAGGGCTATTATAATGACTACTTAAACGGTGTGGATGGCAAGACTTACAGATATATGTCGGGCTCAGGCGGCGTTGACTCGGAGACTGTGGCAGCCCAGAATGGTGAGACAGTAGTATCCACCATAGATATGAATATACAGAAGATCATAGAGGACAACATCACTGAGTATATGCAGAATACAGGTGCTAAGCAGATAGGTATCATAGCAATGGATCCAAACAATGGCGAGATACTTGGAATGGCAAGCTCACGTACCTACGATCCAAATGACCCGATGAACACACAGGCGCTCAGGAACATGACAGTCACCGTCACCCAGGAGGTTGAGATCGAGGGTGCAGATGAGAATGCGGACAGCCTGATAAGCGTTGAGAGTGCAAAGAAAAATACAACAGCAACAACGGAGAGCAGCGAGGATGGCACTACCACAGAATCATCCACAGAAGCGACCACCGAACAGAAGAATGTAAAGACTGAGGAAGTGGAATACGATTTCTCAAAGATGTCGGATGAAGAGTTCCAGAGCACGATAGATGGATTTACATCAGACCAGTTATATGAGGCACTCAACTATGTATGGCAGAATTACTGTATAAGTGATGTGTTTGAGCCGGGTTCAACATACAAGGCATTTACCATAGCGGGAGCCATGGAGGATGGAGTGATCTCAGACGGAGATGAATTTCTCTGTGATGGTTCACAGGTCGTAGTCGAGGGAGAGAGCCCTATTTACTGTAGTTACAGAGCAGGACACGGAATGGTTGACGTCAAGAGAGCTCTGGCTGTTTCATGTAATGATGCGTTGATGCAGATAGCGGACAAGGAGGGACCAGAGACATTTGACAAATATCAGATGATATTTAACATTGGTTCCAAGACAGGAATAGATCTCGAAGGTGAGACGACAGGTATTAAGTACGATGTGGAGAATCTTAATCCTACAGAGCTTGCGACATCTTCATTTGGACAGGGTGTTACAACATCTATGATCCAGATGGCAGCGGGATTCTGTTCTGTAATAAACGGCGGAAATTATTATGTGCCACATGTTGTCAAGAGACTTCTGGATTCAGACGGAAATGTGGTTGAGAATATGGATCCGGTGCTTGTCAGAAAGACCATATCCAAGGAAGTGTCGGATTACATGAAGACATACCTCCAGGCGGTTGTTGAGGAAGGTACAGGATATGCGGCTGGAATAGAGGGCTACACCATCGGTGGTAAGACAGGTACAGCCGAGAAGCTTCCTCGAGGAAATGGAAAATACGTACTGTCATTCATAGGATTTACCCCTGTTGAGAATCCTCAGATAATGCTTTACGTTGTAGTTGATGAGCCTCATGTTGAGGATCAGTCAGGATCAGGAGCAGGAGCAAAGCTGTTCAATCAGGTTATGCAGGATCTCCTTCCATACCTGAATGTATACTCAACAAACGGAGATGATGTGGCTTATGACGGAACGGAGGAGCCGCTCTCATCAGCATTTGACACGGATACAGAGACTGCAGATACAGAGGCGGCAACAGAGGATGCGGCTGCTGAGGACACATCAGCGGAAGATACATCAGCGGAAGATACATCGACCGACGACACATCGGCGGATGACACGTCGTATGACGATACGGCAGACGACAGTTATACGGCGGACGATACATGGGAGGATGACAGCGGAACAGGCGACGGCACGGATACGTGGAGCGGTGACGAGGACTATTCCGGCGAATGATAATTTACACAGTAAACCAAAGCATCGAAGGTGCAGATACACCTCCGGTGCTTTTTTAATGCAGAGATAGATTTGTACACGAATAGGCGAATACATGAGGCATCCGGCTAATATGATAATAAAAAAGTCCGGGATCAAGAGTTGAAGGTATACAGTTATAACAGGCGGAGGATAAAGTTTGTGTTCGTTATGGCGGCCCTAGCGCTGGTAGTTATAGTTGGCCGTCTTGCATACATAATGCTCTACAGGGGAGAATATTATAGTGAGAAAGCAGATTCCCTGCATGAGAGGGAGAGAAGCATAAAAGCTCCCAGGGGAAGGATATACGACAGAAATGGCAATATCATAGCGGACAACAAGGCGGTGTGTTCAATATCCGTGATACACAGCCAGATAGAGGATGAGGCGGAGGTCACAGAGCTTCTTACAAGATATCTGGATAAGGATCCGGCAGACATCAGGAAGAAGGTGGAGAAGGTATCCTCAAGGGAGCTCATAGCGTCAAATGTAGACAAGGAGACCGGAAAAAAGATCAAGGCGGCTGCTGTTCCGGGGATCAAGGTGGACGAGGATTACAAGCGCAGCTATCCATATGATACCCTTGCATCGAAGGTTATAGGCTTCACCGGTGCTGACAATCAGGGAATACTGGGCCTTGAGGTGACATATGACAGTGTGCTCACAGGGACAAATGGAAGCATAAATGCGGTCACGGATGCAAGGGGAATAGAGCTTGCGGAATATTCAGAAACCAGGACAGAGCCCATTCCCGGAAATGATCTCGTGACAACACTGGATCTCAATATACAGAGATATGTGACACAGGCTGCAGAGAAAGTCCTGATCGAGAAAAAAGCAAATAGGGTGTGTGCAATAACGATCAATCCCCAAAATGGCGAGATATATGCCATGGTGGATGTGCCGGAATACAACCTGAACGAACCGTTCAAACTGGTTAAGCCAGAGAACGATGAAGAGACAGACACAGGGGAAGATGCAGAGAGGAATAACAGCGCATCCGGGACATCCATGTTGCTGCCTACAGCCGGCAATATGGATGAGCTGAACAATATGTGGAGAAATTATCTGATAAGCGACACATATGAGCCGGGATCAACCGCCAAGATAATAACACTGACGGCAGCACTCGAGAAGGGAGCGGTCGACAGCAACTCAAACTTTTTCTGCCCGGGATATAAGATAGTTGAGGACAGAAGGATAAGGTGTAGCAAGACCACAGGCCATGGAAGCCAGAGCCTTAAGGAGGCGCTCATGAATTCCTGCAATCCGGCGTTTATGGAGATAGGAGAGAGAACAGGTGTGGATGGCATGTACGAGTATTATCACAAGCTGGGATTGTTCAGTCAGAGCGGAATAGACCTTCCCGGAGAGGCAAACTCCATCATGCATAAGAAGGAAAATGTAGGGCCGGTAGAGCTTGCCACCATGTCGTTTGGACAGTCATTCCAGGTGACTCCGATACAGTTCATATCTGCAGTGTGCACGGTTGTGAATGGAGGGCATACGGTAACTCCACATTTGGGGAAAAGGATAATAGACAGCAGTAAAGAAACTATTACAGCCATTGAATTTGACGAGCAGAGACAGGTTATAGATGAGGAGACATCACAGAAGATGCGGGAGATGCTTGAGGCAGTCGTTGCCGAGGGCGGCGGATCAAAGTGTGCCATAGAGGGCTGCAGGATAGGCGGAAAGACCGCCACGAGTGAGAAACTTCCCAGAGGAACAGGCAGATACATATCTTCTTTTATAGGATTTGCGCCGGCGGATGATCCTCAAGTCCTGACGGTCGTGCTAATAGATGAGCCCGAGGGCACATATTATGGAGGAACCATAGCGGCCCCTGTTGTGAGAGATATTTTTTTAAATATTCTTCCCTATTTGGGAATTGACAAAGCCACAAATGAGTATTAAATTTATCTCAGTCTGAAAACAGTTTAAGAAATACATAGTCCGCGGTGTGCGGGCAGGTAAGGAGTACAAAATGAATTTAGATTTAAAGATTGTTTTACCGGTAGTGATAGCATTCTGTATCAGCGTGGTGCTGTGCCCTATAGTTATACCGTTCCTGAAGAAGCTCAAGTTCGGTCAGTTTGTCAGGGATGACGGCCCACAGGCACATTTGAAGAAGGCCGGAACACCAACCATGGGTGGACTTATAATCCTTCTGTCACTTACGATCACGACGCTTATCTATATGAAGAAATATCCGGATGTCCTTCCGGTGCTTTTTGTGACACTTGGATTTGGACTTATCGGATTTATCGATGATTACATCAAAGTTGTTATGAAGAGATCAATGGGACTTCACGCATGGCAGAAGATGCTCGGACAGATTGTCGTTACGGGAGTATTTGCATATTATGTAGAGAAGTATTCAGATATCAACAATGAGCTTATAATACCATTCCTTGGCAAGACGGTTCAGCTCAACAGCACACTCTATGTGATACTGTTGTTCTTCATCGTGCTTGGAACAGTTAATGGTGCGAACTTCACAGATGGACTTGACGGACTTGCGTCATCAGTCACGGTTCTCATAGCCACATTCTTTGCGGTTGTAGCAGTGGGAACAGACTCAGGTGTTGCTCCGGTTGCCTGCGCAGCGGTTGGATGTCTTCTTGGCTTCCTTGTGTACAATGTGTACCCTGCAAAGGTATTCATGGGAGATACAGGTTCTCTGGCACTCGGTGGATTTGTTGCATCAACAGCGTATATGCTCAAGATGCCTATATTCATAGTTATAATAGCTTTCATATACTTCATTGAAGTATTATCAGTTATAATACAGGTTGTTTCATTCAAGCTTACAGGCAAGAGAGTGTTCAGAATGGCACCTATACATCATCATTTTGAGCTCGGGGGATGGCCTGAGTCAAAGGTCGTTGCTATATTTTCTATAGTGACTGCAGTCCTCTGTGTGGTAGGTTTACTGGCTCTGTAATGTAGAAAGGAGAAAATGGTGCAGTGGTGCACCATGGTGAAATGATATGGAGATCAATACAGCGATAGTAGCAGGAACAGGAAAGAGTGGAATCAGTGCAACCAAGCTTCTGGTAAATCATGGAGTAAAGGTTTATCTGTTCGATGAGAACAAGGACAGAGATATAGAGGCGATAAAGGAGAAGACAGGCGATTCAGAGCTTGTTCAGATAGAACTCGGTGAGCTTGGAGAGGATGCCCTCTCATCATCACAGCTCATGGTCATCAGTCCGGGAATCCCTGTTGATGCGCCATTTACAGATGTGGTGAGAAATGCGGGAATACCTATCTGGAGTGAGATAGAGCTGGCATACCATTATGGTAAGGGTAAGATAGCAGCCATAACAGGAACAAACGGCAAGACTACAACTACAGCCCTTGTGGGAGAGATAGTCAAGGCACACAATGCCAAGACCATCGTTGTGGGAAATATTGGAATACCTTACACAGAGCTGTGCGACACAACAGACGATGATTCAGATACAGTTGCAGAGATAAGCAGTTTCCAGCTTGAGACGGTTATAGATTTTCATCCGAATGTCAGTGCAATACTCAACCTGACTCCGGATCATCTGAACAGGCACTATACATTTGAGAATTATGGAAATGTAAAGTTTTCAATAACAAAGAATCAGACCATGGATGATGTGACAGTCCTCAACTATGATGATGAGCATACACGCGCCATGGGAGAGAAGGCAAAGGATCATTGCCATGTAGTATATTTCAGCAGACTGGAGAAGCCGGCCGGTGGAGTATATGTAGAGGATGGGGATATCATCCTCGAGGATGGCGATAAGAAGATCAATGTACTTGCCATTAAGGATCTTAAGCTCATGGGAGCTCACAATGTTGAGAATGTTCTGGCAGCAGTTGGAATATCATATTATATGGGAGTCCCTGTTGATGTTATCAGAGATGTTGCAACATCATTCAAGGCTGTTGCTCATAGAATAGAATATGTTGACACCATCGATGGTGTCGCATACTACAATGATTCAAAGGGAACAAACCCTGATGCAGCCATAAAGGGAATACAGGCCATGGTGGCTCCTACATTCCTCATAGGTGGAGGCTATGACAAGGGTTCTGAGTACGACGAGTGGATAGAGGCGTTTGACGGCAAGGTAAAGTGGCTCGTTCTCATAGGCCAGACTGCGCAGAAGATAGCTGACTGTGCCAAGAGACATGGATTTAACTCAATTATATTTGAGGAGAATCTTCAGGATGCGGTAGCATATTGCCATGAGAATGCGGTTGACGGAGATGCGGTGCTTCTCTCACCTGCATGTGCAAGCTGGGGACAGTTTGACAACTACGAGCAGAGAGGCGATATGTTCAAGGAGTATGTAAGAAGCTATAAGGAGTGATCTGATTGCATGGAGGTCCTGAGGTTTCAGAAGATAGAGTGAGAGATGCACGAAAACGGTGTCCGGGAGGATATGTGGATGTGACCATGCTCCTGGCGCTGGGGATGATTCTGATATTTGGGCTTGCCATGATATACAGTACGAGCAGTTACAGGGCGTACGACCTGTACGGAGATCAGATGTACTTTTTTAAAAGACAGGCACTTTATATGTTGCTGGCGATCCTCGCCATGTACATAGTGTCAAGATATGACTACAGGCGGCTGCTCAGGCTGTCTGCGGTCATTTTGCTGTCATCACTTGTTCTTCAGGTGGTGGTGCTGATAATAGGAACGGCCAGCCATGGGTCAGCAAGATGGATATATATTGGACCTATAGGATTTCAGCCATCAGAATATGCCAAGACGGCGATCATAATCTACACCTCGGCGAGGGCTGCCGTGGAGAGCAAAAATCTGTGCAGACCGGGCTGCCTTATAAAGGTAATGATCCTGCCCGTGATCACCATAGCCCTGATCGGTGTGGAGAATCTCAGCACGGCTATAATCTGTTTTGCAATCCTTTTTGTAATATTGTTTGTGGGAAGCCCCAGGGTCAGACATTTTGTTCTGATCGGTATATTTGGTGTTGTCGGGAGTGTGCTTTTCATAATGTTCGCAGGCTACAGGGCGAACAGAGTCAAGATATGGCTTGATCCTGAAAATTACGCAGATGGCTATCAGACGGTTCAGTCGTTATATGCCGTTGGTTCCGGTGGACTGTTTGGAGTGGGCTTTGGGAGAAGTGTCCAAAAGATGGGGTTTATTCCGGAGTCACATAATGATATGATATTCTCAGTCGTGTGTGAGGAGCTCGGAATTGTCGGAGCGGCATTTATACTTATCATTTTTCTTATATTACTTAGGCGGATGGCTGTGACGGCCATGAATGCCAGAGACAGATTTGGAAGCATGCTCACAGCGGGAGTGATGGCACATGTGGCGGTCCAACTGCTGATAAATGTGAGTGTTGTCACGAATACCATTCCGCCGACAGGTGTGCCGATGCCATTTGTCAGTTATGGCGGAAGTTCGATAATTTTCATTCTGATGGAGATGGGGATAGTGATGTCCGTATCCAGAGGAATTTCGTATGACGAAACAGACATATGACAGATCCTTTAAAGGAAGATTTGAATGGAAAACAACAATAGACGAAATGTTAATAAAAATAGAATGAGCAGAAATGTTGATGTTGCGCAAACCAGACGTGAAAGCGGCTATGTGGATGTCATGACCGGAAAACGCCTCGACGGAAGGGTCAAGGTTCCGGTTGATAAGAGAAGACAGCAGACAGATAGCCGCAATGGACAGCGGAGAGCAGACGGAGATATGCGCCGCAGGACGGATGAGCAGACACGAAGAAGGCCTGATGGGGAGCACCGCAGAACAGGCGAACAGGCGCGCAGAAGGCCTGATGGGGAGCACCGCAGAACAGGCGAACAGGCGCGCAGAAGACCAGACGCAGAGCGTCGCAGATCTGACGAGCGGGTGCGCAGAAGACCAGACGGAGAGCGCCGCAGATCTGACGAACAGGTGCGCAGGAGACCAGATGGAGAGCACCGCAGATCTGATGAGCAGGTGCGCAGGAGACAGGATGGAGAGCGTCGCAGATCTGATGAGCAGGTGCGCAGGAGACAGGATGGAGAGCGTCGCAGACCGGATGACCGGATGCGCAGAGAGGATGCAGAAAAACGCAGATCCGAGGAGAGACGCAGGCGTAAGCAAGATCAGGCGGTTGCTGCAAAAAAGAAGAACAAGAAAAAACGCAAAAAAGAGCGCAGAAAGCTTACCCCGGAGGAGATAGAGAGAAAGAAGAAGCTGCAGGCGGAGAAACTTGCCAGAAGAAAGGCGAGACGTGAGAAGGCAGCAAGGATATTCAAGATAGTTCTCAAGATACTTCTCATTCTGGTGGTGCTGTGTGCTATAGCGTTTGTATACATACGTACATGTTATAAATTGAAGTCCATAAAAGTGACCGGAACTGATCACTACACTGACCAACAGATGGTCGATATCGTGACCGGCGGTAAGAATTATGGCAATACGCTGCTGTTTATACTTGAGAGCAGACTGAATCCTGCCCAGGATGTAACCTTTATAGATAAGATAGACGTCACATATGTGAACAGGAATTCAGTAGAGATCACGGTGTACGAGAAGGCCATGGCGGGCTGCATAAAGTACAACGATCAGTATGCATATTTTGATGGCGACGGTATCGTGCTCGAGATATCCGATGCAAAGCTTGATGATGTTCCTTGTATAGAGGGACTTACAAGTGACAGCGTGGAGCAGGGAAAGAAGCTTGATGTCGGCGATTCGGGATTCTTCCAGGAGATACTGACTATGACACAGCTCATTTACAAGAGCGGAATACAGATAGACAAGATTACTTATGACACAGATCAGAATCTCATACTTCACAAGGATGGAATAAAGATCAGGATCGGCGACGGTGAAAACCTGGAGACGAAATTCATGAATCTTGAGAGCATACTTGAGAGCGTGAAGGGTAAAAAGGGAACTCTTGATATGTCGAATTACAGTGAATCGCAGAGGAACGTTATCTTTAAAGAAAATAAATAAAAAATTTCTTGCGTAATGATATAAAAAATCGTATTATATAGGTACTAATGCGATAAAACGGTCAGCTTTTGAGCAGATGACAATGATTGATGGATAAAGAATAAGTATATAAGGAGGATGCAACCGTGCTTGAGATAAAATCAAATGACGAGAGAACACCGGCAAGGATTCTTGTAATTGGTGTCGGCGGTGCAGGTAACAATGCTGTTAACAGAATGATCGATGAGAATGTTGAGGGAGTGGAACTTATCGCTATCAATACAGATAAGCAGGCTCTTTCACTCAGCAGAGCTACAACAAAGATCCAGATAGGTGAGAAACTTACCAAGGGTCTTGGTGCTGGTGCAAAGCCTGAGATCGGTGCCAGCGCTGTAGAGGAGAATAGAGAAGAGATCGTAGACATCATCAAGGACGCCAACATGGTATTCGTAACATGTGGTATGGGTGGTGGAACAGGAACAGGCGCTGCCCCTGTCGTTGCAGAGATGGCACGTAACCTTGGTATCCTCACAGTCGGAGTTGTCACAAAGCCATTTGGTTTTGAGGGTAAGCCTCGTATGAGAAACGCGATCGAAGGTATAGAGAGACTTAAGGAGAATGTGGATACACTTATTGTTATCCCTAACGACAAGCTCCTTCAGATCTGTGATAAGAGAACAAGTATTCCTGATGCGCTGAAGAAGGCAGATCAGGTACTTCAGCAGGGTGTTCAGGGTGTTACAGACCTTATCAATAAGCCGGGTCTTATTAACCTTGACTTTGCAGATATACAGACAGTTATGAGAGATAAGGGTATCGCTCATATCGGTATAGGTTCAGCAAGCGGAGAGAACAAGGCTGTTGACGCCATCAAGGAGGCTATGGATTCACCACTTCTTGAGACAACCGTTTCAGGTGCAACAGATATCATCGTAAACTTCTCAGGTAACATTGGTATCGTTGAGGCTTATGATGCTGTTACATATCTTACAGAGCAGGCTGGAGATGGAGTCAACATCATCTTCGGTACAGTTGACAATGACAACATGGGTGAGGATATAAGCATCACGATCATTGCTACAGGTCTTGAGAGATCAGGCGAGAGCGATGTCACCGCAAGATATGCAGGTACTGCATCTCCTATGGGAACAATGACCACACCTAAGCCAGCAGTTACAACAACACCTGCTGCAGAGCCAAAGACTGCTACATATGCAGGCCAGAGTCTTGGAACACACAGCACTCAGACAAGCACAAGACCATCGTTCCTCGGCGGTCAGACAACTGAGACTGCTCCGGCAGCAAAGCCAGCATACACAGCACCTGTGACACCAGCACAGCAGACACCTGTAACATCAACACCAGTTGAGCCGGCACATGTGTCAAGACCAAAGACAGAGAGTATCAAGATTCCTGATTTCCTCAAGAAGAGATAAGGAAGAGATCGGAAGATTTTTATAGGTAAGTATAAAACGGGTAATTTCGAGAGAAATTATCCGTTTTCTTCAATAAGGAGGCAGAAATATGTTTTATGTTGCAGACCGAACAGAGATGCAGGAGATAGACAGGCTGACCATAGAGGAAAATGGTGTGCCAGGGATCCTGCTTATGGAGAGAGCTGCGATCACCGTGCTGGAGGAGATAAATTCCAGACTGAAGTCTATAAACGCGGACAGAAAATTAAAGTGCCTTGTGGTTGTTGAAGGCGGCAATAACGGCGGGGACGGACTGGCTCTTGCGAGACTCCTGTACCAGCAGGGAGATATTGTCCATGTCTGTTATATAAATGGAATATCGAGAGTAAGCGACAGCTTTTCATATCAGCTTGAAATAGCGAAAAAAATCGGCATACAGGTGACGGATCACATCATTGACAGTGATTACGATGTGGTTGTGGACGGAATATTTGGCGTCGGACTCAAGCGTGATGTGGCGGGAATATGGAGAGAGACCATAGAGACGATGAACGGACTTGGCGGCTTTAAGGTTGCCATAGATACCCCGTCAGGTGTGGATGCCAGCACGGGGCAGATCATGGGATGTGCATTCAAGGCAGGTATGACGGTCACATTTGGACTGAATAAAAGAGGGCTGATATTTTATCCCGGCTGCGAGATAAGCGGAGAGGTCGTTGTGAGAGACATAGGATTTGCACAGGCTGAAGTGGACAGAGTACACCCGGTGGCATATTCCTACAACAGAGACGATCTGTGCATGCTTCCGGGACGGAGTGATTCATCAAATAAGGGAACATATGGAAAGCTTGCGGTGATAGCTGGAAGTAGAGACATGTCTGGTGCCATGACATTTGCGGCGGAGGCTGCATACAGGATGGGAACAGGGCTTGTGAAGATATACACACATATCGACAACAAGGAGATAGCAGGAGTAAGAATTCCTGAGGCAGTGCTTATGTGCTATAGCAACAAAGATGAAGCGGAGCAGTGTGCAAGGGATGCCGTGGAGTGGTCGGATGCCATACTGATCGGTCCTGGTATAGGAAAAGGCGATGCGGCAAGGAGCATGGTGGAATATATTATGTGCGAGGCCGTGCAGACCGTGATCGCGGATGCGGATGCCTTGAACATAATATCCGAAAAGCCCGATATTCTTGGAAGACACAGAGGACCGGTGATCGTAACGCCACATATAGGAGAGATGTCAAGACTTACAGGCGCCGCCATACCGGATATAAAAAAGAATATATTAGAGGTGTGCAAAGACTTTTCGATGGAGTATAATGTTGTAAGTGCGCTGAAAGATGCCAGAACATGCGTAAGTGACGGCAGGGATGTGTACATAAACACATCCGGTAATAACGGTATGTCAACTGCGGGGGCAGGGGATGTGCTTGCCGGGATAATAGCTGGGCTTGTCTGCACCGGACTTGGTGCGTATGAGGCTGCGAAGCTGGGAGTATATATACATGGGTTGGCAGGAGATATGGCGGCAGAGCACAGAGGAAGAAATGCAATGATAGCCAGGGATATAGTGAGCGCTATATCGGAGGTTATAAAAGGAGCAGAACATGATGGACAACAGTAACTTTAACAGAGTGCAGGCTGTGATAAATCTTGACAATATAAGGGATAATATCATGGCTATGAAGAGGCTTATAGACGGTGATAAGAAGATGCTGGCGGTCATAAAGGCAGACGCCTATGGACACGGCGCTGTCGAGGTGGCAGAGGCACTTGATGATCTGGTGGATTTCTTTGCAGTGGCATTCATCGATGAGGCTTTGGAGCTCAGAAGAGCAAATATAGATAAGCCCATATTGATACTGGGCTACACAGATCCCTCGGATTACGAACTGATTATCAGATATGATGTTAGACCTGCCATGTATGAGGTGGACGATGCACAGAAGCTCTCGGATCTGGCGGTGAGCATGAATACAAAGGCAAAGATCCATATCAAGGTCGATACAGGCATGGGAAGAATCGGATTCACATGTGATGAAGATGGCGTGAAGAACATAGAAAAGATCAGTCAGATGCCGGGCATAGAGATAGAGGGGATATTTACCCATTACGCAAAGGCTGATGAACTCGACAAGACCGCTGCAAATGGTCAACTTGAGAAGTTCAGGTGGATAAACAGCCAGCTTGAGGCACTTGGAATACACATACCTGTAAGACATATATCTAACAGTGCGGGTATCATGGAGATGGACAATTCGGATTTTGATATGGTCAGATCGGGAATAGTCACATACGGACTTTATCCATCAGATGAGGTAGATAAGAATATAGCGGCTTTGAAACCTGCTATGATACTTATGTCCAAGGTTATATTTGTGAAGGACGTAAAAGCCGGAACAGGTATAGGATATGGATGGTCCTATATAGCGGATCATGATATAAAGGTTGCGACGGTGTCGGCAGGATATGCCGATGGATACCCAAGAGCACAGTCCAATATAGGCAGAGTTATCATCCATGGAGAGTATGCTCCGATCATCGGAAGGGTGTGCATGGATCAGTTCATGGTTGACGTGAGCCACATTGATGGTGTAAAAGTAAGAGATGACGTAACTCTCATCGGACAGGATGGAGACAGAGAGGTAACTGTCGAGGAGGTGGCAGCGCCTGCCAACAGCTTTAATTACGAGCTGGTATGTAACATATCAAGACGAGTTCCGAGAACATACATAAGGGACGGCAGAGAGCTTGGACAGGTAAACTATCTTCTGGATTAACGAATAACCGGTACTGTCATGGGCAATACTTTTTTTAGAGTGGAATACATACTATATAAGTATATAGCCACATTCAATGAAAGTATTTGTGGGGTGAACAGAATTGGTGATCAGACGTGGGGATATTTATTACGCGGATCTAAGACCGGTGGTTGGATCGGAGCAGGGAGGCATACGACCTGTTATAGTAGTTCAGAATGAGGCTGGGAACAGACACAGTTCCACGGTCATAATAGCTGCGATAACCAGCAAGATGAAGAGGCCAAAACTTCCAACACATATCATGCTTGATTCTTCAAGCTGTGATATAGCGAAGGATTCCGTCATATTGTTGGAACAGCTCAGGACTATAGACAAACAGCGCCTGAAAGAAAAGGTGTGTCACGTTGACGCTGATGTGCTGAGGCGCGTTGATGAAGCTCTGAAGATAAGTCTTGAACTGGCATAAAATAATATATGAGGTGATACAGACTATTATATGAAGATTTTTAACAAAAAATCAGAAGAGGAAAAGGTAGAAGAAGAGATCATATCCATGGTGAACGAGGGAAATGAGCAGGGACTTATTGAGGACTCTGAGGCCCAGTTTATTACAAACATATTTGAGTTCACTGACAAGGAGAGCAGAGATGTGATGACGGCCAGATTGAACGTCATGGCTATAGACAAGAACTCTGATCTGGACGAAGTCATGGAGATAATGATAGAGAATAACTATTCAAGATATCCGGTGTATGACGGTGATCTTGACAACATAGTTGGAATAATCTATTTCAAGGATTTTGTGAAGGAATATCTGCGCGATAAGACGAAATCACTGGCTGAGATCATGGTTGAGGCTACATTTGTACATCCTACGTACAACATAGCAAAATTGTTCCGCAGGATGCAGACAGCAAAGATACATATGGTCATAGTTGTGGATGAGTATGGTCAGACAGAGGGAATCGTGACCATGGAGGATATTCTGGAAGAGATAGTCGGCAACATACTTGACGAGTACGATGACGCCAGCGAGGATATCAAGAAGCGTGGCGATATGTACATAGTCAGTGGTAAGGCTGAACTGGATGAGCTGAGTGACGTTCTGGGGATAGAATTCCCGGACGAGGACTTCCAGACGCTGAACGGATTTCTGCTGTATGAGCTGGGGAGACTTCCATATGCGGATGAGGAGATAGAGATAGTGTATCAGAACTACAGATTCACTTCCCTGTCGGTAAATAACAACATGATCGATGAGGTAAAGATCACAAAGGTTGAAAAAACACCGCAATAGTGTTAATATACGTAACTAGTAATCAAGAGAAAGAGGAGAATTAACGATGTCAGGACATTCAAAATTTGCGAACATCAAGCACAAGAAGGAAAAGAACGATGCAGCAAAGGGTAAGATCTTCACAATCATTGGTAAGGAGATCGTGGTAGCAGTAAAGGAAGGCGGAGCAAATCCTGAGAACAACAGTAAGCTTCGTGATGTAATCGCCAAGGCAAAGGCAAACAACATGCCTAACGATACTATCAAGCGTGGTATCGAGAGAGCGGCAGGAGATGCAAACTCAGTAAACTATGTAGTGAATACATATGAAGGCTACGGTCCTAACGGTACCGCCATCATAGTAGACACTCTTACGGACAATAAGAACAGAACAGCAGCCAATGTGCGTAACTGCTTCACAAAGGGTGGCGGTAACGTAGGTACAACAGGCTGTGTATCATATATGTTTGATCACAAGGGACAGATCATCATTGCCAAGGAAGACTGTGATATAGATGCAGACGACCTCATGATGATGGCACTGGATGCAGGAGCTGAGGATTTCTCAGACGAGGATGACAGCTACGAGATCATCACAGCACCTGAGGATTTCTCGCAGGTAAGAGAGAGCCTTGAGAAGGAAGGCATAAAGATGGCTGAGGCTGAGCTCACAATGATACCTCAGAACTATGTTGATATAGACGATCCTGAGGTTGTCAAGAAGTTCACAAGGATTATAGATATGCTTGAGGAGGACGATGACGTTCAGGCAGTATATCACAATGCAAATCTTCCGGAAGAGGACGATGAGGACTGATATATAATTGCAGGGGATATGATAACATTGATAACAGACAATTAATCAGATGATCAGCGCCATTGCAGCATAGTTTGAAATAGAACTTCCGCACCTTATATATGGTGTGGAAGTTCTATTTGAGTAATGACGACATGGATGGTATCTGTATCTGTTATATACGGAATGAGTATTGTTAGGAGAAGAGATGAAGGGAATACTTAGATATCTTAAGGACTATAAGAAAGAGTCCATACTTGCCCCGCTTTTTAAGATGTTGGAGGCAACATTTGAATTGCTTATCCCGATCGTCATGGCAAATGTAATCGATGTCGGTATAGCAGGGCGTGACATAAGCTACGTTGTGAAGATGTGTCTCGTCATGATACTTTTGGGAATTATCGGTCTGGTGTGTTCTATCACCGCCCAGTATTTTTCGGCAAAGGCTGCTACAGGATTTGGAACAGCACTTCGAAATGATCTGTTCAGGCATATTACATCACTTTCATACACAGAGATCGACAGCATAGGAACATCCACACTGCTCACGAGAATGACCAGTGACACGAACCAGGTACAGACAGGAGTCAACATGGTGCTCAGACTGTTCCTCCGTTCACCGTTCATAGTGTTCGGTGCCATGATCATGTCATTCACCATCGACGTGAAGTCGGCCATGACATTTGTGGTGACCATACCGGCACTTTCAATTGTTGTGTTCGGTGTTATGGCACTCAGCATACCTCTGTTCAAGAAGGTGCAGAACAGACTGGACAGAGTCACACTGCTCACCCGTGAGGGACTTGAGGGCGCGAGAGTTATCAGAGCCTTCAACAGACAGGACAAGGAATTTGAGGAGTTTGACAAGTCCACGGATGACCTGATGAAGTTCCAGCTCCTTGCAGGACGTATATCAGCGTTCATGAATCCTGTTACTTATGTGATAATCAATCTCTCAACCGCAGCTATAATCTGGATCGCAGCGGGACAGACAGATGCGGGAATCATCACACAGGGAAAGGTCGTCGCACTTGTCAACTATATGTCACAGATACTCGTCGAGCTCATCAAGCTCGCAAACCTTATCGTGACGATCACCAAGGCTGTTGCCTGCGCAAAGAGAATAAATGCGGTCATGGATCAGCAGCCATCCATAACGGATGGATCAGGCAAGGCAGCAGGATCACCGGCAAATGCTGTAAAGGTAAGCTTCAGGGATGCAAATCTCAGATATGCTGGGGCCGGAGCAGATTCCCTGTCAGATATAACATTTGACGTGGCACCGGGCGAGACTGTGGGAATCATAGGCGGTACGGGTTCAGGAAAGAGTTCTCTTGTAAACATGATCCCAAGATTTTACGATGCCAGCCAGGGAAGCGTGTGCATAGACGGAGTTGACGTAAAGGACTACACCCTGGACGAGCTCAGGCATAAGGTCGGAGTGGTACCGCAGAAGGCTGTATTGTTTGCCGGAACAATAGCAGACAATATCAGGTGGGGCAAGCAGGATGCGACTGAAGCAGAGATAGACGAGGCGCTTGAGATAGCCCAGGCCAAGGAGTTTGTAGACGGCAAGGAGAATGGAATATACTTCAAGATCACCCAGGGGGGCAAGAACCTGTCGGGTGGACAGAAGCAGAGGCTTACCATAGCCAGAGCGGTCGTCAGAAAGCCTGAGATACTGATACTGGATGACAGCGCATCGGCGCTAGATTTTGCAACTGATGCGGCTCTCAGAAAAGCGATCAGGGAGAAGACAAAGGGCATGACTGTATTCCTTGTGTCACAGAGAGCGTCGACCATCATGAATTCGGATAAGATCATCGTCATGGATGATGGTCAGATAGCTGGGATAGGAACCCATCGGCAGCTGCTTTCTAACTGTGAGATATACAGGGAGATATGTCAGTCACAGCTTTCGGAGGAGGAACTGTCTCATGAGTAAAGATAAAGGGAATAAATCAGTAAATAAAAAGACGATACTCAGAATACTGAAGTATATCAAGAGATACAGGTTCCTCGTGGTTCTGTCTCTCATATGTGCAGCCATATCGGTCGTGCTCACACTGTATGCACCTATCATCATGGGACATGCAGTTGACAGGGTCGTTGGACCGGGAAAAGTAGATTTTACAGGACTTAAGGGAATGCTTGAAAAGCTTGTGATTGTGGTCGTTATAACGGCTGTTGCACAGTGGGTTATGAACGTGCTCAACAACATGATCACATACAGGGTGGTTAATGATGTAAGAACAAAGGCATATGAGAAGCTTGGCAGCCTGCCGCTCTCATATGTGGATTCACATACACATGGAGACATAGTCAGCAGGATCATAGCTGACGTAGACCAGTTCTCAGACGGACTTCTGATGGGATTTACACAGTTATTCACAGGAGTTATGACTATAGTAGGAACACTGTGCTTCATGCTGTCGATCAACTGGATCATAGCCATTGTGGTCGTATGTATCACTCCGGTATCTCTCTTTGTTGCGTCATTCATAGCAAAGAGAACATACAGTATGTTCAGGAAGCAGGCTGAGATCAAGGGGGAGCTCACATCCCTTGTAAATGAGATGGTTGAGAACCAGAAGGTAGTCACAGCATTCTCCATGGAGGATGAGACCTGCGACAGATTCCAGGAGGTCAATGGAAGACTTAATGTGGCAGGACTTCAGGCTACATTCTTCTCATCGATAACAAATCCTAGTACAAGATTTGTCAACAGCCTTGTGTACACAGGCGTTGGAATCATAGGTGCCATAACAGCTATAAAGGGCTTTATATCAGTTGGACAGCTCACAAGTTTCCTGAGCTATGCAAATCAGTATACAAAGCCGTTCAATGAGATATCAGGCGTTGTCACAGAGCTTCAGAACGCGCTGGCATCCGCTGCCAGAGTGTTTGAGCTTATAGACGAGGACCCAGAGGCTGCAGAGCCTGCTGGCGCACACGAGCTCACAGACGTTCACGGTGAGGTGGACCTTAAGAATGTTGACTTCTCATACAACAAAGATGTGGAGCTCATCAAGAACCTCAATCTGAACGTGAAGAACGGACAGAGAATAGCAATAGTGGGACCTACAGGCTGTGGTAAGAGTACAGTCATCAACCTGCTCATGAGATTCTACGATGTGGATGCCGGAAGCATATCCGTGGATGGATATGACATAAGAGAGGTCACAAGAAAGAGCCTCCGCGGCAATTACGGAATGGTACTTCAGGAGACCTGGCTTAAGAGTGGCACGATAAGGGACAATATAGCATACGGAAGACCGGACGCAACGGATGAGGAGATCGTCGAGGCTGCAAAGCAGTCACATGCACACAGCTTTATCAAGAGACTTCCTGATGGCTATAACACATATATAACAGAGGACGGAGGCAATCTGTCACAGGGACAGAAGCAGCTCCTATGTATCACAAGGGTTATGCTTGATCTTCCACCTATGCTCATACTGGATGAGGCAACATCATCTATAGATACAAGAACTGAGATAAGGATACAGAGGGCGTTTGCCAAGATGATGAAGGGCAGAACAAGCTTCGTGGTTGCACACAGACTGTCAACCATCAAGGAGTCAGATGTCATCCTCGTCATGAAGGACGGACACATCATCGAACAGGGAAATCACGAGTCACTGCTTGCAAAGGGCGGCTTCTACACAAATCTGTACAATTCCCAGTTTGCAAGATAATACAGAGAAATGCATAAATATAAAAGGGCTGTGCTTTGAGGTATACCTCATGGTACAGTCCTTTTTAACGGTGGTTAAAGCATTTATCTGTTATATTTCACGAACGCTTGCCAGTGGCGGGCTTTGTGTATATAATGTATGCGGAATGCCTGTTATAATATGGGCGGATATTTGCAGATATACCGGAGAGTATACAA
>NZ_JBCPDQ010000005.1:263630-288397 GCF_040915325.1 Coprococcus sp. RTP21281st1_F1_RTP21281_210402
ATACCTCGACTTCTTCGCAGGAATAGCGGTAAGCAGCGCGGGAAATGCCAACAAGAAGGTTGCAAAGGCCATAGCTGACCAGGCGGCAAATGTAATACATGCATCAAACTATGCATATACACTTCCAATGATCCTCCTTGCAAAGAAGGTGTGTGACACCATAGGCATGGAGAAGATCGTGTTCCAGAACTCAGGAACAGAGGCAAATGAAGCCATGATCAAGATGGCTAGAAAGTACGGCGTGGACAATTACGGACCGGACAGATATAAGATCGTGACAGCGAAGAACAGCTTCCACGGAAGAACATATGGTGCACTGTCGGCAACAGGCCAGCCTGATTCGGCCTGCCACAAGGGATTTGCACCACTCCTTCCGGGATTCACATATGCAGAGTATAACAACCTTGAGGACTTCAAGAGCAAATGCGATGAGAACACCATAGGAATCATGGTAGAGCCTGTACAGGGCGAGGGTGGTGTATACCCTGCAGACCCTGAGTTCCTTAAAGGACTTCGTGAGTTCTGTGATGAGAAGAACATGCTCCTCATGTTCGACGAGGTTCAGACCGGATGGGGAAGAACCGGAGACATCATGGCATATATGACATATGGCGTAAAGCCTGACATGGTATCCATGGCAAAGGCCATCGGGGGCGGTATGCCTATAGGCGCGATGTGTACAAGCACCAAGATAGCAGCAGCATTTACACCTGGTGCCCACGGTTCAACATACGCAGCCAACCCTGTGTGTTGTGCAGCGGCGCTTGCAGAGATAGATGAGATATTGGATAACAAGCTCTACGAGAATGCAAAGGAAGTAGGAGCATACTTCATGGAGGAACTCAAGGCACTTCCTTGTGTCAAGGAGATCAGAGGACGTGGTCTTCTTATAGGCGTTGAGTTCAACAAGCCTATCGCATTTGAAGTAAAGCACAGAGCGTTTGAGAACAAGCTCCTCATAACAGCGGTAAGAGACAGCATCATAAGGATCGCACCTCCACTTATCGTTAAGAAGGAGCAATGTGACGAGGCTGTTAAGCTGCTCATCAAGTCTGTGACAGAAGCACTGCAGGAGCAGTAATACAGCGTGATCATATAGCAGAATAAGCATGAATCATAAAAGTAATATAGGAGACCATAATGGGAAGAAGTAAAGAAGAGATGGAGGGTGTGACCCTCCTTGGAAATAAAGACGTAAAGTACAGCATGGACTATGCACCAGAGATGCTCCAGACATTTGACAACAAGCATCCGGACAACGACTACTTTGTAAAGTTCAACTGTCCTGAGTTCACAAGCCTCTGTCCGATCACCGGACAGCCTGACTTCGCAACGGTGTACATATCATATGTGCCGGGCGAGAAGATGGTGGAGAGCAAGTCGCTGAAACTGTATCTGTTCAGCTTCAGAAATCACGGAGACTTCCATGAGGACTGTATGAACATCATCATGAAGGATCTCATAAAACTGATGGATCCAAAGTACATCGAGGTGTGGGGCAAGTTCACACCGAGGGGAGGAATCTCCATAGACCCGTACTGCAATTACGGCAGACCGGGAACAAAGTGGGAGGAGGTTGCCTGGAACCGTCTGGCAAACCACGACCTCTACCCTGAGAAAGTTGACAATAGATAATTGGGTCTGAGCAGCACGCACGGACGGATAGGAGAATCATAATGGCGGATTACAGAGAGACTGTGGATTATATATTGGGTATTCCGCTTTTTGCACAGAAGATTGGCAAGGAGAACCTTTCCAGTCTTTTGTGCCGTTTGGGGAACCCTGAGAAGGCTGTTCCTGCGATACATGTGGCGGGAACCAACGGCAAGGGCAGCACATGCCGCGCTCTGGCGCAGATGCTTGCAGCCCGGGGATACAGAGTGGGATTGTTCATATCACCCCATCTCGTGTCCATAAACGAGAGAATACAGATAAATGGTACAAATATATCCGATGACGATTTTGTGTCGGCATTTGAGACCGTAAAGGGGCAGTTCATGGAGCACCCTTCGTTCTTCGAGGTCATGTTTGCCATGGCGGCGGTGTATTTCAGACAGCAGAAGTGTGACTTTGCCGTATACGAGACAGGAATGGGCGGAAGACTGGATGCGACAAATGTCCTGACGCCGGAGCTTACGATCATCACGTCGGTGGGAATGGATCACATGGAGTATCTTGGCGACACGATAGAGAAGATAGCTTATGAGAAGGCAGGCATCATCAAGCCGGGTGTTCCGGTGATATATTTCAGGCGGGATGAGGCGGCTGCGCGGGTCATAGAAGATACTGCCAAAGAGCGTGGAGCGGACATAATTCCGGTCGAAAAATCAGATTATATAATAAATCATTTGGGGAACAAAACCATTGATTTTTCATTGCATAATCGGTATTATAGTTATTGCAATTTACAGATACAGAAGACATCACTGTACCAGGTGGAGAATGTCAGCCTTGCCGTGACAGCATTCAGGATGCTCATGGAGAGGCGGAATGTACCGGAACAGGATATAGAGAAGACCGTGAGGAATGCACTCCTGCAGTTCTACTGGGAGGGCAGGATGGAGGAGATAGCTCCCCATATATATGTGGATGGTGCCCACAATGTGGAGGCTGTAAATGCATATATAGAGACCATGAACAGGCTTCATGGGGAATATGACAAGATACTGGTATTTGCGGCGGTGAAGGATAAGGAGTATGACTCCATGATACATTTGCTTGCCGGAAATATTACGTTTGGCAGGATAATAGTCACAAGCGTTGACAGCAGCAGAAAGGCGGATTCCGCAAAGCTGGCGGAGATATTCTCGGCGTGTACGGATACTCCGGTCATGGTCAGCGATGAGATTGACGATGCCATGGATATGGCAGTGGAGCTCAGAGGAGACAGAGAGAATACCAACATATACTGCGTTGGTTCCCTGTATCTGGTGGGCGGTGTCAAGAGATGGAGGAACAGACATGATCAATTTTGATGAAGAGATAAAGAGGTTTAAGCCGGCACTTGAACTTGACCAGGCAGAGGATGCAATATACAACAATGATCTCAAGGACATCATGGATGTCATGCAGGAGATGATGAGGGTTGCAAAGGAAGCAGAGAAGTAAAGAACACAGATTGGTCGGGAGATTAAGATATGGCAGATGTACTGAATTGTAAGCACTGCGGTGGAGCGATAGCCGTCACAGGCTACTGTACCAGGTGCGGACTGAAGATAGATTACGTGAACAAGGCTCTCAACTCGTCAAAGTACTATTACAACATAGGGCTTGATAAGGCGAGGGTCAGGGATATGTCAGGTGCGGAGGAGGCGCTCAAGCTGTCTCTGAAGTATGACAAGATGAATATAGATGCCCGGAACCTTCTTGGACTGGTGTACTATGAGACCGGAGAGATAGTTCAGGCGCTCAGCCACTGGGTAGTGAGCGTGAATTATTTTGACGGCAAGAATGTCGCCAAGAGATACATCAAGGAGATAAAATCCAACCCACACAGGCTGGAGGCGGTGAACAATGTAACCAGAAAGTATAATCAGGCGCTGGTATATGCGAAGCAGGGCAGCAAGGATCTTGCCTTTATACAGCTCAGAAAGGTACTTTCCGACAACAGCAGATTTATACAGGGGTACCTGCTCCTTGCACTTCTGTTCATCGACGAGGGAAGATATGACAAGGCTCGCAAGGCACTCAAGCGTGTCATCAAGATAGACAGGACAAATCCAGTGGCGGTCAGATATTTCAATGAGATGGGCCACACTGATGAGGAGATCATGAACTTCAGGGATTATCCGCAGGAGGACTACGATGTGGATTCTCTGTTCGTGGATGACCAGAAGAAGCTCATAGCTGGCAACAGCGAGGTGGATTTTGATGGGGATCCGATTCCGGTTGGAAGATACAAGGACATCAATTTCTACAAATATTCCATCGCTTATATCATAGCGGGAGTTGTTCTGGGACTTGCGGCCATGTGGACGCTCATCATCCCGCACAGGGATAAGGCAGCTGACAATTCAGAGAGAGACCTGAAGGTTACATTCAGTCAGGAGATAGCGGATAAGAACGTGGCCATATCGGAGCTCCAGTCACAGGTGGACAGCATGACCACCAAGCTCACAAATGCTGAGACTGAGGCGAAAAACCTTCAGACACAGATAGATAAGTATGGCGATTACGCTTCACAGGTTCTGTCGGATGACAATAAGGCAAGGGTACAGTCAGCGATCTATAAGTACGAGACCATGACATATGAGGCTGCCATAGATGATCTGAACAGAGTCCTTCAGGATACACCTAACAGCGATGTGGCACTGTTCTACAAGGCGATGTGTTATCTGAAGCTTTCTGATGATAACAATGCCACACTGGTATTTAACCAGCTTGTTGAGAACTGTCCGAACTCCGTATACTACACGGTTGCGTGTGATTATGCGGATGAAGATGCCATACAGGCGGGACTTGAAAAGAAGAATTCTGCAAGTACAGCCAGCACGAACACGGGCGACGGAACAGATACAACCGACAGATCAAGCACAGGTGACGAAACAGGTACGACCGACAGCACGGACACAGGTGACGGAACAGATACAACCGACAGCTCGTATACAGGTGATGGAACGGATACGACCGACAACACGTATACGGATGATGGAACAGGCACCATCGACAATACGTATACAGGTGACGGAACAGACACGACCGACAGTTCGTATACAGGCGATGGAACAGATACAACTGACGGACAGTAACGAAAGACAGAAAGACATATAAAAAGATTATAATTTATAGAAGGCACAAAAGAGACGGATAAGGATTAACCGTTTCTTTTGTGCCTTTTATTTTGTGACAGGGGGATTGAAGATGAATATCTACGAGAAAATGGGGGATACTATAATCGTATATATGCCCAGAGAGGTGGATGATTATGCGGCGGTGAAGATGACCGCAGGGATAGACGGAGTATTTGCCGAGGAGGTGGTGAGACATGCCATATTTGATTTTGGCAGGACAACGTTCATGGACAGCTCGGGGATAGGACTTATAACGAGAAGGTACAGACAGCTCCACGACAGAGGGGGAAGCGTTGGGGTGATAAATGTAAATGCGAGAATGGACAGGATACTGCTTATGTCCGGTATATACAGGATCGCGACAAGGCTGGACAGCGGTGTCCGGGATGAGGCTGAGGATTGGACAGATAAAATATAGATAACGAGGAGAATGGTATGGATAAGAACAGATTGATCATGGAATTTGGCTGTGATGCCCGGAATGAGGCTGTGGCGAGAGTCGTGGTGGCGGCTATGCTGACGAGGACAAATCCGACACTCAGTGAGGTGGAGGATGTCAAGACGGCGGTGTCGGAGGCTGTCACGAATTCGATAATACACGGATATGGATCCGGGGAGGGAAGCATAATCCTGGAGGCATACATAGAGGAGCGCACCCTGTACATAACGATCACAGATCACGGCTGCGGCATAGAGAATGTCGACAGGGCAATGGAGCCGCTTTACACCACTGTCACGGACGGAAGCAGATCGGGCATGGGATTTTCATTTATGGAGGCTTTCATGGATGAGCTAAAGGTAGAATCCCGCGTGGGTGAGGGAACCGTGGTAAATATGAAGAAGATAATAGGAAAAAGTCAGGAGATATATTGATGGCGGATAATCATCGTTTGCTTGAACTTGCAAAAGATGGAGACAGAGATGCCAGAGATAAACTTGTGACGGACAATATGGGACTGGTGGTCAGCGTTGCCAGAAGATATGTGGGGAGAGGACAGGAACTTGAGGATCTTATACAGATAGGGCTTATAGGCCTTGTAAAGGCCATAGACAGGTTTGATATGGACTATGAGGTAAAACTGTCCACGTATGCGGTTCCACTCATTCAGGGGGAGATTAGACGCTTTCTCAGGGATGACGGAATGGTGAAGGTCAGCAGAAATCTTAAAACGATATACTACAGGGCAGACAGATACAGACACGAGGTCGAAAAAAACAGAGGGACTGAGCCGGGAATGGAGGAGATATGTGAGGCTATAGGAGCGACTCCTGAAGAGCTTGTGATGGCGATGGACGCGGCATCGGATGTGACATGCATAGATGATCTTCACGCGGAGATGTGCGGCACGGAAGATGGAGACCGCATCGTGGACAGGCTGTGTGTATCGCAGCTTCTGGACACGCTCACGCCGGATGAGAGAAAACTTGTGGTGCTGAGGTATTTTCAGGACAAGACGCAGGGACAGACAGGGCAGATCCTTGGCATGAGCCAGGTGCAGGTGAGCCGGCTTGAGAAAAAGATACTCGGAAGACTCAGATGGAAAATATTGGAGTAATATCAGCCATATACATGGACAGACTATTCTTAGAATATAAGAACAGGGGACATGTATATGGCTGAACTTTTGTATTTGAAACTGTCGGAGAGCTGTCTGGCGGAGAAGCGAAAAGTCAAAATAAAAGATGTGGCGACGGTGCTGAGCCCGAATCCCGATATAAAATACGGCGTGGAGAAGCTGGAGCTCATGAGCTTTTCCGGAAGCAAGGAGCAGCAGGTCATATCGGTGATGTACATTCTGCAGGTGATACAGGAGCACTACCCGGACTGCCAGACACAGACCATAGGGGCAACGGACGTGGTTGTGTATTACAGGACATATGACACCAGCGACAAAGTAAAGCAGTTCTTCAAATTCCTGATGATATGCTTCATCGCATTTTTCGGAGCAGGCTTTTCCATCATGTCGTACAACTCGGATGTCAATATGGTTGGACAGCTTGACGTCATGCACAACATATTTGTGGGGCAGGGCAGGGATGCCTATCCTGTGGCGGGAATAGCATATTCCCTGGGGCTCTTCATCGGTATAATCGTATTTTTCAATCACGGTGCAAAGAAAAAATTCTCTGATGATCCTACACCGCTTCAGGTTCAGATGAGACAGTATGAACAGGAGGTCAACCAGACAGTCATAACGGATGCCTCCAGAAAGAAGGCGGAGAGAGATGCTGATTAGATACGCTATGCTTGCCATAGCCTGCTTTGCCAGCGGTGTGGCCATATCGGGCGGGTATTTTGCATTTATATCCATGATAGGAATATTCCCAAAGCTTCTTGAGAAGGTAAAGGGGGCAAGGCATTATCTGTTCATAGAGTGTCTGCTGGCATATGGTGCGGCACTGGCAAATCTGATATATGTATTCAAAATATCGGTTCCGGTGACATGGGTGGGATATACCATCATATGTCTGTTCGGAGGGATATTTGTGGGATGCCTGGCGGGGGCACTTACGGAGGTGCTGAATGTCATTCCAATCGCAGCCAGAAGATTCAGTGTGAGAAGGAATTTCCCTTATGTCATATACGGCCTTGCTGCGGGAAAACTGGTAGGCTCGGTGCTGAGTGTAGTTCTGGGCATGTGATAAAGTCAAAATTATTTTGTGTGAAATGGAGGTATTTGTTATGAAGTTTGAACCTACAGAGAGCGATTACAATGAATATGTGGAGCTTGTGACACCCACATCAAGCGTTCCGAGAAACTGCCTGTGGGCGTTTCTTGTGGGAGGCGTGATCTGCACGATAGGGCAGGGGATATTTGACCTGCTGGTACACTTCGATGTGAAGGAAGACGAGGCGTATGCGTATGTATCGCTGATACTCGTCCTCGTAAGTGTCATCCTCACAAGTCTGAATCTCTACAAGAAGATAGCAAAGTACGGCGGTGCCGGAGCACTTGTGCCGATCACAGGATTTGCAAATGGTGTGTGTGCGCCCATAGTGGAATTCCAGACTGAGGGTGAAGTGTTCGGAAAGGGCGTGAAAGCGTTCACCATAGCGGGGCCTGTTATACTGTACGGTATATTTACAAGCTGGCTGCTCGGTGTTATATATTGGATAGTCTCAATATGGTGAAATGGGGTTTATTAAATTAAAAATCAACATATTTTCCCCACATCGGTTGACAATATTTGAAAAAATAACATAATGAGTATAGATTTGGACAAAAGAAGAAAGACAGGAGAAATGCTGACATGAAGAGGCTAATGACAGTCAATCTGGCACCTGAGCAGAAGAGTGCAGTACAGGATATATGCAGTGACATAGGTGCGGAGTGCGTTGACATTCAGAGAAAGCATTATGGTATGAAGGTCGGAAGTCTGTGCGACACGGCTGACATATCTGGCTGTGGAGATGAGACCGGACAGACGGAAGATCTCAGTATGGATATGCTCATATTTGACGGAGTGAGCAGCAAAGAACTTGATATATTTCTTGAAAGGTATAAGAAGACCGGGCTTCCGGCAGTAAGGCTGAAGTCGGTAGTGACACGGAGCAACAGGGAGTGGACTGTACAGCAGCTCTACTCGGAGCTTGCAAAGGAATATCTATTCTACAGGATGAGGGGAATGTAGATGGCAGACGAAAGAAGAAACGGACATACAACTGAAAATAGACTTGCGCAGAACAGGCAGAGAGCTTCAGGACGTTCAGGACGGCGTGCATCTGAGCAGTGGAGGAAGAGACAGCAGCGATACAGAGTGATAAGCTGGATACTCACGGCGGTGTTCATGGTGATATTTTATGCGCTAATATGTGCGTGTGTGGGCAACAGAAAGCTGTACAAAAAGACCACCATAAACGGATTAGACGTTGGCGGAATGAAATCTGCGGAGGCGGCAAAGAGCATAAATGACCAGTTCAGACGCGATTACAGCAGTGTGGGCATACAGGTGAAGCTGGATGACAAGACTTACACCCTGGATGTGTCGGCGGCGCTGGATATGGATTCTGAGAAGTCTGTGCAGAAGATACAGGATGACTCACACAGCTTCTGGAGAAGAGGCTATGGGCTTCTGGAATCATGGACACTTGGAAGCAGCTATGATATTTATCCATATATAGGCGACAGCGGCATCATAACGACCGCCATCGAGAGCAGTGATATGATGAAGGTCGATCTGGATATAGAGGATGGATACAGGATAGAGGACAAGAACCTCATTGTGACAAAGGGAAAGGGCAGCTACAGGATAGACACAGACAAGCTGGTAACCCGCATAAAGAAGCAGATAGCAAAAGGAGACTATGGCACTGTGGTGGAATGTCCTGTCGTGTCTGCTGACGTGGATCTGGACGAGGTATACAAAAAGGTACATTGTGAGCCGCAGAATCCAACGCTTGACCCTGACAAGAACTACGAGGTAGTTGAGGCCAAGGACGGTGTGGACTTTGATCTGGAGGCGGCAAAGAAGAGCCTTGAATCTGCCAAGAAGGGAACGGATGTGAGCATCCCGCTCACATACACCCCGGCGGATATGAGTACGGAAGAATACAGGAAGCTGCTGTTCAGAGACGAGATGAGTTCATACAGCACAGAGGTTGAGGGTTCAGAGAACAGAAAGACAAATGTCAAGCTGGCGGCGCAGTATTGCGATGGAACCATACTCATGCCGGGAGAGTCATTTTCATATAACCTCGGAGTCGGAGAGCTCACCGAGGAGAGAGGCTTCCTTCCGGGCCCATCATATGCTGACGGACAGTCAGTCATGGACATGGGCGGTGGAATATGTCAGGTGTCATCCACCATGTACATGGCGTGCCTGTATGCGAATCTCGAGATAGATGAGAGACATTGTCATCCATACCCTTCATCGTATGTTCCTGCGGGACTTGACGCCACTGTGGCGTGGGGCGGATGTGACTTTGTATTTACAAATGACACGGATTACCCGATAAAGATAAGCACAAGCTACGATGGATATTCCACATCATGTACGATATGGGGCACCATCACGGAGCCGTTCAGCGTGGAGCTCTACACGGAGACCGTTGAGACAGAGCCATATGAGACCAAGTATGAGCTGGACAAGAGTCTTGGCAAGGATGAGCAGGTGCTTGACACAGTGGGAATAGAGGGCCTTACAGTGCAGTCCTACAGAAGAGTGTATGACGGCGATGGAAATGTCATATCGGACAATCCTGAGGCGATAAGCGTGTACTCTAAGCGTGACGAGGTGTACAAGGTAGGAAAGCTTCCAAAGGACAAGGATAAAGACAAAGATAAAGACAAAGATAAGGATCAGAACAAAGATAAGAGTGACAGCTCAGACACAGATAAGAAGACGACTGAGTCTGAGTAAGATACTCAGGAAGAGTAGCTGCCGGCTACTCCTCAATGTCGTCTGAGTCGTCCTCCCTGATCCTTATAAGGCCTTCCAGGAATCCCGGTTCCTTGGTCTTTATCTCCTGGTTGGTGTAGAGATTGACATAGTGAGGGCGGAGCTTGGAGTAGATGATCTTCTGCTCGTTGTACAGGCTGTAATAGCCGGACAGCATGTAGCTGACGGCACATCCTATGGTGAACAGAAGTATTCCGTGCGCTCCGAACAGCTCTATGCTCAGGAACAGAGATGTAAGAGGACAGTTTACCACGCCACAGAAGAAGCACACCATTCCGAGGGCAGCGGCAAAGCCCGGGTCGAGTCCCATGAGTCCACCCATGGCGCATCCAAATGTGGCACCGACGAAGAACGATGGAACGATCTCACCGCCTCGGAATCCACAGCCTATTGTTATGGCGGTGAACAGCGCCTTGAGAAGGAAAGCCGTTGGTTTTGCCTCTCCGTTGAGCGCCTGGGCGATGATGTTCATACCGGTTCCGTTGTAGTCGGTGGTGTTGAGTATTATGTTGAGCAGGACGAGCATCACGCCTCCTGCAAATACGCGCACATACTGGTTCTTGAAATATTTGCGGAAAAGCTTGTGCACAACGTTCATGAATATACAGAACAGACTGCTGAGCACTGCGCACAGGATAGCCAGACCGATGACCTTGATCACCAAAGGCACATCCATGGATGTCGGCATGCCGGCTATATTGTAGTGGTCGTGTACAACGTGAAGCTTTTTCGTTATTGCGTATGCGATGACTGACGAGAACAGACAAGGCACAAATGCGCAGTAGTAGAGGATGCCGATACTTATGACCTCCATACTGAAAAGTGCAGCCGTTATTGGCGTTCCAAACAGTGCCGAAAAGACAGCGCTCATACCGCACAGTGTGAGTATGTGCTTGTCGCTGTCATCCAGCTTGAACAGCTTGCCTATAGAGACACCGATGCTTCCACCTATCTGAAGGGCGGCACCCTCCCGGCCGGATGAACCTCCAAAGAGGTGTGTAATGACCGTCGATATGAAGATCAGCGGAGCCATACGGGAAGGAATCTCGTCCTCCACACTTCTTATGGAACCGATGACAAGATTGGTTCCCTTGGAATGTCTTATTCCACAGATCCTGTATATAAATACGATCACGATTCCCGCAAGCGGCAGAAAATATATTATCATATGATTGTTCTCACGGAAGCCGGTGGCGTACTCTACGCATATATGAAAAGCTGTTCCGACAAGCCCGCATATCGTTCCCATTATCAGTGAAAAAACTATCCATTTGAAAAAAGTCGTAGCATATCTGACACATCTGCTAAAACAGTTTACCCAGTATTCCTTTGTAAATTCCACGGCGATTCTCCATTCCTTTTTCTTTGTAAAGCAACTTTAGTAATGTTAAAGCAAATAAATGAATTTGTCCAGTGCTGAGATTAACAAAAACTACCATTATAATCTGCAGTGCATAAGGGAATTATAGTAACAGTTACATTTATCCATATAAGGGAGTTGCATGATATGAATGAGAAAAAAGGAAAACAGAGCATAAAATTTGGCAATCCCCCATATATACTGGGGGCAGCAGCGGTGGCGGGGCCGAAGGAGATAGACGGCCCCATGGCGAGATATTTTGACAGAGTGAGCGAGGATGCAACATTTGGCAAAGATTCCTGGGAGGAAGGAGAGAGCGAGATGGTGCGTCAGGCGGTGACCCTTGCCATACAGAAGGCGGGAATAGTCAAGCAGGATATAAGGTATATATTTGCCGGGGATCTGTTGGGACAGCTCATAGCGTCGACATTTGGAATCAAGGATATGGAGATACCGGTGTTCGGTCTGTATGGTGCGTGCTCGACGTGCGGGGAGGCATTGTCGCTTGCGTCCATGACTGTGGCGGCGGGGTATGCGGACAACGTCATTGCGGAGGCGTCAAGCCACTATGGAAGTGCGGAGAAGCAGTTCCGTTTTCCCTTGGAATATGGAAATCAGCGTCCCCTGTCAGCTACCTGGACGGTCACGGGAAGTGGTGCCTTTGTGGTGTCAGACAGAGAGTCAGATGTGTGTATCCAGGGCGTAACCACAGGGCAGATAGTGGACTATGGTGTGAAGGATTCCCTCAACATGGGAGCGTGCATGGCACCAGCGGCGGCTGCCGTTATATATCAGAATCTTCAGGACTTTGGAATAAAGCCCACATACTACGACAGGATAATAACCGGTGATCTCGGTAAGGTCGGCAAGACGATACTTGAGGATCTTCTGAGCATGAACAATGTGGATATATCGGCAAATCATATGGACTGCGGTATAGAGATATTTGAAAACGAGGAACAGGATACCCACTCTGGCGGATCGGGCTGTGGCTGCTCGGCGACCGTCCTCGCCGGATATATATTGAAGAAGGTGAGCTCCGGGGAGTGGAAGAGAGTTTTGTTTGTTCCGACGGGAGCCCTGCTTTCCACGGTGAGCTATAACGAGGGGCAGACCATACCGGGGATCGCCCATGCGGTCATGATAGAGTATCACGAAAAGAAAGGTGAGTAGATGTAAATGGATTATGTAAAAGCGTTTGTGGTTGGCGGAATAATATGTGTTCTTGCCCAGATATTGATGGACAAGACCAAGCTTCTTCCGGGAAGGATAATGGTCATACTCGTCTGTACGGGAGTTGTGCTTGGAGCGCTTGGAATATACAAGCCGCTTCTGGAATTTGCACAGTGCGGGGCATCGGTGCCGCTCACGGGATTTGGATATAATCTGTGGAAGGGCATAACTGAGGCGGTTGATAAGGATGGATTTATCGGACTGTTCCGCGGAGGCTTTCAGATGGCGGCGGTTGGAAGCTCGGCCGCACTGATATTTGGATATATTGCATCGTTGATATTCAAGCCGAAGATGACAAAATAGAATAGAAGACAGGCATGATATAAAAAGCCCCATCATACATTGAATTGTATGATGGGGCTTTCCGTCATTGAGTTGTATCGGTTGAATCATCCGAGCTTGGTTCCTCGGTTGTGGTTATCTCTGTTGAAGAGGTAGGTTCCTCTGACGTAGGTTCCTCGGTTGTAGGTTCCTCAGTCGTTGTAGGCTCCTCCGTTGTTGTATCATCCGTTGTATCCTCCGATGTATCCTCGGTTGTCGTTGTTGCCTTGGTAGTTTTCTTTGTATCCTTCTTCTTGCCGTGGATGTTACAGTGCTCCTTGAGGAGTGATTCATCCCATGTGTAACCCTCAAGAACATATTCACCATCATCATTCAGCTTGTAGATGAAGGTTGTAGTCTCAGGACATTCCTTGTTGGCAAGCATGTGTGATTCGTTACATACGACAACCTTCTTGACACCTGGACAGTACTTTGTAGGAATCTTGGATGCGTCAAAGTAATCTGTTACGGTAGGACATCCATTCGATGGAAGAAGTCCTGTATCCGAACATACAGTGGCCTGTACGATTCCGTCCGGCATCTCAAATGTAGCCGATGTATCAAGTCCCTTCTTCTCAATGACCTGATCCATGATATCTCTCCACATATAGCACTTGATAGAACCAGGGCTGTATGTGATGTTCTCATCATTTCCAAGCCATATAGAAGCTGTGTAGTATGGGTTATAACCACAGAACCAGTTATCAAAGTCTCCTGATGTGGTACCTGTCTTACCTGCTGTATACATACCTGTGTAAGAGTTGGCACCTGAACCGGTACCTCCTGTTACAACGTCGTGCATGGCACTTGTGAGAAGCCATGCTGTCTGCTCTGATATGACACGTGTCTTCTCAGGCTCCCTGTTGTCTATCAGAAGATTGCCTTCATGGTCGTAAACCTCTGAGTAGAACACAGGCTTTATATAATTACCACCGTTGGCGATGGTTGCATATGCAGCTGTGATCTCTAGGTTGGTAATACCATTTGTCAGACCACCAAGTGCAAGTGACTGGTTGATATCTGACAGGATGAGACCATCGCTGTCTGTCTTTCTCTCAACAAGAGTTGTAAATCCAAGCTTCAGCAGATAGTCATATGCGAGCTGTGGAGTTACGTCTGTGATACACTTTACAGCTATGATATTCATAGACTCCATGATAGCATATCTTATAGTTTTAGGTCCCCAGTATCCGCCGTACCAGTTAAATACCTGATTACCATTCTCATAGTAGTAAGGTGCATCATCGTATACGGTGGCAAGAGACATGTTGCACGCGTCCAGTGCAGGAAGGTATGTGGCAACTATCTTGAAGCAAGAACCAGGCTGTCTGGTAGCCTCAGTTGCACGGTTGAATGATCTGTTCTCAGTTTTCTCTCCACGGCCTCCGACAAGTGCCTTGACCTGACCGGTGTTCTGGTCCATGAGAGTGAATGATACCTGTGGCTGTATGACAAGCTTGAATGTCTCCATGAAGACTTCGTCGCCGGTCTCGGCAACCATGGCATCCCTGAACTCGTCAGCCGCTGCACGGGCATCATCCTCGCTGTAATATCTTGCGCTGTAGTCGTAGCCCTCCTGCTCTGTGAACCAGCTCTCAAGATTCTCCACGCTGTAGTTCGTCTGAACCTTTGTCTCCTTATCCGCAAGGGTGAGAGCGTAGTTGAGCTGATATACAGGCTCAGGCCAGTAGGATGTATCATTTACAACTGAGTCAGCGATCTCCTGGATCTCAGGATCCTGACAAACGATGACCTTGAGTCCGCCTGACCAGATCAGTGACTCTGCCTCGTCCTCTGAGTAGCCCTTGGCAACCAGATCATTCTGAAGCTGCTTGATGACCTCGTCAGTGTAGTAGGAGTTGACCTCTGTCTTCTGCTGCTTTTCTTCCTTCTTAGATACGGAAGCGATACGCTTGTAAACGTTATCGTTTATAGCCTCGTCATACTGCGCCTGTGTTATATACTCAAGATCCAGCATGTATTTAAGAACCTGGGTCCTTCTGGTCTTGTTGTCGTCAGGCGACAGGAGAGGATCGTATTTGGTAGGGTTCTGCGGAATTGCTGCGAGCACGGCACACTCAGATACCGATAACTGGCTGAGCCCCTTGCCGAAGTAAGTCTTGGCAGCGGTCTCAACACCGTAGCAGCCTTCTCCGAGATATATGGTGTTCAGATAATACTCGACTATCGACTTCTTGTCGATCTTCTTCTCCATATCCACAGCCAGGTACTGCTCCTGAACCTTACGCTCAAGCTTATCCAGGAAAGTTGACTCATTCAGTCCGACGTTGAACACGTTGTTCTTGATAAGCTGCTGTGTAAGAGTGGAAGCACCCTCATCGAAGTCTCCGCTTTTGAGACCCTTTATAAATGCTCTGGCGATACCCTGTACATCGATTCCGTTGTGCTCCCAGAAACGTCTGTCCTCTATAGCGACAAATGCATTCACAAGATCCTCAGGAATAGAGTCGTAATACACATACTCTCGGTTGGAGTTGGAATTGGCAAGTGTCGTGATCTCCTTTCCATTCTGGTATACAAGAGTTGTCTTGTATCCCTTAGGTATGAGAGCGTCAGCGTTGATGTTCGGCGTATCATCCAGAATACCCTTGAGGGCTCCAAATCCGGCTCCGACACCGACTATCACAATGGCGAGCACCAGCACCAGTATAATCTTAAACACAGAAATGTTAAGCTTACGCCGGTTTCTTGGAAGCTTGGATACCAGCTCCTTCTGAGCCTTCACCGCTCCCTTCTTAGTAAAATCCATAAAAAGACCTCCTTAAAACCTGGGGGATAGATCCCCGCTATTTAATTGTAAAAGTAAATTCTAAATAAGGGCAGACTACTGCCGTTAATATACACTTCAAATTAGTATATCAAATAACAGTATAATAATAAAGAAAAAAATATTGCAACAAAACAAAAATTAATAAACGTGAACGAAAAAATCAGAAAGAGTAAATTGACAACGGTATGATTCAAAAGCATAATAAATATAAAAAAGTGCAGAATAAACAGGAGAAGATATATGTTTGCATCAATAGACGAAGCGGTTGAATACTGGAAGGACGAGCTGTCATATGTGGACGACGCAAAGGTGACAGGATATGTGGGAGGCTACCCGGTGGTGGAATTTACCATCAACAAAGCCGCCTGGGGACTTGTTAAGGACAAGAAGAAATTTGGAAGGATCGTAAGATCATCAGAGATGGAGGGCGGAATAGAAGTCGGTGTGTCGACATGCTTTTATCAGACGGCATCCCTGGAGTGGGAGCCACCTGTCCTCAGGGTGTGCGGATATCCTGAAGTGATCAACAGAATACTTGGCAAGGTAATGTAAGATTTACCGTGGAATGCCCCGGCGGATACATAAAAATGCATCCGCCGGGGTATTTTATTATACATGTAATGGGTTATGTAAGGAGGACGCATATGAACAGGGAGATACGTACGGATCTTGCGATAGAGCTCAGAGAAAATGTAGCCGACAGGAGAAATATGCCTGGGGTCAAGGTGAAGACGGTGGTGAATGAGGACAGGAGCATCAAGACCACCACCATAACGGTGCTGGATGAGATAGGGGAGAAAAATCTGGGAAAGGCAAAGGGACAATATATAACGATAGAGTGTTCCAAGCTTAAGGAATATGAGGAGTCCATACATGAACCTCTGAGGGCGGAGCTTGAGGGCAGACTCAGGGAGCTCATGGGGCATGCGAGAAATATACTGGTGGTCGGACTTGGCAACAGGCAGGTCACCCCGGATTCCATAGGCCCGCTGGTCATAGACAATCTGTATGTGACAAGGCACCTGGACACTCCGGGAAAGCCAGATCTGGTCATGAGTGCCATATGTCCGGGAGTCATGGCACAGACCGGAATAGAGACTGTGGATATAGTCAGGGGAATATGCGATGAGATAGACGTGGAGATCGTGGTTGCAATAGACGCCCTGGCGGCCAGAAGCAGCAAGAGACTCGGATGCACCATCCAGCTCACGGATACAGGTATAAGCCCCGGCTCCGGTGTCGGCAACAACAGAAAGACACTGAGCTCAGACAACCTTGGCAGACGCGTGATCGCAGTCGGTGTTCCGACAGTCATCTCCGTTCCATCCATCATAGACGATTCGCTGGATGAGGTGGCTGATGCATTTAACGAGACCTACGGGCGCAGGATCATGAGGGAGTTCACGGAGAAGCAGAGATACCAGATAGCGTGCAATCTTCTGGACGAGGATATGGCGGATATGTTCGTGACCCCGAAAAATATAGACGAGCTAGTGCGCCGCATCAGCTTTACGATATCTGAGGCGATAAATGCCATAGCGATGTAGAGAAAAATACAGGGAATCATTTGGCACGTACACTCATATATTTGAATAATGGATAACAGAGGCCATAGCATATTCAAAAGGGGTGGAAATATATGTCGGACAGAAAGCTTCATACGAAGACTGTGTATATACTTGCGTGGGTGATTCTGGTGTGCGCGGGGATATTGATAAGGACAGGGATAGCTGATGATGTGTGGAAGCTGGTGTACCGTGGGATATATGGCAGCTCTTCAGGAGATGCAGGCGGGAGCATATACAGCCCCGGTGCGGCTGAGCCGGATGTGTACTGTTACATGGATTACTGGGAATCCCAGGTCAGGGAGGTGTGCGAGGAGGGCAGGACATACCAGACGGAGGATGCGGATTCCGAAGGCGAGGCATCATCGCAGGCGGAGACTTCAGAGACTTCTGCGCCTGCCAGCACTGAGACCACAGAAGCTACGCAGAGATCCGCTGATGCCAGGACAGTGTCGGCCATGGCGGATATAACGAGCTCTTATATAGGTATGGACGCAGATACACTCCTTTCATATTGTTATAACGCCACATACCCTAAGTGCGTCAAAAAAGACGAGCTGGATGCGGAAAATCTGCTCGGCAAAGATCTGTCGCTGGATATGGACACGGGCGGATACAAGGTTCTGATATATCACACCCACGGCTCTGAGGCATTTGCGGACTCAAGACCGGGCGAGGTTGACGACACGGTGATAGGACTTGGCAACCGCCTGGCGGAGATACTCACGGATACATATGGCATACCGGTGTACCACGACACCATGGCATATGACATGATGACAGGGGTTCTTGACAGGAACGCTTCCTATGATTATTCGAGGGAAGGTGTGTCACAGATACTTAAGGACAATCCTGAGATAGAGGTCATCATAGATCTCCACAGGGATGGTGTGCCGGATGACACACATCTGGTTACAGATGTGGATGGAAAGCCCACAGCACAGATCATGCTGTTAAATGGTATGTGCCGTGACGAGGATGGCAACGATGTGGACTATTGGAGCAATGACAACAAGGTCGACAACATGGCATTTGCACTTCAGACCTATCTGGCGGGCAGGGCAAATTACGGCGACATGATGCGCAAGATATACATAAGTACGAGCCGGTACAACATGGATCTCATGCCGCACGCCATGCTGGCTGAGATAGGCGCACAGACTAACACGGTGGAGGAGGAATACAACGCCATCGAACCATTTGCCGCAATGCTTGCAAAGGTGCTCCTGAAGTGAGGATTAAGTGGCATATTGCCACTTGCAGTTATATGCTCATACATGTTATATTAACGTCAAATGCGAGTAAGACAAGTATAAGAATAAAAGAGCCTGCGCATACAAGGCGCGGGACATAGATAAGGATGTGAAGACATGGAGCATTTAGACCAGTCAAAGATAAGAAATTTCTGTATAATAGCGCATATAGACCACGGTAAATCAACACTTGCCGACAGGATCATAGAGAAGACCGGAACTCTGACCAGCAGGGAGATGCAGAATCAGGTTCTTGACAATATGGATCTTGAGAGGGAGCGTGGAATCACCATCAAGGCACAGTGTGTCAGGATCGTGTACAATGCCAATGATGGACAGGAGTACATATTCAATCTCATAGACACTCCGGGACATGTGGATTTCAATTATGAGGTATCTCGAAGTCTGGCAGCCTGTGAGGGAGCCATACTTGTGGTTGATGCCGCACAGGGCATAGAGGCGCAGACCCTGGCGAATGTATACCTGGCGCTGGATCATGACCTTGATGTCATGCCGGTCATCAACAAGATAGACCTTCCGTCAGCAGATCCGGAGAGGGTCGTGAACGAGATCGAGGATGTCATTGGAATAGAGGCACAGGATGCCCCAAGGATATCGGCAAAGAATGGAATTAATATAGAAGAAGTGCTTGAACAGGTCGTGAAGAAGGTGCCGGCACCGCACGGTGACCCTGAGGCTCCACTCAAGGCACTTATATTCGACAGTCTGTATGACTCCTACAAGGGAGTTATCATATTCTGCCGATTATTTGACGGCTGCGTGAAGAAGGGAACCACCATAAGGATGATGGCCACCGGAGCTGAGGCTGAGGTGGTTGAGGTCGGAATATTTGGAGCGGGAAGATTTGTCCCATGTGATGAGCTGTCAGCCGGTATGGTTGGTTACATAACAGCCAGCCTTAAGAATGTACAGGATACCACAGTGGGAGATACAGTCACACAGGCGGACAGGCCATGTGACGAGGCACTTCCTGGATACAAGAAGGCACAGCCTATGGTATACTGCGGACTCTATCCTGCGGATGGAGCAAAGTATCCGGATCTCAGGGATGCCCTTGAGAAACTTCAGTTAAATGATGCGGCGCTCAGCTTTGAGCCGGAGACATCCATAGCACTGGGCTTTGGTTTCCGATGTGGTTTCCTTGGACTGCTTCACCTTGAGATAGTTCAGGAGCGACTGGAGAGGGAGTTCAATCTTGATCTGGTAACCACAGCGCCAGGCGTTGTATATAAGGTACATACCACAGATGGGAATGTGATAGAGCTCACCAATCCGTCGAATCTGCCGGATCCATCCACCATAGAGTACATGGAGGAGCCATTTGTCGATGCGGAGATCATGGTCACAACAGAGTATGTGGGTGCCATCATGCAGCTCTGCCAGGAGAGACGAGGCGTGTACAAGAGCATGGAGTACATGGAGGAGACAAGAGCGCTTCTCAAGTACGACCTCCCACTGAACGAGATCATATACGATTTCTTTGATGCACTTAAGTCGCGTTCAAGGGGCTATGCTTCATTTGACTATGAGATGAAGGGCTATGTCCGCTCAGAGCTTGTGAAGCTGGACATCCTTATCAATAAGGAAGAGGTCGATGCACTCTCATTTATCATACACAAGGATACAGCGTATGAAAGGGGCAGAAAGATGTGCGAGAAGCTCAAGGACGAGATCCCGAGACATCTGTTCGAGATCCCGATCCAGGCGGCCATAGGCGGCAAGGTAATAGCCCGCGAGACAGTCAAGGCCATGAGAAAGGATGTCCTTGCCAAGTGCTACGGCGGAGATATATCCAGAAAGAGAAAGCTCCTTGAAAAGCAGAAGGAAGGAAAGAAGCGAATGAGACAGGTGGGCAATGTGGAGATACCACAGAAGGCATTTATGTCTGTCCTGAAGCTTGATGAGGAATAGAAAAGACCGGGAACACAGTGACACGGTTATATTAAATAAGAAATAATAGAATCGTAGAAAAGCCGTTAATGAGAGCATTCTGACAGGAGCATTCTTAGTAGCGGCTTTTTTCATGCGGTGACGATATTTGAAATAAAAAGGAAGGATACTAATGATAGATATAATAAATACCGAAAATTCAGATCGGGATTTCGGCGATGCAAATAATGACGAAGTTTTAGAGTCATATGAGAAGAAGCCGCTCAGCATATACATACATATCCCATTCTGTGTGAAGAAATGTGCATACTGCGACTTCCTGTCATTTCCGGTGGGGGCAGCCTGCATGTCGGGATATGGAGTGTACCGTGAGAAATACATCGAAGCCCTGTGCGAGGAGCTGAAAAGCTACTCGTATTTGGCGGAGACCCACAAGGTCAGGACAATATACATAGGAGGCGGAACCCCATCCATACTGGAGCCGGACGAGATCACACTTGTAATGACGACGGTGAGGAAGCTGTTCGATGTCGCAGAGGATGCGGAGATAAGCATAGAGGTAAATCCGGGCACCCTGACCAGCCGTAAGGCAGCAGAATATATAGCAAATGGCATAAACAGGATGAGCATAGGCCTTCAGTCCGCACAGAAAAATGAGCTGGAAGCTCTGGGCAGGATACACAATTATGACCAGTTCCTCGCCGCATTTGACATGGCTAGGGAGGCCGGATTTCGCAATATAAATATAGACCTGATGTCAGACATACCGGGACAGACCATGAGGTCATATCTGGACACCCTTGACAAGGTATTAAGGTGTAAGCCGGAGCACATATCGTCCTACAGCCTCATAGTGGAGGACGGAACTCCTCTGGCAGCAGATGAGAACCTGCTGTCACAGATCCCGGATGAGGACGTGGACAGGCAGATGTACGACATAACAAATAAGCTCTTAGGCACCGGCGGCTACCACAGATACGAGATATCCAATTACGCCAAAGCTGGCTACGAGTGCAGACATAACATAGTCTACTGGACCCTCGGGGAATACATAGGAATCGGAATCGGAGCAGCGTCCTTCCTGTACGGCAGACGCTACACCAACACATCCAGTCTGGAAGACTACATAGACGGCATGGCAAGACACAGGGAGCTCATGACATTCGGAGATCACGTCGCAAATTCGGGTAAGGCAAGAGATATAATAGAACACATGCGCAATGTGGAAGAAGAACTTGACGCAGACAGGCTGATGGAGGAATATATGTTCCTCGGCCTGCGTATGATATCCGGTGTGAGTGCAGAAAAATTCAACGACTACTTTGGACACTCCATCTACGACATATACGGCTCCGTCATAGATAAATACAAGTCCACCGGCCACCTCGAAGATGACCACGGCCTGATCCGCCTCACAAAAAAAGGCATCGACGTAAGCAACACGATCCTGGCGGACTTCTTAATAGAATAATACTGGCACGACCGTCCTTCAAAACATAAAAAAAACACAAAAACATTCGTTATTTTGTTGACAAAAGGGGGCGGCAGTGTTAGATTATGTTTAGTGGTTAGCACTCGGATATGTTGAGTGCTAATAAGACTAAAAGCAAAAAGGAATGAGAGTATGGAACTTGACGAGAGAAAAGTCAGAATTCTAAAAGCGATCGTTTCGAATTACCTGGAGACTGGAGAGCCCGTTGGATCGAGAACCATTTCCAAGCTGGCCGACATGAATGTCAGCCCGGCTACCATAAGAAATGAGATGTCAGATCTTGAGGACATGGGTTTTATATGCCAGCCACATGCATCGGCAGGAAGAGTTCCGACGGATGCAGGTTACAGGTTTTATGTTGACAGCATCATGGCAGACAGGAATGAAGAGAAAGCAGAGAATCAGACAGAGAGAGAGAATCTGCTGCAGAGAGTTGATAAGCTTGAGAAGCTTCTCAAGCAGGTGGCAAAGGTGCTTGCGACTAACACTCAGTACGCAACACTGGTTACGATGCCACAGTACAACAACACAGTAAAGTTCATCCAGTTGTCACAGGTTGATGAGACCACATTGCTGGCGGTCATCATGGTTGATGGCAATATAGTCAAGAATAAGCTGATCAAGACGACGTACAGCCTGAAGAATGAAGATATTTTAAAATTTAATATTCTGCTAAATACCTTCCTTCAGGGCGCGGCACTTCAGGATATCAATCTTGAACTTATACAGACCATGAAGGTTCAGGCAGGTGAATATGCAGAGATCCTTGAGACGATATTCCAGGGAATCATGGAGGCGATCCATGAGGCCGATGATCTCAAGGTTTATACCAGTGGAGCAACGAATGTACTCAAGTACCCTGAGTTGGCGAACACGTCATCCGCAGAGAAGCTGCTCGGAACACTGGAAGACATAGAGGACAAAGAAGAATTTGCAAAACATGTGGAGGATGTGATCCAGCAGGACAGCGACATACAGATCCTGATAGGACAGGAGAACAGCGATGAAAACCTGAAGGACTGCTCCCTTGTAACAGCAACATACAAGATGCCGGAGGGCGCAAAAGGAACGATAGGAATAATCGGACCGAAGAGGATGGATTACAAGAAAGTTGTGAGCATGCTCAAGGAACTCACCGGAGAGCTTGATGACATATTTAACAACAATGGATAGACAGATAAGATTATAACGATGAATAGGAGGATATGTAATGGCTGATAGCAATAACAGTACTGCATCCGACAAGAAGGTTAAGACAGAGCAGACAGCAGCCGAGACCATAGTTGGAGATGCTTCAGCAGAGATAAAGGATGGCGTTGAGTCAGAAGTCAAGGTCGATGAGACCATTGACGTTCCGGAGGAGCAGGCAGAGGCTGCAAAGCCACAGCATGTTGCAAAGGAGAACAGACGTGGAGGCAAGGCTCTCCGTGAGGAGAACGAGAAGCTCAAGGAACGCTGTAAGGATGCAGAGACAAAGTACACAAGACTTCTTGCGGAGTGTGAGAACATCCGCCAGAGAAATGAAAAAGAGTCAGGCAAATTGTACGACATAGGTGCAAAGGGAGTTCTTGAGAAGCTTCTTCCTGTGGTAGACAATTTTGAGAGAGCAATGGCAGCCATTCCTGATGAGGATAAGGACAGACCATTCGAGTCGGGAGTTGCAAATATATATAAGCAGCTTATGACGTCATTGGAAAGCATAGGTGTAAAGCCTATGGATTGCGCCGGGGAACAGTTTGATCCTACATTCCACAATGCAGTGATGCATGTAGAGGATGACAACTACGAAGAGAATGTAATCGTTGAAGAGATGCAGAAGGGTTACATGTACAAGGATCAGGTGCTGAGATTCAGCATGGTAAAGGTTGCAAACTAAATTTCATAAGAAGGGCCCACGGAGTGGGAGATTTCTTAATATTGTAAATTTTTTTTCTAGGAGGAAAAGACAATGGGTAAGATTATAGGTATTGACTTAGGTACAACAAATTCATGTGTAGCAGTTATGGAAGGTGGTAAGCCTGTAGTTATAGCTAACTCAGAGGGTATGAGAACAACACCTTCAGTAGTAGGTTTCCTGAAGACAGGAGAGAGAGTAGTAGGTGAGCCTGCAAAGCGTCAGGCAGTTACAAACGCAGATAAGACAATTTCATCTATCAAGCGTCACATGGGATCAGATTACAGAGTAGAGATAGATGGCAAGAAGTATTCACCACAGGAGATTTCAGCAATGATCCTTCAGAAGCTGAAGTCAGATGCAGAGGGATACTTAGGAGAGAAGGTTACAGAGGCAGTTATCACAGTTCCTGCTTACTTCTCAGATGGACAGAGACAGGCAACAAAGGATGCCGGTAAGATCGCAGGTCTTGATGTAAAGCGTATCATCAACGAGCCTACAGCAGCAGCTCTTTCATATGGTCTTGACAACGAGCAGGAGCAGAGAATCATGGTTTACGATTTAGGTGGTGGTACATTCGATGTATCTATCATTGAGATCGGTGAGGGTGTCATCGAGGTTCTTGCAACAGCCGGCGATAACAAGCTCGGTGGTGATGACTTCGATAACGCAATTACACAGTATATGCTTGATGAATTCAAGAAGGCAGAGGGCATCGACCTTTCAGGCGATAAGATGGCTATGCAGAGATTAAAGG
>NZ_JBCPDQ010000005.1:288547-349466 GCF_040915325.1 Coprococcus sp. RTP21281st1_F1_RTP21281_210402
CTTGTAGACAGAACAAAGGGCCCTGTTAACACAGCACTTGCTGATGCAGGACTTACAGCAGCAGACCTTGACAAGGTACTTCTTGTCGGTGGTTCAACCCGTATCATCGCAGTACAGGAAGAGGTTAAGAGACTTACAGGTAAGGAGCCATTCAAGGGAATCAACCCTGATGAGTGTGTTGCTATCGGTGCTTGTATCCAGGGTGGTAAGCTTGCCGGAGATGCCGGTGCAGGCGAGATCCTTCTTCTGGATGTTACACCACTTACACTTTCAATCGAGACAATGGGTGGTATAGCTACTCACCTTATCGAGAGAAATACAACAATCCCTACAAAGAAGAGCCAGATCTTCTCAACAGCACAGGATAATCAGGATGCCGTTGATATCAACGTAGTACAGGGTGAGAGACAGTTCGCAAAGGACAACAAGAGTCTTGGCAGATTCAGACTTGATGGTATCGCTCCAGCAAGACGTGGAGTTCCACAGATCGAGGTTACATTCGATATCGATGCAAATGGTATCGTAAATGTATCAGCAAAGGATCTCGGAACAGGAAGAGAGCAGCACATTACTATCACATCAGGAACATCACTTTCAGATGATGATATCGATAGAGCAGTTAAGGAAGCAGCAGAGTACGAGGCTCAGGATAAGAAGCGTAAGGAAGGCATCGAGGCAAGAAATGAGGCAGATGCACTTGCATTCCAGACAGAGAAGGCACTCGGCGAGGTAGGAGATAAGCTTTCAGATTCTGACAAGGCTGGCGTAAAGGCAGATCTTGACTCCTTAAGAGCAGCAATAGACAGCACAGATGCAGAGAATATGAGCGATGCAGATGTAGATAAGATCAAGGCTGCAAAGGATAAGCTGATGGAGAGCGCACAGAACCTGTTCTCAAAGCTCTATGAGCAGAACGGTCCTGGAGCAAACGCAGGAACAGGCGCAGGCACACCTGATTACTCAGATGGCGATGTTGTAGATGGAGATTTCACAGAGGTTTAATATATAGAGGATGAAAGGTAAAGGCTATGGCAGAGACAAAGACCGATTATTATGAAGTCCTTGGTGTAACCAAGGGAGCCTCTGAAGCCGAGATCAAAAGGGCATACCGAGTGGTAGCAAAAAAATACCACCCGGATATGAACCCTGGTGATGAAGAGGCTGCAGAGAAATTCAAAGAAGCAGCTGAAGCTTATTCAGTCCTCAGTGACCCTGAGAAACGTGCAAAGTATGATCAGTTTGGCCATGCAGCATTCGACCAGAACGGCGGCGGTGCCGGCGGATTTGGTGGATTTGACTTCGCGGACATGGGAGATATCTTTGGAGATATATTTGGAGATATGTTCGGTGGCGCAAGCCGTCAGAGAAATACAAATGGTCCTATGAAGGGCGCAAACATCAAGACAACCATCAGAGTAGCCTTTGAGGAGGCTATATTCGGAACCCAGAAGGAGCTTGAGCTCCCACTGAAGGATGAGTGTGATGTATGTAAGGGAACCGGTTCACAGCCGGGACACCAGCCTGAGGTCTGCGGCAAGTGCGGCGGCAAGGGCCAGATAGTGACAACACAGCAGTCACTTTTTGGAGTTGTACGTAATGTTCAGACATGTCCTGATTGTAGTGGATCTGGTAAGATCATCAGATACAAGTGTAGCAACTGTGCAGGAACAGGATATGTAAAGAGCAGAAAGAAGATACAGATAGCTATTCCACCAGGAGTAGACAATGGTACTAACATCCGAATCAAAGGAAAGGGTGAGCCTGGTATCAACGGTGGTGAGAGAGGAGATCTTACAGTTACCATACTTGTTGATCGTCATCCAAACTTCCAGAGACAGGAGTACAATCTGTATTCATCAGAGCCTATCACATTTACACAGGCAGCACTTGGTGGAGTTATCAAGATCAACACCATCGAAGGAGAGGTTGATTACACCATACCACCAGGAACACAGACAGATACACGTATAAAGCTGAAGGGCAAAGGAGTACCTAACCTCAAGAACCCAACTCAGCGAGGCGATCACTATGTAACACTTGTTGTACAGGTGCCGGAGAAGCTCACAGAGGAGCAGAAGAAGATCCTAAACCAGTATGAGCAGGCAACACTTGTAGAGACAAGACCTGCAACAGATTCAGCAGGACCATTTACATTTGGCGATCACAAGAGAAGAAAGAAAAAGTAGGTATAAAATATATGAAATGGACGAAGCTCACAATAGATACAACATGTGAAGCTGAAGACCTCATAAGCGCCTTCCTCGAAGAGGAAGGCGTTTTGGGTGTTCAGATAGAAGATAATATTCCCCTCACTGAGGAGGAGATGGAGACGATGTTTGTCGATCTCCTGCCGGATGATATGCCGGAAAATGATGGAACTGCAAAGGTGTCCTGTTTCCTTGACGATACATTTGACGTGCAGGAGATAAAGGATAAGGTGGCTGCAGAGATCAGGAGACTGTCAGAGTTCCTTCCTGTCGGAACAGGTGAGATAACCGAGAGTGAGACGAAGGAAGAGGACTGGAGAGACAACTGGAAGGCCTACTTCAAGCCATTCAGACTGTATGACAATATCATCATCAAGCCAACCTGGGAGGAAGTGCCGGAGGATGCAACGGATGAGGATATAGTAATTGAGATAGATCCCGGAACAGCATTTGGAACAGGTTCCCATGAGACGACGAGACTGTGCATAGGCCAGCTCAAGAAGTACATGAAGGATGGAGATGAGATACTCGATGCCGGAAGCGGAAGCGGTATCCTGTCATTTGTTTGCAATAAGCTAGGTGCAAAGCATGTTCTCGGTATAGACATAGATCCGATCGCTGTTGATGTGGCGGGAGAGAACAGAGATGTGAACCATATTCCTGCCGAGGCTGTGGAATTCAAGTGCGGAAATGTCCTTGAGGACCAGAAACTGGTAGAGTCAATAGGCGCAAATTATGATATAGTAGTTGCAAATATCCTTGCAGACGTTATAATTCCAATGTCGGCTGTAGTTCAGAAGTTTATGAAGGATGATGGTATTTTTATATCATCGGGCATTATAAACATAAAAGAGGATGAGGTCAGACAGGCTCTTCTTGACAATAACTTTGATATCGTAGATACTGTCTACATGAATGACTGGGTAAGCTTTGTCGCAAAAAAGCATGTATGAACCAGCGTGTGAGAGGAAATAATCAAATATGAACAGATTCTTTGTAGACGTAGATGGCAGAGATATAGGAACAGATATAAGTATAACAGGCGGAGACGTTAACCATATAAAGAACGTTCTCCGCCTTAAAGTGGGTCAGGAGATAACTGTCAGTAACGGCAGAGGAAGAGATTATACGTGCAGTATATCGGAGCTTGGCAGAGACGAGGTTCTGTGCCACGTCGAGGATGTGAATGATAACTTTGCAGAGCTTCCGGTGGAGGTTACCCTGTTTCAGGGATATCCAAAGTCGGATAAGATGGATCTTATAGTACAGAAGATGGTGGAGCTCGGTGTCTGCCGGATAGTTCCGGTATTCACTGCGCGCACCATAGTGAAGCTTGATGCGAAGAAGGCTGCAAAGAAGACCGAGAGATGCCGGATCATAGCGGAAGCTGCTGCAAAACAGTCCGGAAGGGGAATCGTCCCTGAGATCACGGAGCCGGTAACATTTGCACAGGCGATAGAGATGGCGAAGACTCTTGATATGAATATAATTCCATATGAGGAGGCGGAGGGACTTGCAAAGTCCAGACAGATCATCGCTGATGTGACAGCACCGTCCTCTGCCCGCAGAAGTCTGGGGGTATTCATAGGCCCGGAGGGTGGCTTTGCCAGGGAAGAAGTGGAACAGGCAATGGCGGCCGGGGCGGAATGTATAACTCTTGGACACAGGATACTGCGCACTGAGACGGCCGGACTGGCGGTTATGTCGATCATCATGTTCAGTGCCGACAGGGACAATTAGAACAATATTGTAGAGATTAGTGAAAGAAAGAAGCTTGAAGCCGGACGTATATCGGTTTCGGAATGGTGGAAGACAACATGGAAGCATATTTTGACAATTCAGCGACCACCCCGGTTTATCCAGAGGTGAGAGATCTTGTGGTAAAGTTAATGGAACAGGACTATGGCAATCCGTCATCACTGCACCAGAAGGGTGTGGATGCGGCCAGATACGTGAGCGATGCCAGGGATAAGATAGCCAGGCTGCTCAAGGTTCAGGCGAAGGAGATCGTGTTCACATCGGGAGGAACAGAATCCAACAACATGGCTCTGATAGGAGGCGCACTTGCCAACAGGAGAGCGGGCAACAAGATCATCACAACTGTAGTCGAGCATGCGTCAGTCGGCAGTCCGCTGACATTCCTTGAGGATATGGGATTTGATGTTGTCAGGATCCCGACCGGAAGTGATGGCGTGGTAGATGTTGACCGGTTGGTAGATGAGGTCGACGACGACACGATCATAGTGTCAGTCATGTACGTCAACAATGAGATAGGAGCTGTCATGCCGGTGGAAGACATTGCCAGACGTATAAAGGAGAAGAATCCGAGTGTACTCTTCCATGTGGATGCCATACAGGCATTTGGCAAATATGTGATATACCCGAAGCGTATGGGAATAGACATGATGTCCATAAGCAGCCATAAATTCCACGGACCAAAGGGCGTTGGAGCACTGTTCATAAAGGACAGAGTCAAGGTCAAGCCTGTGATATACGGTGGAGGCCAGCAGGGCGGAATGCGGTCAGGAACAGAGAATGTACCGGGAATAGCCGGAATGGCACTGGCTGCCGAGATGACCTACAGAGATCTCGATGCAAATGTAGCGCACATGAGAGAACTCAAGGAACATCTTATAGATGAACTCACACAGATAGACGATGTGTACAGTAATTCCGGGGATGCGCCCCATATAGCCAGCATAACCTTCAAGGGAGTGCGAAGTGAGGTCATGCTTCATGCTCTGGAAGAGAAGGGCATATATGTCTCATCCGGTTCAGCATGTTCGTCGAATAAACATTCCACAAGCAGCACGCTGAAGGCCATAGGTCTGCCACCTGAGAAGCTTGAGTCCACACTGAGATTCAGTTTTTCACCGGAGAATACAATGGAACAGATAGATTATGCAGTCGAGTGCTGCAAGGAACTTTTACCGATACTCAGAAGATATGTGAGGAAGAAATAGGAGGAAATATGCAGTACAAGGCATTTATGATAAAGTATGCCGAGATAGGCACAAAGGGAAAAAACAGATATATATTTGAAGACATACTCTGCAAGAACATCAACAGAAAGCTGAAGCCTTACGGAGATTTCTATATCCGCAAGGAGCAGGGAAGAATATTCGTTGAGTGCAAGTCGGATTACGACTATGAGGATGTGGTAAATGCCCTTGGAAAGGTATTTGGTATCGTTGGAATATGCCCTGTTGTGGTTGAGGAGAACACAGAGTTTGAGAACCTCAAGCAGAAGGTAATAGATTATGTTGAAAAGGCATACGACAGAAAGAACTTCACATTCAAGGTGTTCACCAGAAGAAATGACAAGACATATCCTATGACTTCCATGGAGGTAAGCGCCGAGCTTGGACATTTCCTCCTTGAGGCGTTCCCTGATCTTGCAGTGGATGTGCACTCACCTCAGGAGATAATCAATGTGGAGATCAGAAAGGTAGCGTATATCTATTCGATCACCATACCTGGCCCGGGAGGACTGCCGGTTGGAACGAACGGCAGAGGAATGGCACTTCTGTCAGGCGGTATAGACAGCCCTGTTGCGGCATATATGATAGCCAAGAGAGGAGTTGTTGTGGAGGCAGTATATTTCCACGCACCTCCGTTCACAAGCGAGAGAGCAAAGCAGAAGGTTATAGATCTGGCATGTCTTGTGGCCGACTACTCAGGAGCCATCAGACTCCATGTTGTCAACTTTGCCGATGTACAGATGGCAATATACGACAACTGTCCTCATGAGGAGCTCACGATCATCATGAAGAGATACATGATCAAGATAGCGGAGGAGCTGGCTGAGAAGAATGACTGTCAGTGTACGATAACAGGAGAGAGCATAGGCCAGGTTTCAAGCCAGACTGTGTTCAGCCTGAACGTTATCAACCAGGTCAGCACCATGCCGGTGTTCAGACCATGTATAGGTATGGATAAGCAGGAGATAGTAGACATATCAGAGAAGATCGGAACATACGAGACATCTATACTGCCATACGAGGATTGCTGTACGACATTTGTTGCAAAGCATCCGGTTACACATCCGGTTCTCTCTGCGATAGAGAAGTCGGAGGCAAAGCTCACAGGAATCATCGAGCCATTGTACCGCAAGGCTGTAGATACGGCAGAGGTCGTTATGTGTCGCGCAAAGCAGTAAAACAATATAAAACAGTGATAAAAGACAACAAAAAAGAGATGCTTCATAATAAGCATCTCTTTGATTATCAGATCCATATAACATACGGGGCAGAATAATGATTATTCTGCAAGGTATGGCTTCAGAGTAGCCATGATCTCATCGATACCGCTCTCCGCATGAATGTTAAGTTCGATAGGCTTTGAGATATCAAGACTGAAAATACCCATGATTGACTTTGCATCAATTACGTAACGTCCTGATACGAGGTCGAATTCTGCGTCAAATTTCGCAATGTCATTGCAAAAGCTCTTGACCTTATCGATTGAGTTTAAAGAAATCTTAACTGCTGTCATAAATAGTCCTCCTAACCCTTGTAAGTTTTTTATGTACTGTCATTATTATATTTTTATAGAATACAAAAGTCAATATAAGGAGTGTAAAATACATGCTAAAAGGAATGTCTGTGGCTGCCACAACACTTGGCTGCAAAGTCAATCAGGCGGAGACTGACAGCATGCTCGACATGCTGAAGGCTGCCGGTGCAAATATAGTGGAATTTGACGAAAAAGCAGATATATATATAGTAAATACCTGTTCTGTGACCAATATTGCGGACAAAAAATCAAGGCAGATGCTTCACAGAGCCAGAAAGATGAATCCTGATGGAATAGTGATAGCCGCAGGATGCTATGTGCAGTCAGCCAGAGAGATTCTCGAGCAGGATGAAGCTATAGATATAGTAATAAGCAACAATAAGAAGAAAAGTATCACAGAAATAGTTAATGATTATATTAATGTGAGAAACAATGGAAAAAATGCCCCAGGTAAAGATCATGAAGCCATGGAATACTTCGTGGATATATCCAGAGAGACTGAGTACGAGGAGATGGGCGGCCATGTCCCTGTGGGACACACAAGGGCATATGTCAAGATCCAGGACGGCTGCAATCAGTTCTGCTCATACTGCATAATCCCGTATGTAAGAGGAAGGATAAGAAGCAGAAGCCAGGAGGCGATCCTTGCAGAAGTATCAGAGCTTGCGGAGGCAGGAATAAAAGAAGTTGTGCTTACCGGTATACACATATCGTCATATGGCAAAGATAAGAATAATGAGGGAGCACTTATAGAGCTTATAGAGGCTATCTCAAAAATCAAAGGAATCAAGAGAATAAGGCTTGGTTCACTTGAGCCGGGGATAATAACAGAGGAGTTTGTGGAGAGAATTTCATCCAATTCGAAAGTATGTCCACACTTCCATCTGAGCCTGCAGAGCGGCTGTGATTCAGTGCTAAAGAGAATGAACAGAAAGTACACTTGCAAGCAATACTTTGAAAAATGTGACATGCTGAGAAAGGCGTATAAGTCCCCTGCGCTCACCACGGATGTGATAGTGGGCTTCCCGGGAGAGACTGAGGAAGAATTTGCAGAGACTGTCAGATATCTGACGGAGCTCAATCTGTATGAGATGCATATATTCAAGTATTCTCCGAGAAAGGGAACAGTCGCTGCCGCCATGAAAGAGCAGGTTGCCCCTGAGATAAAGAATGAGCGAAGCGATGTGCTGCTTAAGCTTGCCCATGACAACAAGACCGCATATGAAGCCCAGTTTGAGGGCTGTGAGCTTGAAGTCCTGGTGGAAGAGGTTGTAAAAAAGAACAATAAGACATATCTCAGGGGACATACGGAGAGATACATGGATATACTCATAGATGTGGGCGACATATCCATGCCGGAGAGTTTTGTGAACAGCTTTGTGTATGTGACATATACCCAAAATGGGGGAAACCTTCCTTTACTTTTGTAGTTTTTTATATTAGAATAGGAATGTTAATTGGCTCATGAGATAATAACAAGATGAGGACGTGATTTGATGAATAACGAAAGTACACAGAATATTGTTCCAATCAAGGACGCGACAGTGGACGTACGCGAGATAATTGGAGAAGTATACGATGCACTTACCGAGAAAGGATATAATCCGGTAAGCCAGGTTGTTGGGTACATAATGAGCGGTGACCCGACATATATCACAAGCTACAAGAATGCGCGAAGCCTGATCATGAAGGTGGAGAGAGACGAGATCATTGAGGTTTTACTTGAGGACTACATCAAGAATAACCTCGTGTAAAGGAAAAGAATAGTATGAGAATATTGGGACTTGACTATGGAACCAAGACGGTGGGAGTTGCCGTGAGCGATCCGCTCAAGATGACTGCCCAGCCGCTGGAGACGATAGAGAGAAAGTCGGCGAACAAGCTGAGACAGACACTTGCCCGCATAGAGGCCATACTTGAAGAGTATGGAGCGGCAGGAGAGCGCGACCGCATAGAGCTGATAGTGCTTGGCTACCCGAAGAACATGAACAATTCAGAGGGAGACAGATGTGAGGCCACACAGGCATTCAAGGAGGATCTTGAGCGCAGAACAGGACTTGAGGTTGTTCTGTGGGATGAGCGCCTTACCACTGTGGAGGCAGAGCGGATCCTTATGGACAGCGGAGTGAGAAGAGAGAACAGGAAGACGTACATAGACAAGATGGCGGCTGCGGTCATACTGCAGAACTATCTTGATGCGAAGTGCAGCAGTCTGTGATAGACACAGACCTTCTGCCTTTGTTTTGTGTACGCCTGAAGTGAAGAAGTATTAAGAGGTTTATATGGCAGAGAACAGGAAGACGGACAACAGTATCATATTTGAAGCAGAAGATGGAACAGAAGTGGAATTCTCGGTTGTGGAGCAGACCACACTTGGCGGCGTGAATTATCTGTTCGTTATAGACAAGGCGGATGATGAATCATTCCTTATCCTTCGCGAGAACAACGGAGCTGATACGGAAGAGATGGCAGCATACGATATTGTGGAAGATGAAAATGAATTAGAGGCGGTCATCAAGATATTTGACGAGCTGCTTGAGGACGTAAATTTGGAGGTATAAGAAAATTGAATAAGAATAATAAAGAGACAGTGAAGATCATTCCTTTGGGCGGTCTGGAACAGATTGGAATGAATATCACTGCGATAGAGTATGAGGACTCTATCATAGTCATTGACTGCGGACTGGCATTCCCTGAGGACGACATGTTAGGAATCGATCTGGTAATTCCTGATGTCACCTATCTCAAGGAAAACGCGGACAAGGTCAGGGGACTCGTGGTTACCCATGGACATGAGGATCACATAGGAGCCATACCGTACATTGAGAAAGAATTAAACATGCCGATCTATGCGACCAAGCTGACCATGGGTCTTATAGAGAACAAACTGAAGGAACACAACCTTATGAACAACACCAGAAGAAAGGTTGTAAAGTATGGTCAGAATATAAATCTTGGGGCATTCAGAGTGGAATTCATCAGAACAAACCACTCCATAGCAGATTCGGCGGCCCTTGCCATATACACACCGGCCGGACTTATTGTCCACACCGGAGATTTCAAGATAGACTACACACCGGTATTTGGCGGAACCATAGATCTTCAGAGATTTGCTGAGCTCGGCAAGAAGGGTGTACTTGCACTCATGGCTGACTCGACAAATGCTGAGAAGGAGGGCTTCACACAGTCAGAGAAGACAGTGGGAAGAACATTTGACAACTTGTTCAACGACAACAAGGATCACAGGATCATCATAGCGACATTTGCATCCAACGTTGACAGAGTACAGCAGATCATCAATTCAGCTTACAAGTATGGCAGAAAGGCTGTCATAGAGGGACGAAGCATGGTGAACATCATCACCACGGCGTCCGAGCTTGGATATATCAACATACCGGATAACACACTCATAGATATAAGCGAGATGAAGAACTACCCGGATGAGAAGGTTGTTCTCATCACCACGGGAAGTCAGGGAGAGAACATGGCTGCGCTGTCACGTATAGCTGCATCCATACACAATAAAGTAGCCATAAAGCCTGGTGATGTGGTCATTTTCAGCTCACATCCTATACCGGGAAATGAAAAGGCGGTATTCAAGGTTATAAATGAGCTCGAGGCGAAGGGTGCACACGTTATATTTGAGGATACACACGTATCCGGGCATGCCTGCCGTGAGGAGCTCAAGCTTATATATGCGCTCACAAGACCGAAATATGCAATACCTGTCCACGGTGAGTATAGACACCTCAAGAGACATGCAGAGCTTGCAGTTGAGATGGGAATCCCTAAGGAGAATGTCAAGATCATGACCACAGGCGATGTTCTTGAGATCGGTGAGGAGAAGTTCGACGTTGTCGGCAAGGTTCCTGCACAGGGAGTATTTGTGGATGGACTTGGAGTTGGAGATGTTGGAAATATCGTCCTCAGAGACAGACAGCTTCTGTCACAGAATGGCCTCATAATCATAGTTGTGACCCTGGACAGATACAGCAACCAGCTTGTTGCAGGGCCGGATATAGTGTCAAGAGGCTTCGTGTACGTCAGGGAGTCTGAGACACTTATGGAAGACTGCAGGATCACATGTCAGGAGGCTCTCGACAGATGCCTGAGCCGCGGCGTGACAGACTGGGGTAAGATCAAATCCGTGATAAAGGATGACATGGGAGAGTTCCTCTGGAAGAGGACAAAGAGAAGCCCTATGATCCTTCCTATAATCACAGAGGTGTAGAAGGGTGAGAAAATGACAGATACATTGGAACTTAGCAGACAATTGAATGCGTGCATCAAGGATTCTGATGTCTACAAGAATTATCAGTATTGCAAGGATAAGCTTAGACAGAAACCAGAAAAACTTCAGCAGCTCATGGAATTTCGTAAGAAAAATTATGAAATACAGAATAACGAAATGCTTGACAATCCATATGATGAAGTTAATAATCTATTCATGGAATATGACTCCATAGTCCATGATACTATAGTCAATGACTTTATCAGGGCGGAGCAGAAGCTGGTGAGAATGATGAAGCTTGTATATGAACAGATAGCGGACGATCTTGATTTCGATATCATAGATGAGGACGCCCGGTGATTCGCGCTGGCTGGGATGTATTTGTGAACAAGGAGAATAACGATTATGGCTTTAGATAGTGCTAGAAGTATGAAGAAGATTCTGAGGTTCCTTTTTGGACTATTCATCAATGTATGTATTTTATTTATATTGGTAAAGGCTTTCTCATACTCGTATGATTTTGCGTATCAGGTGTTTGCCACAAGGGCTGCGGATCCGGGCAGCAACCGGAAGGCAACTATACAGATAACTCAGGACGAGCCGCTTCTGGATGTGGCGGATTCCCTTAAGACGGCGGAGGTCATCAAGGACAAATACGCTTTTATACTGAAGGTCAGAATAGGCGGATATGCAGATGATATCCAGCCTGGTACATATCAGATAGCACCGAGCGATACAAATCAGGAGATAATAGAGATCATAACGGGAAATGGCAAGAGTTCCTCGGGGGATAGCAGCGGAGACAGCGGTGATGACTCCTCCAGCGAGGACAGTGCCGAGGAATAGACAGAGAGGATAATTATGGTATGTGATGAAAGACTTGCGTCATTTATCAATTCCTTCAATACAGACTACGATGAGGTTGTGACCTCGATCAGAAGAGAGGCAGAAGAGAACAGGGTACCTATCATAAGACGAGAGGCCGGAGAGTTCATCAAGATGTTGATTCTTATGAACAGGCCGAAGAAGATTCTTGAGATAGGTTCAGCCGTTGGCTTTTCTGCCATTTTTATGAGTAGATTTCTGGATGATGACGCACATGTAACAACTATAGAGAATTATCAGCCGAGAATAGAAGAGGCGAAGAAGAATATAGTCAGAGCCGGGGCTTCAGACAAGATTACTCTGCTTGAGGGCGATGCACTGGAGATATTACCAGAGATGACAGAAAGCTATGACATGGTGTTCATGGATGCAGCTAAGGGTCAGTATGGCAATTTTTTCACGGAGGCTATACGGCTGCTTGCTCCAAAGGGGGTATTGCTCTGCGACAACGTGCTTCAGGACGGAGATGTCCTTGAGAGCAGATTTGCAGTTACCAGAAGAAACAGAACGATACATTCAAGGATGAGAGAATACCTGTACGAGCTCACCCACAATGAACATTTGGAGACGGCCATACTCAATATAGGGGATGGAATGAGCCTCAGTATCAGGAAATAAACGAAAAATGGTTGGAGGAAACGATATGAGAGATAAGAAACCAGAGCTTCTTGTCCCGGCGGGCGGACTGGACACGCTCAAGGTGGCCGTGGACTATGGAGCTGACGCAGTGTATATAGGCGGACAGGCATTTGGCCTCAGAGCGAAAGCAGACAACTTTTCCATAGAAGAGATGAAACAGGGCGTGGAATATGCCCATGCACATAATGCCAAGGTGTATGTGACAGCCAATATATTTGCACACAACTATGATCTGGATGGAATAAGAGCTTATTTTGGCGAGCTGAAAGATACAGGTGTGGACGCTGTTCTTGTATCCGATCCGGGCGTGTTTACCATAGCTCGTGAGACTATGCCGGATATGGAATTACACATAAGCACACAGGCCAACAACACGAACTACATGACATACAAGTTCTGGTATGACCACGGCATAAAGCGGGTTGTGTCTGCCAGAGAACTGTCCCTTGCGGAGATATCACAGATAAGAGCAAACATACCGGACGATATGGAGATAGAGTCATTTATCCATGGCGCTATGTGTATATCATATTCAGGAAGATGCCTTCTCAGCAACTACTTCACAGGCAGGGATGCGAATCATGGTGCGTGCACACATCCATGCAGATGGAAGTATTCCATCGTCGAGGAGACCAGGCCGGGAGAGTATATGACCATCAACGAGGACGACAGGGGAACATATATATTTAACTCCAAAGATCTGTGCATGATAGAGTACATCCCGGAGATGATGAAAGCCGGAATAGACAGCTTCAAGATAGAGGGACGTATGAAGACGGCTCTGTATGTGGCTACCGTTGCCAGAACCTACAGAAAAGCCATAGATGATTATATGGAGTCAGAAGAGAAGTACAGAGCAAACATGGAATACTACAAGAGAGAGATAGCCAAATGCACATACAGGCAGTTCACAACGGGATTTTATTTCGGGAAGACAGACTCAGAATCACAGATATATGATAATAACACATATGTAAAAAACTATACGTATATTGGAACTGTGAGAGAGGTTACCCCGGATGGCTGTGTATGCTTTGAGCAGAAGAATAAGTTCCTGGTGGGAGAGAAGCTTGAAGCCATGGGCTTTGATGGAACAAATATAGAGTGCGAGGTTCAGGCGATATACGACGAGGAAGAAAACAGCATGGACTCTGCGCCACATCCAAAGCAGAAATTGAGGGTGAAGCTTGATAAGGAGCTTGAGACCGGTATTATACTGAGAAGAAAAGAATGATCATAAGGATGTCTGGATGTCAATCCAGGCATCCTCTTAATTTGCCAAGAGCCTTTTTCTCTATGCGCGATACATATGACCTGGAGATTCCGAGCATCCTGGCTACCTCCTTTTGGGTGAGAGGTGACTGCCCGTCAAGACCGTAGCGCATACATATGATCTCCCTCTCCCTGGATGAGAGGAGCGATGATATGCAGGAGGGAAGCAGGCACAGGTGGTCGTCCTGTATCATTTTGTCCAGAACGTTGACGTTCTCCGAACCTATGATGTCAAGGATGACGATCTCGTTACCCTCTTTATCAGTGCCGATGGGATCGTAGATCGAGACCTCACGCGCCTTCTTCTTCTCGTGGCGGAGAGTCATGAGAAGCTCGTTTTCGATACATTTGGCGGCATAACCTGACAGCTTACAGCCTTTGTCGGGCTTGTAGCTGTCTATGGCTTTGATGAGACCTATCGTGCCTATGGACAGAAGATCCTCGGGATCCCTCACGGCGGAATTGTACTTTCTGGATATGTGGGCGACCAGACGGAGATTGTACTCTATCAGAATGCTGCGGGCAGCCTTGTCGCCGGACAGGCACAGCGCAATATATTTTTTCTCTTCTTCGGGAGTTAGTGGGTTTTTAAACGCTTCCATATATGAACTGCTCCCGTAAATTGATTGTACCGGCTGTACATTTGCTGGACGGGCTATTTTACAATTAGTACAGTCAGCTTGCTTATATAATATGTTTATTGTGCAGAAATAGTGCCTATCCACCCTGTAAAAAAGCAAAAATCCGATAAAAGTGCAAAAAAATGTATCTAAATATGTACAAAATGTTTAAAATGTGAAAATACTGTGATATAATACGCTTTAGGTATTTGGATAATTCTGCCTGTGCGTAGAATTGCGAGAGACGTGAGGAGGGTATTTAGAGAATGCGATTAAGCGTGGGACGTAAGAAGATCAGAATTGGAGATGTCCTTGTAGCAGCGGGGGCTATCACGGAGGAACAGCTTCAGGAAGGACTTGCAAAGCAGAAGGAGACCGGCAGAAAGCTTGGTAACGCCCTGGTTGATCTGGGATTTATAAGTAACGACATGCTGATTACGGTACTTACAACCCAGTTGGGAATTGACTACATAGAGCTCAAGGGAGCTAAGATCGAGGAGAAGGTTATACACATGGTGCCTGAGAACATGGTCACCAAGTATCAGGCCATACCTATAGAGATAGATCCTGATAACCCGAACATCCTCAAGGTAGCCATGGCAGATCCAATGGATATCATGGCCATGGACGATATTGGTCTTGTGACAAATCTTCAGGTAGAGCCGATGCTCGCATCTGAGGAGGGAATCAGGAATGCCATAGACAAGTATTACGGAAGCGCTCAGGCTATGGAGGCTGCTGAGGCCTACAGACAGGAGCAGCAGAATGTGCTCGGCGGAGGCGACGAGGAAGAGGGCAACGAAGAAATCGATAATTCCCCTATCGTACTTCTGGTTAAGCAGATCATCGAAGGCGGAGTAAGACAGAGAGCGTCAGATATACATATAGAGGCTCTGGAGAACAGCGTCAGAGTCAGATACAGAATAGATGGTGCACTTAAGCAGGTTATGTCATACGACCTCAGCATACTGGCAGGTATCACAGCCCGTATCAAGATCATAGGCGGTATGGATATAGCAGAGAAGAGAAAACCACAGGATGGTCGTATCACCATCATGGTTGACAGAAGAGAGTTTGATGTCCGTGTTTCTATCCTTCCAACAGTTTTCGGAGAGAAGACGGTTATGAGACTTACATCCAAGGACGGTCTGACAAAACCGAAGAGTGCCCTTGGTTTCGATGCAGAGCAGGAGAAGGTTTTCGATAATATCCTCAGCAACCCACATGGTATCATCCTTGTAACGGGACCTACAGGATCAGGAAAATCAACTACACTGTACACATCACTCAGTGAGCTTAACACAGAGGATGTTAATATCATCACCGTTGAGGACCCTGTCGAGGCGAACATCAACGGTATCAATCAGGTGCAGGTTAATAACAAAGCGGACATGACTTTCGCGGCAGCCCTCAGATCTATCCTTCGTCAGGATCCGGATATCATCATGATAGGAGAGATCCGAGACGGTGAGACAGCAGGAATCGCCGTACAGGCCGCTATCACAGGACATTTGGTTGTATCGACACTGCATACTAACTCAGCGGCTTCGACCATCACCCGTCTTATCGATATGGGTATTGAGTCATACATCGCCGGTGATGCTGTTGTTGGAGTTATTGCACAGAGACTTGTGCGAAGACTTTGTACCACATGTAAGCAGCCAAGACTTGTGGAGGATGATGAGAGAGTTCAGCTCGGTGTTCCGGCTGACGAGGAGGATGTCATCATCTACGAGCCACAGGGATGCCCACTGTGTAACGACACAGGCTATTCAGGACGAATCGGTGTATACGAGATGATGCCTGTATCAAGAGAGCTTCAGGCTGTTATCGCTTCCGGAGCTACAGCGGATGTCATTGAGAAGCAGGCCCTCAAGGAAGGAATGCTCACACTGAAGATGGGAGCTGCCAAGCACGTTCTTGATGGTATCACATCCATAGCAGAGATGAACAAGATTGTTCACAGTACAGTGACCGTGGCCGAGGGAGTGGACATGGGAGAGCTGTAAGATATAAGAGATATATAATGAGATTATATATAAATTGTAATTATTAATGCAAAAGGGAAAGGAAGGGACAAGTTATGTTAGACATGAAGGAATTACTTGCCTTCTCTGTAGAAGCAAAGGCGTCAGATGTTCATATAGCTGTAGGTATACCACCTAAGCTCAGAATCAACGGTAAGCTCACCGAGGTTGAGGTTCCGGCACTGTCACCTGCTGATGCGGCAGAGGCAATTGGATCTACTATGAAGGACAGGCATAAGGCCATACTTCAGGACAGAGGAGAGGTCGATTTCTCATTCGATTCACCTGAGACCGGACGTTTCCGTGTCAATGTATTCATGGACAAGGGAAACATGGCAGCAGCGTACAGACGAGTTGAGACACAGATCCCAAGACCTGACCAGCTTGGTATTCCAAGGGAGGTTGTTGAGCTCTACAAGAGAAAGAGAGGTCTGGTTCTCGTAACAGGACCTACAGGTTCTGGTAAGTCAACCACACTTGCATCTATTATAAACAAGGCGAATGAGAACCTTACGGATCACATCATCACACTTGAGGATCCTATAGAGTACATTCACCATCACAATAAGGCAATAGTTAACCAGCGAGAGGTTGGTATGGATACACTCAGCTATGCAAATGCACTTCGTGCAGCACTCCGTGAGGATCCTGATATCATCCTCGTAGGAGAGATGCGAGATCTTGAGACTATCTCCACAGCCATAACCGCTGCCGAGACAGGACACTTGGTATTCTCCACACTGCATACAATCGGTGCGGCAAGTACCATCGATCGTATCATAGATATCTTCCCTACAAACCAGCAGCAGCAGGTAAGAGTTCAGCTCGCGATGGTTCTTGAGGGAGTTATCTCACAGTCGCTTCTTCCTATAGCGAGCGGCAACGGACGAGTTGCAGCCTTCGAGGTAATGCTTGCATCACCTGCTATACGAAGTCTGATACGAGAAGCCAAGACTCATCAGATCCAGTCAACTATCCAGACAAGCAGAGCCTTAGGTATGATCACTATGGACGATGCATTGTATGAGCTGTATGCTTCAGGAACCGTCACAAGAGAGGTTGCCATGACATACGCACAGGATCAGCAGTACCTGAGAAAGAAGATCAACGGACAGTAAGATATATGGAATAATCGATTGCCATATGGAAAAATGTGGTATAATAACCAAGCCGCATTGTGCACATTGTCTAAAAAATAACGTGCAAATAATTAAATGTTGATTAAATCTGTGTGGTATAGTAAGATATTTTACATATAATTTATGTTGCATTATTGCGCTTTTAAAGTGCAGATACATGAAAACGTAAGAATATTAAGATTGGGTCGGAGGAGAGACAATGGCAGTATTTAATTACAAGGTTGTTGACAGAGATGGTAAGAACAAAAAAGGTACCATCGAGGCCCCTAACAGAGATGGTGCTGAGAAGAAGCTGAAGTCAGAAGGCTACTCGATCATGAGTCTGACGGAGCAGAGCAGCCCGCTTGGGGGTATAGGATTTAAGAAGAAGGTCAAGTCAAGAGACCTGGGTGTATTCTGTAAACAGTTCTCAGCGGTCATCAAGGCCGGTGTTACCATCATATCCGCACTGGAGCTGATGGGAGATCAGATCGAGAACAAGACGCTGCGAAAGGCCATAGCAGATGCGCGTACATATGTAGAGAAAGGTGGAACTCTGGCGGATGCGCTCAGAGTTAACCCGGATGTATTCCCGCCTATCATGATCAACATGGTGGCGGCTGGTGAGATGTCTGGTAATCTTGAGATTTGCTTGGACAGACTGGTAGAGCATTTCGAGAAGGACAATGCATTGTCATCCAAGATCAAGGGTGCCATGACATATCCTATCGTAGTTCTCTGTGTTATGGTTATAGTTATCATAGTAGTGTTGGTAGCGGTTATACCAAACTTCTCAAGTATGTTTGAGGAGATGGGAACTCAGCTTCCACTCGCAACTCGTATGATGATGGCGGCGGCAGATTTCGTTATGTATAAGTGGTGGCTGCTCATAATCATAGTGGCAGCTATAGTGTTCGGTGTTAAGTTCTTCAAGAAGACACCTTTTGGTGAACAGCTCTTTGCGAACATAGGACTTAAGGCTCCAATATTCGGAAATCTGAATGTTAAGACAGCCTGTGCAAGATTTGCAAGAACCATGAGTACATTGATGGCTTCAGGTATATCCATGATAGATGCGGTTGAGCAGGTTGCTAAGATGATGGACAACAAGATCATCAGAGATGGATTATTAGATGCTAAAGTTCAGGTGTCAAAGGGTGTTCCGCTCTCGAAACCGCTCAAGGATATGACGATGCTTCCGCCTATGCTCTCGGCCATGACTAAGATTGGCGAGGAGACAGGTGATATAGAAGAGATGCTTAACAAGGTCGCTGACTATTACGACGAAGAGGTTGAGGCTGCTACAAATGCACTTACAGCCGCTATGGAGCCTATGATCATGGTACTTCTTGCGGGCGTTGTAGGAATGATAGTTGCAGCGGTATATGGACCTATCATGAGTATGTACAACGCTATGGACAATGTATAAACAAAAGAGGGAAGTTAGATGAACAGAAACAAAGGCTTTTCACTGGTGGAGCTTATCATAGTCATAGCAATCATGGCTATTCTTGCCGGAGCACTTGCACCGGCGCTCATAAAGTACATAGCAAAGTCAAGAAGATCGACCGATGTGTCGAACGCCCAGACTATAGCGACGGCAGTCGCCAATGCCTTATCGGTAGAGAAGGCATATGATGATGCCACACCTGGTGATTACCCGGTGAATACCGATGGCACACAGCTTGGCACATCGAATGCGTTCACATCAGAAGTCACAAGTCAGCTTGGGACAAGTACATTCAAGCCAAAGTATGACAAGGACAAGCAGTTCACTATCACAGTCAATAGTGATAAGGCTACATTCACCGTAAAGGTGGACAGCTCAGAGCTGTATCCGGATGTGTGTGATGCTTACAAGTAACATACGTTTGGTAGCTATTTGATATATCATGTATGACCTGCATGATAACTAAAAGGTTAAACCCGGTAGAACGAGGATGCCGGTTTGATATAGTGCAAAGCACATAACAACACACAATAAACAACTAAAAAGGAGAGTAAAATTATGAAGAAAAACAACAAAGGTTTCTCATTAGTAGAGTTAATTATCGTTATTGCTATCATGGCAATCCTTGCTGGAGCTCTTGCACCGGCACTTATCAAGTACATCGCTAAGTCAAGAAGATCAACAGATGTATCAAATGCACAGACAATCGCAACAGCAGTTACAAACGCACTTTCAGTAGAGGCAGCTTACGATGCAGCAGAAGCTGGTGATTATACATTATCAACAACAAAGCCTGTTGCAGTAACAGGAACTGGCGCTGCATTTACAAGCGAGGTTGTATCACAGCTTGGTTCAGCTGCATACAAGCCAAAGTATGATAAGAATCAGTCATTTATGTTTACACTTAGCTCAGACAAGTCTACTTTCACTGTAACAGTTGATGGTTCAGAGCTTTACCCAGACGTATGTGCAGAATACAAGTAAGATTCTGACAGACTTGTGTAAACTTACGGATTGTTCATGAGAACATGATTGATGTTACATAAGTGTAGCACAGACGGTGATTATACCTGTTGCAACCTCGTACAGGCAGTGAGTGTGATCATCGTCAGGTGCTGACACATTATCTACTATTTATATTTATAGTAGCTGGGGATTTTCCCCGGTTGCTATATCTTTACACAGAGCTGAATATGAAGGAAAGAATGTTATATAGAGTGTTATATAGTCTGATCCTTTATACTCACTCTTTCTTTGCAGTCAGCGGTTTTTTGTATATGTGACATGTCACATAGCATGACTTATGGCGGCAACTGGCTTACCTAGGTAGAGCTGGTACTTATTTTTCAGTGAGTTTCTTCTATATAAAAGGGTCATTATGTGGATGAGATGAGCTATTAAAAGGGTGACAGAATGTTGACCTTTATCCGGAAAGCACTTATCCGGAACAATTATATGAATGGGGTGAACAGCGGTAAGCTGGTACTCAAAGCAATGTGGAATTTTCCATACAAAACTACTGATTAGCGAGGGAGGCTATAAAAATGGCGAGTAATAATAAAGTCTTAACAATCGACATTACAAATGAAAGTATTACTATCGTTGAAGTTACACCTTCAAACAAGAAGCAGTCAACGATACACAACGCTATCATCTTCGAGACACCGGAAGATGCCTATGAGGATGGCGTGATCAGAGACAAAGAGAGAATAGCAGAGGCGATCAAGTCTCAGCTCTCAGCAAATGGAATAACAAACAAGAACGCGATATTCGTTCTTACCTCTACAAAGATCGTTAACAGAGAGGTTCTTGTACCTTTCGTTAAGGAGAACAAAATCAAAGGAATTATTAATGCGAACTCATCAGAGTATTTCCCTGTTAATATAGAGGATTACGTAGTGTCTCATACAGTGCTTGAGACAGTTACTGATGAAGAGAATAACAAGCAGCTCAGAGTTCTTGCAGTCGCTGCACCAGAGAACATGGTAAGATCATACTATGATCTCGCAGCTATGGCTGGACTGAAAGTAGTAGCACTTGATTATATTGGTAATGCAATGCTTCAGTTGATCAAGACTCAGACAACAGAGGCAATGACAACTATGGTAATCCAGTTGGGCAGTGAATCAACAGTGCTCAACATCGTAAAAGGAGATACACTTCTCCTTCAGAGAACAGTTCCATACGGTACCAATGTGGTAGTCAACGAAGTTATGGATGCGAAGGGCGTGGATGCAACTACAGCTATGACTCTTCTCCAGAACGAGAGACTTCTCACAGTTGATTTCGATGACAATGCTATAACAGGAGCATTCAGATATCTCATCAACAATATCGGCCGTGTGATGGACTTCTTCACATCAAAGAATCCTGATAAGCCTATTGACGATGTATTCCTCACAGGTGATGGAGCCCTTATCAAGGGAATCGACGGCTTGTTCAAGGTTCAGCTCAATGTATCAACCAGAGTAATGGATACATTGTATAACATCAAATTTGACCCAAAGATTGATCTTAAGATTTATAATCCTGTATATCTCATGGTTCCTATCGGAGCTGCCTTTGACCCTATGGGCTTCGAGCTTGGTGAGACTGGCAGCAAGGGCGGTGCAAGCAGTGTTGACACAACACCACTGGTTATAGCATTTATCATCATAGCAGTCATAGTTGCAGGTGGTGTTACAGCGTACTCGTTCATAGCGAAGAACAAGGCTCAGTCAAAGCTTGACCAGGTGAACAGAGATATTGATTCTATCAAGGATATAGAGCAGATCGTACAGGACTATGAGGATGCAGAGTCTGTATACATGGATGCTCAGAATATGTACAGCTACACAGAGAACCTCAATGAGAATGTTGGAACACTTATTGCGGAGCTTGAGGACAAGATGCCAAAGGGAATCAGTCTTACAGCGTTTGATTCATCTTCAACAGAGGTTAGTTTCACAGGTAACACGAAGTCGTACGAGGATATAGCTGCATTTGCAATAAACCTCAAGGATATAGAGTGCATAGACAATTCATTCGTTCAGTCTGTCACTGAGAATGTGGATCAGCAGAGCGGGGATACAACATACGACTTTACAGTTACATGTATCTACAAGGATGTAAATGCAGATGACACCGAGACTTCAACAGATGAAGTATCAGTTAATTAAGGAGGGACTATCATGGATTCAATCACAAAGGGACAGAGAAATCTATTATTATTCTTATTGGGAATTGCTATCTTAGTGCTTCCTATAAGATTTCTTGCCATGGGCAATTTCGATGACAAGAAGAGTATTGAGAGTCAGTACAACGAGAGACAGACATATTACAACAGCCTGCTTGAGAAGGATGCGAACAGACAGCAGTACATAGCTGACACTGAGAAGTACAAGGCAGACTATGAGGCTGTTCTTGCAGAATTTCCATCAGAGCTGTATCAGGATAACACGATCATGTATTTACAGGGTGTAAAGGATAAGTATAAGTTCAACTTTCCTAGTGTAACAATGGGTGAGGAGACACTTTTCTATACACTTGGCGCAGGCGCTGTGGGCGACGTTACCGTTGCTGATAATTCAAGTGCTTCAACAGATGCAGCAGCATCTGACGTGACTATAGATGATTCAGCAGCTACAGCATCAGGTTACAACTGCTATTCAGCATCATTCCCTGTCACATACGAGGGAGACTACAAGGATATCAAGGATGTCATCGACTACATCAAGAATGGTGATTACAGAATGACTCTTGACGATGTCACTATAGCATTCAACGAACAGACAGGAAAGTATGAGGGAGATATGACTATAACCTCATATGCAGTAAACGGTGATGACAGAACTACAGATCACGCAGATGTGAATGTACAGACAGGTACAAACAACATCTTTGGAAACCCAACAGTAAAGTCTACTACGACTACGACCACAACAACAGCCCAGTAGATGCATACACTTAAATGGAGTGAACAAATAAATGGTTAAATCAAACAATAAAGGATTTAGTTTAGTAGAGATTATAATCGCTGCTGCCATATTTGCCATTCTGATCTATCCGATAACCAATGCATTGATCACAGCCACGAAGACGGGTACTACATCGACGAAGAAGCAGTATGCAGTCGAGAAGGCTGAGGAGATCATGGAGATCTTTAAGACCGCTGATCTGTCAGGAAATGTGAATATTCCTGATGGCAATGGAACAAAGACATATTCCTTTACAAAGGGAACACCATCGGGAAAGTCTATTACATTGCCGAATTCTAAAACGGCGGAATATTCGGACACAACCTATACCTGCAACGATGTATCCATAGGAAAATCTTATGAGACCTACACCTGTCAGGTGGATGTGAATGATGCGGCATATCAGGTTCTTAAGAATGGATATGTGCTTGCAGGTCTTGATGGTGGTGCGACATTCAAGAGCGATGAAAGTGGCGCCATACAGACTAATGCTACGGAATCGGGAACTATCAGAAATCTGGACAGCAAACAGTCGGCTATCATTATAGGTGCCACCTATAATGTAGCCGCAACAGGCAACAATCTTGATAATCTCGCATATCAGTATTTCCTGGATGCGAAGCTTGACGTGCTGAGAAAGTATGATGTGCAGTACAACCATTATCTTTCCGGTGGTGGAACATTCGATGAGGATCATTTCCAGAAGAATACCAAGATCAAGATATCAAAGCTGGGATCCACATATACAGTTGAGTGTTATGTGGAATACACAGATTATACAACGGTCTCAGTTATCAGATCACAGTATGAGAGCTCAGGCAAAAATGTATACAAGCCTACCACCTTATATGGTGATGGAATAGTATACAAGCAGGAGTTTACGAATGGTCTGCCACCTGTGTATCTTCTCTATGTTCCGGCGATATACAATGGTTCATACTGTACGACAGATACCATAACGGTGGATAATTCAGGAATATCTGAGAAGGCGGATGTGTATGTATTCGAGACGACAGCAGAGCTCAGCGATACATACAAGAAGATCATACGTGAGCAGTTCAATGTGGCGAACGTTGATGATCTTACATATACGAATACAGGAAAGAACACCAAGATGTCAGATGTCAAGGTGAGACTTAAGCTGGCAGCGGGAGCAAAGTCGTCAGATCTTAATGTATATGCCAACTTTGATTTTGACAATGTTAATTCTGACTATCCTGTAGCTCGTTTGACAGAGGATCAGAGTGACAGTGTATATATGTACGATATAACAGTTACTTTGACAGATAGTAAAGGAAACAAGACGACGGTTACTGGAACAAGGGGGAAGTAACAGATGATTGAGAGATTAAAGCGAAAGCTTAGGCATAACGATGATCACGGTTCAAGTTTCGTCCTTGTAATAGTCGCAACCACATTTATGTGCATTCTTGCTTCAGCGATACTTATGGGAGCTATGATGACATACAAGCTCAAGTTTTATAAGCTGAATTCCCTGAATAACTTTTATGAGGTAGAAACTGCACTTGATGAGATGTATGCGGGGGTAGGCGCAGCGACCAATGAGCACCTTTATTCAGCGTACACAACTACGGCTGAATTGGTTGTTGTGTATGATACTAAGGCTCAGGCGTATACTACCCTTGACAATAAATCGGCAAATGAGCTTTTCAAAAAGCTTTTCATGACAGGCTTTGTTGCAGATACAAACTATAAGAGCCTTAAGAACGTGACAGATACACTTCAGTCTTTCATATCTAATGAGTATGATGCGGTGGACAATCCGGATGGTGTCAGACTTGATACATCGAACATGAAGCTTATATATACTGATGTTAATAACAAGACAACAACTCAGTATTATAAGAATAATGGAGGAATTAAGACGGAGAAGCAGTCGGGTTACGAAAATGACAAGGTTCAGTCTGTCACATTCAAGAATGTGTGTGTTAAGAGAAGTGTGAATCTGCAAGGATCAACAGCAGGAACCTATGAGCAGTCTATCACTACGGACATTGTTCTCACGGAGCCTGAGTACAATGTTTCATTTGATACAAGCAGTGTATCAAACAATACATTGTATGAATATGCGATACTTGCGGATATGGGTGTCGAGGTAGGAGAGGACAACGACAACCGGACAACCGACGCACAGGTTAAGGGTAACATCTACGCAGCAAGCGATTATTACAATAAGGATTATAATGATGTAGCCGAGACAAAGGTTACGAACAAATATGAGAGTAAGCCTACCACAATGTGGGGTACAAAGGAAAGCAGTGCATACTCAGGAATATTTGTAAATGGTAAGAATTCCACACTTACACTCAACTCAGATGTGGTTGTGTGTTCAGGTTCTCTTGCCGCATATAACGGAGCTGAGATAAATCTGTCAGGTCGTACACAGACTTTATCAGAGCTTTGGGCAGATAATATCGTCATTGGAGGAAAAGACGGAGGCTCACTGAAAGCTTCTGCAGATGCGTATATCTTTGATGATACAGAGCTTAATGCAGAGAAAGCAAGCTTGAAATTTACTCAGGGAAGTTATTTTGGATATAGCTACAATGCACAGGATACAAGAAGTCTGAATTATCTCAGACAAAAAGGATATCTTGCAACAGGATATAAGCTCAGATCACACTTTAGTGATAGTGCAATTATTGTAAATGGTAAGAATTCAACACTTGACTTACAGGATCTTAATTCACTGTATATAGCAGGTAAGTCATATATCGAATTCTCAAAGATTGCTGCTTCAAGTGTTCCTGAGGACGATGAGAATATAACAGTTGATGAGAATGCAGATTACGCATTCACAACACTGAAGGATTATTCTACAGGACAGTCTCTTGATGTGAAGACAAATCAGCTTATGTTCCTTACCCAGTGGTCTGTAGTGAACAACACTGAGAAGGTTGACCCTGACACAGGAATCACTACAGTTACACTTCAGTTCCCAAAGACATTTGAGGCAGATGCGAACATACTTGATCTGTATGATGATTTCCTCAAGGATCTTGCTACAGAAGGAGAAAAGGGCGTAACAGCTATTAAGCAGACTGTTTCAGGACATGATTATTATTATCTGTATATTGAGGATGGAAAGGATTCATCCAATGTAAGCAATGCAGAGAAATTTGCTGAGAAATATTATAAGCTTCTCCAGGATTATGGCGATGAGATAAGCAGTAAACTCTATAATGTACAGAAATATGAGCAGTTCCAGGTTAAGCTGGTTCTTCCGGCAGAGGGCAAGATAAATGCAAGCGGTGCTGTCACAGATCAGAATAACGATGATTCGCTGTTCCTGAGAGCATCCACAACTACCACAATGGATGTGGCTACAGCGCTTGATAATGTTTCAACAGGCAAGGTGTTTACTAACATCCTTGGTAACAAGGGTTCAGACAACAATAAAAAGGTATTTAATGACCTCAAGGCGGATGCTGCAGAGCTTTCAGGAAGTTCAGTTGCAAATGATGAAGAGACTACAAGTAATTTCCTCTCATATATGTATATAAATATGAAGGATCATCTGTCAGTTCTCAACAAGAAGGATGAGGCAACTAAGCCTGATGTAAATGCGTGGGAGATTGCAGGCTATAGCAAGTCAGCAAGTGGATATACAAGTACATATAATAAGGATAAAGATGAATATTCATATGATTACAGTATCACTCCTTTAAATCACTATGTTGATTTTGCTTATGTATTTAGCAGGAACCTTTCAATTGAGAATACAATTGGAAATGCAACAGATAATGAGGCTAAAACCATAGTTATCAATTCTGGTGATGTTAAGCTCCAGCCAAACAATGGTGATGGATCATTCCAGGGAATTATAATTGCCGGTGGTAATGTAAGATTTGATGAGAATGTTAAGAGCTTCAGAGGTATGATAATCACTGGATCAAAGCTTATAATTGACCATAATATGTCAATATCAGCAGACGCTGCATTTGTTGCAAATCTTCTTGAACAGTGTTCAGAGAGCACAGACGAAAAGCTTAATACGCTTACAACAAAGGTGCTGAAGAACTATACATCATCCAAGAGCGAAGGTAACACAGAGGTAACAGGGGCATCGATATCAGACATCTCATATGAAGATATTCTTGTATTCCAGAACTGGAAGAAGAACGTGGAATAGGAGGTGTGGTTGATGAAAAGCAAATTAAAATCAGATAGTGGATATACATTAGTTGAGATGATTATAGTAATTGCGATTATTGCAATTATGTCAGGTGCAGGTGCGTTAACCATATCATCAATCAGGGCCTCTCAGGCAACAGCTTCCATGCAGAAGTTTGATAGTGAGTTATCGACTCTTGAGATGCGTACAAAGACACAAAAAGCTGGAGAGGCAATCAGAATAGTACAGAATGGTGCTAATTATGACATTTTCTATGGTACATGTACCGATGGAAATCCTTCAACATTTACAGCTAATTCCACAACAGCAGATAAAGTTCTGGAGAGAGTTACAATATATTATGCTGAAAACTATGATGCAGATTCAGAGACAACCCCTCTTACAGATCAGGTTATTGTTATAAGAAAATCTGATGGACAGGTGCTGGCAGGATATGGAGAGTATCGTTTTTGCAAATACAATAGTGGCAGTAACACCGTGGGAAGGGTTTCTTTAAATCAGTATACAGGTGGACACACATATGGAAAGAATTAGGGGGTGTGAAGAATGATATTAAAAAATAGAAATAAAGGCTTCACATTCATAGAGCTTATACTGTACATGGCTATACTTGGAATATTTATGGTAGCTGTTATGTCAATTATAAGTACGACTGTAGCATCACATAAAAAGCAGTCGTCAAGGCAGAAGATTCAGACACAGGCAACGGAGACATATGATGCTATAGCAGATATAGTGATGGGTGCTAGTGATATAAAAATTGATGGGTCAGCGTATGTGCAGACAGGAACATCATATACTAAGGTTACAGGAAGCTTTATTGTTCCCGATGATACATATATTAAAACAAATGGAACAGGAAGTACTCTCCGTACAGCGGGAGGAGTTGCTGAAGTTGTTCAGAATATTGTATCAGGTAGTGGAGTGTTACAGAAGAAAAGTAAATGTTATGATATTGCTGATATAAAGACTTTTGGTGGTGTTGATGCATCAAAGGATGAGCAGACATTTATAGATGCAGATTACCTTTGGGTACAGTATTCATCTGAGCTTGATAAAACAGCATTTTGTACAATAAAATACAGCAAGACAGATAAGAAGCTGTATATATCAAGACAGGAGATGAGTGATGAAGACATTGCTAAAGCAAAGCAGGATCTCAAGAGCAGTGATCCAACAAAAGTAAATGCAGCGCAGGCAACACTTTCATCATGTACTCAGTATGTGGATTCAAGTTCTCAGAAGGGAACGGTTCTTGCGAATAATGTGGCAAGCTTTCAGCTTCAGGTAAATCCAGATGATAACAGTTTGGCTGTGATAATTGGATTTGAGGATGAAAAAACAAATGAAAAATATAAAGTAACAAGTGTAGTTGGACTCAGAAATTCATTCGTGCTCAAGAAGCATGAGTGGGATTAATAGAGGAGGAAAATACAGTGTTTAAGAATAAAAAAATAGTCTTATCATCTATAGCTATTATATTCGCACTTGTAGTCAGCTCTATATTTGTGAATTATACACTGGCTAACTCCGATTCTCAGGCTTCCCTGAGTGATGCGAACGGCAGCGGAAGCAAATCTACAAGTCTGACAGGATTGTCCAATATCGATCTGGCAGTCAAGAACTCCAACGATGCTGGCAAGAAACAGACAGGAGAGGACAAATTCAGAATCGTCCAGATAGTACCTGATTCATATAGTGGTAATGCAGATATGGATGAGAAGCTGAAGGAAACCGTCACTGATAGCAAGTTTTCAGGTGATGCGAAGAAGCTGACAGGATACGATTCAACAACATATCTCTGGAGATATGTGTATGCAGGTGAGTATTTTAGACTTGCAGTGTTCAATGGATATAAGACGATAAGCGATAACATGGCTGCCGGTGCGGTGACTCTTACAACTTGTACAGTCAGCGAGCTGAACAGCATGGATACAACAGCCCAGGGAATCCTCAATCAGGCGGATTTCATATATATTTGGGCGAATGGTGCCAGCGATTATGCCAGCAAAGCAAATGATATAAGCGAGGATCTGTATAACTGGTTGGATGCGTATGCTACAGCAAACTCACATCCTATAGCATTGTGTACAGGAACTCTGTGTACATCAGAGCCAGAGCTTATAACAGGAAATAATGATGATTACAGAATGGGTGCACTTGCATACAAGCTGATCACTAAGGGTGCTGTGGCAAGATATGATAATGTCCTTGTTACAGAGCCGGATTTCTTTAAGACACTTTATCAGGAGGCAGATGATAACAAGACGACTCCTGATATAAACAAGACAACAAAGACGATCTCTGACTTTATTCTTCAGGCAGAGAGAAAAGCCAGCGAGGGTGGTAGCGATTACCTTAACTATGGAACATACTATAAGTGGTATGAGGGTGTATCAATACTTGATTTCCTTGATGGTAACATACCGGATAATATCAAGGATTCCACATATGATAAGGCTGGTTCAAGATCAGGTCTTACAGGAGACAGAAAGTCGTGGAACTTTGATAATGCCAAGATACTTGTGATTTCAGAGGACGGAGCCGGCAGTGCAATGTTCAGTGAAATCACAGAGAAGAATAGCAGTGCTACACGTGGAGACATGGCTTCTGCTGATTACACATTCAATGCGAAGACAAATACATGGGAATCTGTACAGAAGGCTCCAAACAGCGATCTGACAGGACATATGTATGCGAATGGTACTTCAAGCAGTGGTACAGGTCTTTCAAGATATGTGCCAAGTGGTGCTGATGTTTATCTCATTGACAGTGCCGATCTTGTAGAGGCGATGACCAATGGCGGTAAGGCATTTAAGAATGTCAACTTTGCAACATCATACTATAAGGATGTCAAGACAAAGTCAGTTTCCGGTACAGTGAGATGTACTGATGATGCAGGTGATGCAGTGGATCCAGCAGCAGATATGTATGCATATCTTGTAGTAGAAAATGGAACACAGCTTAATCTGGCAGGAACATCAGTAGATATTCTTATGAAGGCTCCTCTTGAGATGAAAGAGGTTCCGAAACTTGACGAGAATGGTCAGGAGATAAAGGATGCTGATGGCAACACAGTTATGGAGACTGTATACACATACAGCTTTGACAGACTCAGCCCTGAATATAGCTACAAGGTTGTAGTTGGAGGAGATGTCAGTGATGACCAGTTCTCTTATGATGATCTTGTGGTTGGAGTAGCTGATAATTCCGGTCTTGTTGACGGAAGTGATACTGATTATCAGTATGATTTCAATATTAAGACAGTTGACGAGGACAATGTATCAGGATACACATACAGAATAGACGCAGCAGGAACAGAAGATGAGAATGTTGTAGTTACATATCAGGATTTCCAGGAGAATGTTGGTAATGCAGATCTCAATTATGAGTATAAGAGTGATCTTGTATATACTAATCTGGATTTCTCAGATGCGGCAAAGGTTGTTTCGTATGTTACTGGTCTGCATGACAAATATCTCGAAACCCAGGCAGTATTCATGAATGGTACTTATGATAAGCTTGATCTCTCAGAGTATGACTTTGTATTTATTGACAAGGGTACATATAACAAGGAGATAGGCACAGCGGTATTCAAGGATCTGTGCAGTGCAGTCGAGAGTGGACAGTATTTTATAGTTTCTTCTAAGGCCGGTGACGGAAAGGGCTCAGGAGATGGCAGTGGCGATGATTCAGATCCAACCATTCCGGTAGTTGATTCACCATCGGCAAAGGCAGTGGCTGATGTTATCAATGCCAGTGTGTATCGCGATGGTTCTGATAACAAGTTCAAGGTACTTGAGATTCAGCCGGATTATCCGATTGATCTTGAGGTGGCAGCACTTCAGGATACCGTAAGTACAGCTTATACAACAAGAAGTGATGGAACAACTAAAATAACAGGAAACTATTATACAGTTCCATCTGATGTAGTAAGTGGTAAGTCTAAACAGGAGCTTGCGGCCAGAACAGAGTATTATGATTTTGATCTTACCAAGGCGAAGATAGCGTATGCTATCGATGGAATATCCATTGGAGATATTCAGCTCACTCAGGTTTCGACCGAGCAGCTCATTGGTATGAAGGAAGATATAGCAGCGACATACGATCTGGTATATATCGGTGGCGATATAAGTGCTATGGATAGAAATCCAGCGGAGATGTACAAAGGACAGAATGATATCGGTAATGCTACGCCGGGTTACACATATCAGATATTCCCAACATTCATCATGTATTACCACACAGGTACACTCAGTCAGTTGATGAATGCATCTACATATAGCCCAGATACAGCACCTATATCAGGATCAACAAATATGCTTGCATCACCAAAGGTTGGTGACAAGTATTACACAACAACATATCTTGCAGAGAATGGTAACGACCTGACAAACACAAAGTATCAGGAGCTTCTCACATACATGGCATCAGGCAGACCGATGATCATAAGTGATGAGCTTACCAGCGTATATGAGAATATGCAGGGTACAAATGCAAATGGTGATAAGCTTTCACAGGCTGAGCTCCTTCAGGGATATTGGTATAAAGATGGAAAGCTTGAGAGAAAGAATTATTATCTCGATCCATCATCAAGAATGTATCAGTTGGTAGATACTCTCTATGCAAGACATACAGGAGCAAATGGATCAAATATTCTGTGGGGATTCGATAAGGATGCAACACAGTATATAAGTGATAAGGATGGAATATACGGTAACAGTTTATGGACAAAGCGTGTTCAGTCACTTGCTGGAGGTAAGTTCAAGGAAACTGATTATATGGACTCAGACGTACAGGATCAGTCATGGTATAAGCGTCCGGGAACAGATACTGTATATTATAATTACAAGGTAGTCTATGATGATGCAACTTCAGCATCTCTTAACAGACTGGTGACAGGAAGTGCACATAGAACAAGACTTACTATCACTACAAAACCAGTTACATATCAGCAGGGAATACAGCAGACTTATATCAAGTCCAACAGACTACAGTTTACATTCCAGGTTGATGGTGACAAGTCAGTATATAACTACAAGTTGTTTGTAGATGTTGATAAGAATACAAAGTTCGAGAAGGGTGGCGGTGATTATTGTCTTGAGGACAAGATCACAAATGGTCAGGAGAAATCACTGACAGTAGCGCTTGACTCAGAATTCTTTGGATCAGCAGCATGGTATCTTGAGATAACAGATGAGGATGGCAATATAGTTGCTTCTTCTACAGGTCTCAGCAAGATAGTAAACAATAATGTATCAAAGAGTGAGATAAATGTTCTTCAGGTTCAGACAATGGCAGAGGGACAGACGGCAACCTCATGGGGAGCAACTGATACACTTTACTTTGATATTGAGTCACAGACAGCTCACAAGATTGCAAAGTACAATGTATTTGCAAACATGGCAGAGCTTGATAACGCTTCAACTACTCAGTATGCAGTTCTTGGAAGACATGAAAACAGATTCGGCGTATATGAGTTTGATACAAACACAGATGCGGATGATTATTATTCGAATCTTGCAGATGAGCTTTCAGAGGATTATGACATAAATCTTGATCTTGTGGTTGCTTCAAGTGATAGAGCTTCATTCAAGACAGGAGATGGAGTAGATGCTCAGTATGATTGCCTTGATACTATGGTAGAAGAGGCTGAGAAGCTTGCCAAGGGTGAGAAGGTTGATGGACATAGTCAGGAAGAGTACGAGAGCCTTGCCGCTGTTGCACTTACAGAATATTCAGCAGCGTCAGCAAAGGTTGCAACGCCAAAGAAGATTCTTGATAACTATCTCAAGAATGCAATAGACTATATTGATGGTAAATATACAGGAACTACAAATTACAGTACATTTATCAATAATTTCAGGACAAGCAATGCAGAGACAAAGAAAGTCCTTCAGTATATGCAGGATACAGGCGATTATTATCTGATATTCTGGCCAAAGTACAACACAATGAATCACTGTGAGGGTGACTTCAAAGCAGGAAAGATGTCAGATGATTTCGGAGCTGATTTTGCTAAGTATTATTCAGATTATGTGACAGCAAAGAACGCAGAACTTGAGGCAAAGGATAAGTACAATACTTACCTCAGACGTTCATATGGTAAGAGCTTTATGAAGAACATGTACTCAATACTTGTTCTTGGACCATCGGATTCATTTGGTGGATTTAAGGTTGACTTCAAGAAGGAAACATGTCAGTACATACTTGACTATGTATCAGCAGGAGGAGATTTATTCTTCTTCCATGATTCAATGTCACCATATGCAAATGCAGGTGCAGTTAACCTTACAAAGTCACTTTTATCAGTAGTAGGAATGAACAGATTCCATGTTGATATAACAGACAATGTTGTTAAGTATGACAATCCACTTAAGCTTGGTAAGTATAACGTTAAGAGTGTTTCTTACAGCAAGGCTTCTGTTAATACAAGTACACTGGAAGTTACATACACAGCAGATGGAACAGTTGATGATGTGACATATACATCACCGGATAGCAGCTTGTATTACCTGACACCATATGCAAATAATCCTACTGCAGGCGAAGGATTACTGAACAGTATGAATTCTAACATTATGGATGTATTTGTTGAGAAGAACGCATACTGGCAGCCATATCTTGGAAAAGATAAGAAGGTATATGTAAGTGCACTTGCAATGACAGCACTTTACTACAATGGTAATATGGCTGGTGCAACAACTACACTTCCATATGTATATGCACAGGAGTCATATAAGGCAGCAACAGCCTGGTCACAGGCTTCAAACCAGGATCAGTCAGCTTGTGCTGAGACAGTTAAGGCTACACAGCTTAACTCAGGTCTTGTAACATTGTATCCATACAACATAAGTTCATCACTGAACATATCGGGTACACATCAGCAGGCATTTGCACTTGATCTTGAGAGTGACAACATAACAGTATGGTATACTCTTGCAGGTTCAAATAACTCATCGAACAGTAAGATGCGTTCATCAAAGTATGCAGCGGATCCTGGAGATGCAATGGAGGCTTACTTCATCTACACTACAGCTTATGGCAGTGGTGCGATCACATATTGTGGTGCCGGACATTCATCAGTTACAGGTAGACGTACAAGAAACAATGATGAGAGAAAGCTGTTCATCAACGTTATTGTAAACAGTGCATCAGCAGTACCAGAGATGCCAACTATCAAGTGTTACGATCCAAAGCAGACATGGGCTGCAGAGGATGAGCTTCCAAAGGATGCAGAGGCACTTGCTTCATCAGGAAAGACTGTATATGTAAGTGAGGTTGACTCAAAGACAGATGATCCTGAGTTTGATTATAAGATTGGAATTCCGGAGAAGACAAAGGTAACAAAGGTTAACATTTACTATGATCTGGATTACGATGATTCCGATTACTCAATCAGACCAAGCTATACAGAGAATACTGATAAGATGATTAAGTCATACGATAAGATTGGTACAGCCAAGTTAACATCAATTGCAGGCGATATAAAGGATATTGTGAGAAATGGCAATGGTACAGCCCTTACACCTGATGATTCGTGTTATGCACCATATGGTGGAAATTACACATACATCGTTGTGGAGGTATATTACCAGGGCAAGACAGTTCCTGTATATACAATGATCAAGGTTAAGGCCGCAGATCCATTGTTCGACCTGACAGACAATACTATAGACGTTCCGGCACTTGGAGATTTCATTGCCGAGAAGAAGAATGTATTTGCATAATGCGTATATAGTATAAATAATAGCAATAAATATAGAAACCGGGGTGGTTATATACTCCGGTTTCTTTTTGTGTTATACTGACTCTGTTCAAAATAAGAGACTGAAGGATGGAGATACATATGGAGATAAATGGAAAGACAAGATTATTAGGTTTGCTTGGTGATCCGGTTCAGCACACCATGTCACCGCTTATACACAACACACTCAGCGATATATTGGAAATCAATGAAGTGTATGTGCCGTTCCACACCCATAAGGAGGGGCTGGCGGATGCTGTAAAGGGAGCGTTTGAACTGAATATATTGGGAATGAACGCCACTGTACCTCACAAGAATGAGATAATGGCTTCACTTGTGGATATAGATGAGGGGGCAGCGGCAATAGGTGCGATCAACACTCTTGTCAGGACTGCAAACGGTTATAAGGGATATAACACAGATATGATGGGGCTGTCCAGAGAACTGGAGTCCTACGGAGTGGAACTTGACGGTAAAAAGGTTATCATACTTGGCGCAGGCGGTGCAGCGAGAGCTGTGGCATATATGTGCATGAATAAGGGTGCGGATAAGGTATATATCCTTAACAGAACGATCGAGAAGGCACAGACGATAGCAGAGGACATGAATGGTCATTTTTGCAGAGAGACAATGACTGCCATGAGACTTGGTGATTATGGACAGTTACTGCAGGAAAATGTAGATAATAAGTTCGTGGTATTCCAGTCCACATCGATAGGTCTGGCACCGAAAAATGAGGCGGTAGTCATCGATGATCCACATTTTTACGACAGAGTCAGTGTGGGAATCGATCTCATATATAATCCGTTTGAGACAAAGTTTATGAAGCTTTGCAGACAGGCTGGAGCATTGGCGTACAATGGTTTGCGTATGCTCCTTTATCAGGGAATAATTGCATATGAGCTCTGGAATGATATATCTATATCAGAGGATGTTGCTGATATTGTGTACGACAGGTTGCTGCAGTCAATCAGAGAAAATGTGATCCTCATAGGATTTATGGGATGTGGTAAGACAACTGTCGGGGAAGCTCTTGCGAGAAAGCTGAACTTTGATCTGCTGGATGTGGATTCTTATATAGAGGACAAGGCTGGTTGCAGCATAAAGCAGATATTTGCCGACAAGGGGGAAGAGTATTTCAGACAGCTTGAGACAGATACTCTTAAGGAATTGAACAGCCGGCTGTCACATACGGTTATATCCACTGGAGGTGGACTTCCTATGAGACAGGCGAATGTGGATGAACTCAGGCGAATGGGCAGGATCATATATCTGGATGTTAAGCCTGAGGAGGTAGTAAGGCGACTTGCGGGAGATACGACCAGACCTCTTCTGCAGGGAGAAAATGTTGACCAGAGAGTGAGAGAACTTATGGAACAGCGAGGACCGGTATATGAGGCTGCCGCTGATATTATAGTTCCGGTTACAGGAATTGAAATAGATGAGATAGTACAGGAAATAAGTTCTTATATAGAAGGTGGGAGATGATGGTTATGGACACAGCAATTGCTTATGAAAAGGTCAGAAGGATAATAGATGAGATGAATCTTGATGCGATATTGATCACTGACAGGTACAACATGAGATATATAGCATCGTACCGCGGCGAGGGCGTTATAGTTCTGGCAGGATCAGGTAAGACAGTCATAACGGATTCAAGATATACGGAGCAGGTCCAGCGCGAGTGCGAAGGATATGAATGTGCGGATATTGCTGGAAAAGGATATGTTGCGTGTATTTCATCTATTCTTGATGGACAGAGAAAAAATTCTGGGAATCTGAGAGTTGGATTTGAGAATCTTAGCATCAGCTATAGAGAGTATTCGGAATATTCGACAGGAATATTCGGTGTGGAATGGATAAGCCTTGATGGTAAGCTGGATTCCTTAAGAGAGATAAAAACTGATGAGGAGATCGAGAATATCCATATAGCGGAGTCAATAGGAGACAAGGCATTTTCACATATACTGGAATATCTCAGACCTGGCATTACAGAGAAGGATGTTGCGCTTGAACTGGAGTATCATATGAAGAAAAATGGTGCGGAGGGCTTGAGTTTTGACACCATAGCTGCATCTGGAATGAATTCATCTATGCCGCATGCTATTCCTACGGATAAGACTCTGAATAAGGGTGACTTTCTCACTATGGATTTTGGCTGTATATATGAGGGATATTGTTCAGATATGACCAGAACCGTAGCCATAGGGCAGGCATCTGATTCAATGAAATATGTGTATGATACGGTACTCAAGGCTCAGACGGAGTCTATGAACATGATAAAACCAGGAGTCAGATGTAACGATGTTGATGCTGTTGCTAGACGTATCATAGCCGATGCCGGATATGGAGATTGCTTTGGACATGGACTTGGACATTCGGTGGGATTGTTTATACACGAGAATCCGAGATTTTCACCTAAGTGTGATGACATATTGAAACCTGGCATGGTCATAACGGTCGAACCGGGAATCTATATTCCTGGACAGTTTGGTGTCAGGATTGAGGATCTGGTTGCTGTGACGGAGGATGGTTATAGGAATCTTACAGGATCAGAGAAGAAGTTGATAGAGATTTAGTAGTGGCGGCTATCACGATATAGAACTCAGGTATTATACCGCAGGTCTTATACCGGGAGCCATCGTGAGTGCCGTGGGAGTATGTGCGTTTGTATTGCTGTGTATATACGACAGTAGAAAGCGCAGAAACGTAGACTTACCTGATAAAGGTTGATGGTATGGTAAAAAATAGTTGAAAATTTATTTCATATATTATAAAATGTGACAAGAAGTTTATATCTTTAAGGAGGATAAGATAGTTATGGCAGAGATGATCTCAGCAGGCGATTTTAGAAACGGCGTTACAATCGAATTCGAAGGAAATATTTATCAGATTATAGAGTTCCAGCACGTTAAGCCAGGAAAGGGTGCAGCTTTCGTTAGAACAAAGCTTAAGAACATCAAGAGTGGCGGTGTTGTAGAGAAGTCATTCCGTCCAACAGAGAAGTGTGAGAAGGCACACATCGAGAGAAAGGACATGCAGTATCTGTACAATGACGGAGATCTTTATTACTTCATGGATCCAGAGACATATGATCAGATTCCTATCAGCTCAGCAGCTATAGGTGATTCACTTAAGTTCGTTAAGGAGAACGAGATGTGTAAGATTTGTTCACACAATGGCAACGTATTTGCTGTAGAGCCACCTCTCTTCGTTGAGCTTGTTATCACAGAGTGCGAGCCAGGTGTTAAGGGTGATACAGCTACAGGTGCAACAAAGCCATGTACAGTTGAGACAGGCGCACAGGTATCAGTACCTCTCTTCGTTAACGAGGGTGACACGATCAAGATCGATACACGTACTGGCGAGTATCTTTCAAGAGTATAATAATTGTTACCAGCATTAGGATATAACTACCTACGATAACATATAAGAAGAATAAGAGTCCCGGTGATTCAGGATATTTGAATCGCCGGGACTTTTTTGTGCTGTAAGCAACCCAAGGTTCTAACCTCTCCACCCTCTGAATATACTTTTTATGTAGCTGTACAGACAGTGTTATATAGAAGAAGGACGATACATATGTGTGGAGAAGATATATTGCATCTGCTTCCCATCAGGATCAGGTGCATGGTTGAGAAGCTGAGGCTTGATTATGGGAGACTGTGGGAGATACGTCTGAGGGTGAATAGTCCCTTTATACTTAGATACGAGGACTCGGAGATATATGTTGATTCCTGCGGATCAAGAACCTGTAATATGAAGGATGCGTACATAGTGACTGCCAGGGATGTGAACGACACTCTGGAATGTATCTGCAATCATTCCCTGTATGCCTATGAGGATGAGATACGTCAGGGCTTTATCACCGTGTGCGGTGGACACAGGGTAGGAGTTGCGGGCAAGATCATACTCGATGGAACAAGGATCAAATGCATCAGACACATATCATTTCTTAATATCAGGGTGGCACATGAGATCAAGGGATGCAGCGGTGATGTCCTGCCATACATATACGGTGATGGCAAGCTGATGAACACGCTCATAGTGTCTGCTCCGTGTCACGGCAAGACCACACTGCTCAGGGACATCATAAGAGTAGTGTCAGACGGAGGAATGACAGTTGGTGTGGTTGATGAGAGATCGGAGATAGCGGCGTGCTACAAGGGTGTTCCGCAGAATGATGTCGGCATGAGGACTGATGTTCTTGACTGCTGTCCAAAAGCTTCAGGAATGATGATGCTGGTTCGAACCATGGCGCCTGATCTCATAGCGGTCGATGAGATAGGAGGGCAGCAGGATGTCGATGCCATTTTCGGCGTGATAAACTGCGGATGCCGTCTGCTTGCAACTGCACATGGCTATTCCATGGATGATGTGAGAGACAGGGCAGGGATAAGGCGTCTTGTGGAGAATAGGGTTTTTGAGAGGTATGTCGTGCTTGGAGGCGACAAGGCGGGACAGATCTCTGATATATTTGACGGCCAGGGCAACCGGCTGTGCTGGTACGATTAGATGGGAGGCAGGACATGGTTAAGGCGATAGGGGGATGTCTGATCGTATATGCCTCATTTATGGTGGGACATGCCATAGGGCAGTTGCATGGGCGCATGGTGAAGGAGATGGAGGAAATGCTGCTCTTCATACAATTGTTCAAGGGGCAGATCATGTATGCCGGATCGGAGCTCCCGGAGATACTCGCCGACAGTGCAAAGCGTCTCAAGGGAAATGTTGGTAAATGGGTGAACGGTCTGGCGGAGATGTCTGAGAAGAACAGGGACAGGCAATTTGCAGAATTGTGGACAGACTCACTGGCGATGCTGAGGCGGGACAGTGCCCTGAGCTTGGAGGTGCTGGCGGATGTGGACAGGCTTGGAAAGATAATGGGAGATATGGACGTTGAGGCACAGCTCTCAAGGATAAATCTTGTGGAAGATATAATTACGGACAGATACCAGCGGGAACGCGCCAGAAGTTCCGGGATAAAGAGGCTTGCCAATTCACTTGGGCTGCTTGGAGGCGTATTCATAGTTATATTGCTCATGTAGGTTAAGAGGGAGAGACGATGACGATCCAGATACTTCTAAAAATAGGTGCAGTGGGAATTCTGGTGGCACTGCTCAACCAGATACTAAAACATTCAGGCAAGGAGGAGCACGCCTATCTGCTCAATCTGGCGGGACTCATCATTGTGCTTTCCTGGGTTATCCCGTACATAAGTGACCTGTTCAACGAGATCATGGATATTGTAAATATAGGACAATAAATGAGAGTAGATGTGGGGGTAAATGATGAATCTCATGGCGGTTTCTCTGGCTGCGGTGATCGTGGTTCTGATAGCGGTGAAGATAAAAGAACTGGATTCCGGGTACGGGATCGTGTTGTCCATAGCCGGGTGTGTGATGCTCATGTATTTTGTTGTGAGCAGGTTCAGACTTATAGCTTCGTACATAGACAGGCTGACTGCGTACGTGTCGGTGAATATTTCATATATAGACGTGATCCTGAAAATGATAGGTATAGCGTATATATGCCGATTTTCATCAGATATCTGCAAAGATGCCGGCTGCAATGCCATGGCATCCCAGGTGGAGATGGCGGGAAAGATAACTCTTATTCTGCTCAGTATGCCTATACTCATGGGAGTTATAGATCTGGTGGTGACCATAGTTGAGGGGTAATTTGATAGTGGTGGTGCTGATGCTCTTTATGGGGGTGTCAGTGCCTGATGCGGCAAATGTGTGTAATGAGAGTAAAGTTGAATCATATGATACAGATATCAAATATTGTCCAGAATTTTATGCTGAGAATGAAAAGGAAAATACCACGGAAAGTGACTCTGATATTAACTCAGATATATTGGAGGACGACTCCGTCATCGGAAGCCTCAATGAGATCACAAAAGACAAATCCGACGTGACCTTCTACGACATATACGAGTCCCTAAAGAGTGGTGACGTGGATTCCACCATAGACATGGCACTAAAAGTGTTTTCCGACAGTGTCATATACGAGGTCAGGACAAGCAGGGGGCTGGCGCTGCAGATCATAGCGGTGATCGTGCTCGGAAGTACATTTGCCCAGCTTGCGGGAAATATGGGCGAGTATGTATCCGCCCATGGTTTCATGGTTACATACATGGTGCTGTTATCGCTGCTGCTGGGGGATTTCGTCCTAGTGCAGTCCATCGTGCAGGACACCATAGGAGATGTCACGGAGTTCATGAAAGCGTTCTATCCAATGTACGCCTCGTCTGTGTTATATGTGAGCGGCCCGGAGAGTGCCGGATATTCACAGTCGGTCATAATCCTGGTGATATACATTTGCCAGAATGTGATAATAAGGTTCATACTCCCCCTCATCAAATGCGGCGGGCTCATAGCACTCATAAATAATCTTGGAAGCGAGGATTATTTCTCCCGGATGGCGGGGCTTATGAAGAGCCTGGCGGTGTGGGGAATGCGGACAATGTTTGCGGTGGTAACCGGGATAAATGTGGTCAAGAGCATGATAGCACCGTCCATGGACAGGCTTTCAAGAAATGGCATACTCAGGACATTGGGAAAAGGTGCAGGGATGTCCACGGTGAGCGCTGTCATCAGTGTGATGGTGAGCACAGGAGAGTTTATCAGAAACTGTATGGGGATGGCGTGTACGATCATGATAGTCATACTGGCCGCAGTGCCAATGATCAAGATAATCGTCATCATGTTCATATTAAGGTTCATCGCCGCGGTGGTGCAGCCGGTCGGAGACAAAAGATATGCCGAGGCAGCAGGCATCATGGCGGAGACAGTGGAGCTTATGCTGAGGGCGTGCGGAATAAGCGTGATGATGTTCATCATAAGCATAGCCCTGATGTCGGTGAACATATCATAGAACGGATGGAGGATGTGCATGCTTGCTGAGTGGCTGAAAAATATAGTTGTGTGCAGTATACTTTTTTCTGTCGTGCTGTATATTGCCCCGGATCCGAAGATGCGCAGATATGTCCAGGCGGCTGTGGGATTTGTCATGATGATGGTCGTGATAAATCCTGTCATAGGCTGGCTTGGGTATGCGGACAGGATAGAGTTCAATACATACAGTGAATCGCTTGGAATGGACGTGGCCGAGGGCGATGATGAGATGTATGTCAGGGCCATGGAGGAGGTAGTGGAGCGGTTTATATCTGACAATTGTAATGCCGATGCGGTGGTGCGTATAGTCACCGGGGAGGAGCTTGGGATAGACAGCATGGAGATATACATACAGTTTGATAAAGTAGACACAGACGGAGTGAGATCTGCTGTGTCAGAGGAATACGGCGTTGATGAGAATAGGATTACCATCAGGAGGGGCAATACAGATCATATGCAGGAGGGACTGTAGTGGAGGATTCTAAGAAAAAGGGAATATCGGGGATCATGAATATATTGAAGAGCAGCAACAACAGATTATACAAGTTGCTGCTCATTTTGCTGTCAGGGATTTGTCTGATGATAGTTGTGTGGCCGGCAAATAACAGCAAGACTGATAAAAATGACCTAAAGAGCGGATGGACCGGACAGTCCGATGAGACAGACGCGGATGTGACCGGCGGAAATGACCGGAATATGTCAGGGGATACCACGGATTATGTGGAGTATATGGAGGAGAGACTCACATCAGTGCTTGAGCAGGTGGACGGAATATCGGATGTGAGAGTGATGATAACGGTCAAGGACAGCGGTGAGAACATAGCACTCAAGGACTCCGGAAGCAGTTCCAGTGAGAACGGCGACAGCAGCCAGAGAAGCGTGTCGGAGGAGACGGTCATGGTGAGTGAGGGCAGTGGGAGCTCGCCGTATGTGGTCAGGTACAGGGAGCCGGAGACCGAGGGTGTGGTTATCATTTGCAAGGGGGCGGAAAATGGCGATACAACGCTGAAGATAACGAATGCAGTGCAGGCATTATTTGACGTGCCGACGCATAAGATTGTGATATTAGAAGCAAATTAATGTGGAGGGACTATGAAGAAATTCAGTGGAAAGAACAGACTGGCGGTCATCGCACTTGCAGTTATGATAGGGGTGGCCGGTTACATGAGCTTTGCGGATGCAGGAAAGGACAAGAAGAAGGAAAAAACTGACAAAAAACAGGTGGAGGTGATCAACTATGAGGATCTCTCGTCCATGGCGGAAAATGAGAACTCACAGGCGGTGAAGGATGAGAATGGCCAGACCGAGGATGTGGAGCTCAATGGCCAGGAGGATGAGATCGGTGACGCTGTACTCACCAGTGCACAGGTGACAAGCAATATGGCCGCGGCAAAGTTGAACCGTGAGCAGAGCAGATCAAGGAGCAAGGAAGCTCTGATGGATGTGATAGGTGATGAGGCACTCAGCGATTCGGCAAAGAAGGAGGCGACAGATACATATGTGAAGCTGAACGATACCATAGAGAAGGAGACAGATGTCGAGACAGTTCTGGCGGCAAAGGGGTATAGCGATGCCATAGTGACGATAAGTGATGAGGCTGTTGACGTGTCGCTGAATGTGGAATCGCTGTCGGATACCGAGAGAGCACAGATAGAGGACATAGTTATCCGAAAAACAGGGTATGATATAAGCAGTGTTGCAATATCTGTCATGGGTGGCAAATAGACAGCGGAAGGATAAGCCGTGAATCGCATATACTTGCAAAATAGCTGCCTTCAGATTATAATAAGATTCAAATAACCCATACGAAACGGGAGGTATGACCATGAGTGATAAGTTGAATGATGATATCGTGATTGAAGGCAGCGCGGTTCAGGATAATTCTTACAATATAGAAGAGAGCAATTCTCTGGGCAAAGTTCAGATAGCGGATGACGTAGTGGCTATCATAGCAGGGCTTGCAGCCGGAGAGGTTGAAGGTGTATACAGACTTACAGGCAACCTTCCAAATGAGCTTGCCTCAAAGTTCGGAAAGAAGAACCCTGCAAAGGGCGTTAAGGTAGAGCTTCTTCCTGGCAAGGTAAAGGTTGATATTGCGATAGAGGTTCTGTACGAGTACAGCATACCATCAGTATCAGGTCAGGTTCAGGATAAGGTCAAGCAGGCTATAGAGACCATGACAGGACTGAGCGTTGAGGAAGTCAACATAAGGATAGCCGGTGTACGTGTTGGAGATGGCAGATAGGATACAGATAAAGCTTTATATAGTGGAGAGGAAGATATGACTAGAAGAGATATAAGAGACAGGATATTCAAGATAGTATTTACACTGGAGTTCAATGACGCTGAGGGCATGCAGGATCAGCTTGATTTTGCATTTGACCCTGAGATGCCGGGAGATGAGGAGGACGATCCGCTTCTGTACGGAATAGTCAGCAATGAGGACAGAGATTATATAACCACCAAGGTTAAGAATATCATCTCTAAGAAAGCAGAGATAGATGAGATCATTTCACAGATATCAGAAGGCTGGAAGCTTCCTCGTATAGGCAAGGAGGAGCTGGCTATATTAAGGCTTGGTGTCTATGAAGTGAAGTACGATGAGAGCATACCGGAGAAGGTCGCCATCAATGAGGCGGTTGAGCTGGCAAAGAAGTATTGTGATGCATCGGCGAGCAAGTTCGTGAATGCACTTCTTGCAAAGCTTGTATCCGGTGATAAGGACAAGAAGGAGAGTGGCGCAGATGCCACAGCAGAATAACATATATACAGTCAAGGAACTCAATGAGAGGATACAGGAGTTGGTCAGCGGCGAGCCGTGGCTTGGCAGTCTGGGAGTTGAGGGAGAGATCACAGGACTCGGAACAGACAAGAGAGGTCATATGTATTTCAGTCTCAAGGATCCCAGCGGAGTTCTGGCGGCTGTTATGTTTGCGGGAAAACAGGTATATGGACTCAAGTTTGCTCCGAAGAACGGAGACAAGGTTCATGCATTTGGTCATATTGATGTCTTCGTGAGAGACGGAAAGTATCAGCTCTATGTAGACAGGCTGGTGCGTGTGGGTGACGGCGAGGTGAATGCCAAGCTGGAGAGACTCATAGCCAGACTGGACGGCATGGGGCTGTTTTCGCAGGAATACAAGAAGCCTATTCCCGCCTATCCGAGGCGTATTGGTATAGTGACGGCGGGGGCAAAGGCTGCGATAAGCGATATCCGTGCAGTGGCAAAACGGAGGGATCCGTATGCCCAGCTCTATTGTTATCCTGCGACCGTGCAGGGACAGTATGCGGCGGCGGATATATCCAGAGGAATCGAGATACTTGATTCCATGGGGCTCGACCTCATCATCGTCGGAAGAGGCGGAGGTTCCAAGGAGGATCTGTGGGCGTTCAATGAGGAGCAGGTGGCATGGGCCATATTCAATGCGGAGACACCTATCATATCGGCTACGGGGCATGAGATAGACACCACAGTTGCGGACATGGTTGCGGACAGGAGAGAATCCAATCCGTCCACGGCTGTCATGCATGCGCTTCCGGTGGTGGCAGAGACAGTTGCCGGATTTGACAGGAGACTTGAACAGCTCACCATGCTGATATCCGGCAGGATAGACAGACTTGCGAGGAGTCTGGATGGATATGACAGGCAGCTCAGACTCTTAAGTCCATCCGGAAGAATGGACAGTCAGAGGCAGCAGCTTGACAGAATAGAGAAACAGATAAATGAGCTGATGGCGGATAAGATAGAGGACAGATCTATGCGCTGCGACAGACTTCATGATAGGATGAAGAGCGCGATGGTCAGAAAGTACGACATGACAAGGAATGCCCTTGCGGTCATGACGGAGAGAATACATGGCCTTTCGCCTACAGCTAAGCTCATAAATGGATTTGGATATATTTCATCGGATGGTGAGCCTGTCAGATCTGTGGTAGGGATCACACCTGGGGATGATATAGAGATAACTCTTCATGATGGAAGAATACAGGCGGTCGTGGCTGACGTGACCGGGCAGGAGGAATAGATATGGCAGAAGATACACAGAATATGGATACAGCGGACACTCTTCAGGATGTGTCCATAGAGGAGGCTCTTGCCAGACTTGATGAGATAGCGGCTGCGCTTGAGAATACTGATACGGGGCTCAAGGAGTCCATGGAGCTTTATTCTGAGGGCGTCCAGCTCATAAACAGATGCAGGAATTACCTGTGCGATGTTGAGAAAGAGATGATAACACTTTCGGGTCAGGAGGAAGCATGATAGATAAACTTATAGCGGAGAAGGCGGTAAGGATCAACGATATAGTTGAGAGCTATCTGCCACCTGCAGACGGATTTAACAGGACAGTGTGTGAGGCCATGGCGTACTCGGTAGAGGCGGGTGGAAAGAGGCTTCGTCCAATGCTCATGGAGGAGACATACAGGCTGTTCGGTGGCAAATCAGAGGTTATAAAGCCGTTCATGGCTGCGATAGAGATGATACATACATATTCACTCATACATGACGATCTTCCGGCTCTGGACAATGACGATTACAGGCGCGGAAGAAAGACATCCCATGTGGTATTTGGCGAGGCGATGGCCATTCTTGCGGGGGATGCGCTGCTCAATTATGCATATGAGACCGCATGTAAGGCATTTGGCATGGGTGAGGATATACATGCTGTGGCGTCTGCGATGTGTGTGCTTGCGCAGAAGCCGGGTATAAACGGCATGATAGGCGGTCAGGTCGTCGATGTGGAGATGACCGGCAAGGAGCTCTCAAAGGAGCAGCTTGAATATGTGTATGAGAACAAGACCGGAGCCCTCATAGAGGCATCCATGATGATAGGCGCGATACTTGCGGGGGCAGACGAGGCTAAGGTTGCGGCGGTACACAAGATAGCATCGGACGTCGGCATGGCATTCCAGATCCAGGACGATATTCTGGATGTCTGTGGAGACAGTGCGCTCCTTGGAAAGCCGACGCTGAGTGATGAGGAGAATGGCAAGGTTACATATGTCACGATACATGGAATTGATGAATCCAGACGTTATGTGACTGAGCTGTCGGAGAGAGCAGTAAGAGAATTGGAAGAGATAGGCGGGGACAATGAGTTTCTGAAGGAATTGGTCATCTGGCTGATAAACAGGGATAAATAGGACTCCTCTCGTGGTGTGCATATGAATATACTGGATAGAATAAATAAACCAAACGATATAAAGGATATAGACAGGGAAGATCTGCCGGAGCTGGCGGATGAGATCAGAGAATTTCTGGTGTCGCATGTGAGCGAGACCGGTGGACATTTGGCTCCGAATCTTGGATGCGTGGAACTTACAATGGCACTTCACAGGGTTCTGGATTTCCCTGAGGATAAGCTTATATGGGATGTGGGACATCAGTCCTATGTCCACAAGATACTGACGGGCAGGAAGAATGAGATGGGCACTCTCAGACAGTTTGGAGGAATGAGCGGTTTCCCGAAGACCAGTGAGAGCCCGTGCGATGCGTTCAATACAGGACACAGCTCAACATCCATTTCTGCTGCGCTCGGAATGGCGTGCGCCAGAAGTATCAAGGGTACAAATGAGAAGATTGCCGCAGTGATCGGAGATGGCTCCTTCACAGGTGGTATGGTATATGAGGCCATGAATAATATGGCGGATATCAAGACCGGTTGCCTTGTTGTGCTGAACGATAACAATATGTCCATCGATCGGAATGTTGGCGGCATGTCCACATATCTCAGCAAGATACGTGTTGGGCAGCAGTACAATGATTTTAAGGGTAACGTGGAGAAGATCCTCATGAAGATCCCTGTGGCTGGAGAGCATCTTGCCAGAGGGCTGAAGAAGTCAAAGGATTCCATCAAGCAGATATTTGTGCCGGGTATGTTCTTCGAGGAGCTGGGTGTCACATATATAGGACCTATAGACGGACACGATATAGATGTGATGGAGGCCACTTTCCGCAAAGCGCTTAAGCTCAACAGACCGATCCTTGTGCATGTGAAGACTGTGAAGGGCAAGGGTTATACCCATGCCGAGAGACACCCGAGCTATTTCCACGGCATTGATCCGTTTGATATACAGACAGGAAAGGTCATGAAGGACAGGAAGGTCATGACAAACACAGGAGTGTTTGCCAGAAAGCTGGTGGAGCTTGGTAAGGCTGATCCAAGGATAACAGCCATAACGGCTGCCATGGGCAAGGGAACAGGAGTGGCGGCATTTGCCGCGGAGTTCCCGGACAGGGCTTTTGACGTGGGCATTGCGGAGGAACATGCGGTGACGTTTGCCGCGGGACTTGCTACGTCGGGACTGGTGCCTGTGGTTGCGATATACTCGTCATTTTTGCAGAGGGCATATGATCAGATCTTACACGATGTGTGCCTGCAGAAGCTGCATGTCATATTTGCCATTGACAGGTCAGGGCTTGTCGGTGCAGATGGCGATACACATCAGGGCATATTTGACACTGCGTTTCTGTCACATATTCCGAACATGACCATCATTGCGCCGAAGAACAGATATGAGCTCACCAGAGCGATGGAGTGGGCTGTTGCTTACGATGGTCCGGTTGCGCTCAAGTATTCCAGAGGAGAGGCTTATTACGGACTTAAGGAATACAATGTGGATATTGAGTATGGCAGGAGCGAGATGATCCACAGGGGACAGAAGCTTGCCATAGTGGCTGTTGGAAACATGGTCCAGGAGGCCGAGAAGGTGTATGACAGACTGCTGGCCGATGGAACAAATGTCACATTTGTCAATGCAAGATTCCTGAAGCCGATAGATACTGATATGATAGATGAGCTCAGCAAGGATCATAAACATATAGTGGTTATTGAAGAAGAGATAAAGCATGGCGGATACGGATCTCTGGTCGAGGAGTATGTCATGGACAGACATCTTGATGTGGATGTGACAGTGTGTGCCATTGAGGATACATTTGTACAGCATGGAAGCGTGGAGGAGCTCAGGAGGATGCTGAAGCTTGACGCGGATTCGCTGTATGACAGGATAAAACATATAATATCGACAGATTGTACAGAATAAGAGGAAGACAGATGAAGAAGAGACTTGATGTTCTCCTTGTAGAACAGGGACTGGCAGATTCACGAGAGAAGGCGAAAGCCATCATCATGTCAGGAATAGTGTATGTTGACAATAACAAAGAGGATAAGGCCGGCACGACATTTGACGAGACTGCTAAGATAGAGGTCAGGGGCAACACCCTCAAATACGTGAGCCGTGGAGGCCTGAAGCTTGAGAAGGCTATGGATCATTTCGGCGTGGAACTTGCGGGTAAGGTGTGCATGGATGTAGGTGCTTCCACTGGTGGTTTTACCGACTGTATGCTGCAGAATGGTGCGGTGAAGGTGTATTCCGTTGACGTGGGTCATGGACAGCTTGCATGGAAGCTCAGAAATGACGAGAGAGTTGTCTGTATGGAGAAAACAAATATACGATATGTCACACCTGAGGATATTGACGATAAGATTGAATTTGCTTCGATAGATGTGTCATTTATATCTCTTACAAAGGTGCTTCCAGCGGTAAAGGAGCTGCTTACGGATAGTGGAGAGATCGTGTGCCTTATCAAGCCGCAGTTCGAGGCGGGAAGAGAGAAGGTTGGCAAGAAGGGCGTTGTCAGAGAGCTTTCAACCCATATTGAGGTTGTGGAGATGATAGTCGGTTATGCCAGAAGTATAGGATTCCGCACACTGCACCTCAGCTATTCACCTATAAAAGGACCTGAGGGCAACATAGAATATCTGCTCCACATATCAAAGGACGAGTCGAAGACGGATGAGGAATTCGACATAAAGGCTCTGGTGGAGGAGTCCCACAACGAACTGAACAAGTCATAGAGGATACGATATGAAGAATTTTTATATAGTATATAACCCGGATAAGGATGAGGATAATCGTATAACGTCGGAGCTCACAGCGTATATTGAATCGCAAAATGGTGCGTGTAAAGCCATGGACTGCTACAGCTTCAGTGCATGTGACAAGCAGCATGTTACGGATGAGCTTGAGAGCTTTGACTGTATACTTGTTCTTGGAGGGGATGGAACACTCCTCAATGTGGCATCCAGTGCCAGCCATGTGGAGATTCCTCTGTTCGGGATAAATCTTGGAACGGTGGGATTCCTCACTGAGGGGGAGATCACCAACTGGCAGACCATCATAGACAGACTGCTTGCGGATGATTATTCCATGCAGGACAGAATGATGATCAGGGGAACAGTCAGAACAGGAGACGGCAAGGAGTGCAGGAAGAGGGCACTCAATGATATAGTTATCAGCAGGGCAGGATTTTCAAGACTTATAGGCCTTGATGTCTATGTAAATGGAAGCTTTCTGAATGCCTATGAGGGAGATGGAATCATCATATCGACCCCTACTGGCTCCACGGGTTACAATCTCTCAGCCGGAGGTCCGATCGTGGATCCTATGGCAAGACTGATGATCATCACTCCGGTATGTCCACATTCGCTGACTTCGAAGAGTATTGTGCTTCCTAGTGACGCAAAGGTTTCAATAGAGATCGCCAAGAAGAGGAAGACGCAGGACACCGAGGCGATAGTTTCATTTGACGGTGGAAATGATTTCGAACTGGCAGCAGGCGATGTCCTTGATATATGCGTGTCACAGAGAACCACGCAGCTCGTAAAGGCGAGTGACGTGAATTTCTACGAGATACTTAGAAACAAGCTTGGGGGAAAGTGATATGAAACAGAAGCGACAGGCGATGATTTTGTCGATAATCGAACAATATGATATAGAGACCCAAGATGAACTGCTGGAGAAGCTGGCCGAGGCGGGTTTCAATACGACCCAGGCCACCATATCGAGAGATATAAGAGAGATTAACCTCACCAAGGTTGCCGTGGCGGGTGGCAGGCAGAAGTACACTCTGGGAAAGTCGGCAACACATGAGTCCATAGAGTCGTACAGAAAGGTTCTCGGGGCTGGCATATTATCCATGGTGCCGGCGGAGAATCTGATAGTGATCAAGACAGTGTCGGGCATGGCTATGGCAGTTGCCGCAGCACTTGACAATGTGGAGATAAATGGACTCCTCGGAAGTATAGCCGGGGACGACACCATATTCCTGGCGGTCAGAAGCCGGGAGATGACCGATTCGGTCATGAAGACGATAGATAAGATGCAGAGATGACAGCTCTCTGTAATATGTTATGTGTAATAAAGTCTGTGCGTCAACAGGAGGATACAAATGTTACTTAATGTACATATCAAGAATATTGCACTCATAGACGATGCAAATGTTAATTTTACCGATAATCTCAACATACTTACCGGTGAGACCGGTGCGGGTAAGTCCATAATCATGGGAGCCCTGAAGATTGGTATGGGAGATAAGCTTCCGAAGGATATAGTCAGGGAGCCTGACAAGGAGGGCTTCTGTCAACTGCTTTTCCTGGTGGATGATCCCCAGGTGATTGAGCAGATCAGAGATCTGGGAGTGGAGCCATCGGAGGATGGCGAGATACTCATCACGCGGAGAATAAATAATTCCAGAACCATCAACACTATAAATGATATGGCGGTGACCGCCGCAAAGCTCAGGGAGGTATCTGCGCTTCTCATAGATATGCACACGCAGCACCAGCAGCAGACGCTCCTTAAGAAAGCGGAGCATATGAAGCTTCTGGATAAATATGGCAGAGCATCCATAGATCCCCTGAAGCAGAAGGTTGCAGAGTGTCACAGAGAGTACGTCACACTCAGGCGTGAGATGGACGAGCTCTCGATGGATGAGGCGGAGCGGAGCAGAAAGGTAGAATTCCTCAAGTATCAGATCGCGGAGATCGAGTCAGCAAATATAAAGACTGGTGAGGACGAAGATGTTGAGCATCAGTACAACAGGATGGTCAATTCACGCGATATAGTTGCGGCAGCTTCGGATGTATACAGCGTTACAGGTTATGAATCTTCTTCATCTGCGGGAAATGAGATCGGCAGAGCTCTGGCATCGATGAAGGGTATAAAGGATCTCGACGGAGAGATAGACGGTCTGTATAGCCAGTTGGAAAATATTGACGCGCTGCTGAATGATTTTAACGTTGAATTAAATGATTACATGCAGAGCATGGACTTTGACGATTCTGAGTTTAGAAGTGTTGAGTCCAGGCTTGACGTCATCAATGATATAAAGGGAAAATATGGAAGCACCGTGGAAGAGGTGTTCAAATATCTGGAGGACAGCAGGAAGGAATATGAAAGGCTGTCTGAATATGACGAATATATAGCAGGACTTTCAGACAAAATAAAAAAGGTGGAGAAAGCCATGCTCAAGGCAGCAGATGCGCTTACTGCTGAGAGACAGAGGCAGGCTGAGAATCTGTGCAGAGACATCAGAGATGCACTTGCTGATCTGAGTTTCATGGAGGTTCGGTTCGACATGGTATTTGACAGGCTTCCGGAGTGTACGGCAAATGGAATCGATGACTGCTATTTTGTCATTTCGACAAATGTCGGCGAGAAGATGAGACCGTTATATGACGTGGCTTCAGGCGGTGAGCTCTCAAGGATCATGCTGGCGATCAAATCCTGCATGGCGTCCGAGGACAATATCGGCACTCTTGTATTCGATGAGATCGATGTGGGAATAAGCGGCCGTGCAGCTCAGAAGGTTGCTGAAAAAATGGCAGTTATTTCCAGAAGCCATCAGGTTATAAGCATAACCCATCTTCCGCAGATCGCAGCGATGGCAGACAGTCATTATCTCATAGAAAAGTCTGCCGACGAGGGCAAGACAGTGACAAGGATCGTCCGTCTGAACGACGAGGAATCAACAGAGGAGATCGCAAGACTTCTCGGCGGCGTGACCATAACTGAGGCAGTCATGAGCAATGCCCGCGAGATGAAACAAATGGCAGAAAAGACAAAAAAATACTGATATAAAGTTATTCCTAACACAACATACTAAGAGTAACAGCCAAGGCTGTTACTCTTTTTTTATAAGCTATTAGTTGTTTTTAAGTATATGTAGGAGGAATAGATTATGAGGCGATATAAGAAGGTGATCATATGGGTGGCTGTGGCGGATCTGTTGCTCCTTGCAGCACTATTGGTTTTATGTGTGTTGGTGGACAGACGAGTGGATGTTGGAAGGTCAGAGAAGACAAGCTCAACACTTGATGGGGTAGTGTCAAGGGCGACCACGAAGGATGCGGAGTTTGGAAGAGATATATTTGACCGGCCTGTAGTTCCGTCCGGCGAGGCGATGGGAATCTATATGAAGACGGAGGGAGTCTTGGTGGTGGATGTGTGTAGCTTTAAAAATGAAAATGGCGAGTCCTGTTGCCCTGCTGATGGAAAGGTCTGTACAGGGGATTATATTGTGAGTGTAGACGGTATGGAGATATCTAAGAGGTTGGAGCTGCTTGATATTGTTGCTGAAAGCCAGGGTGATAGCTTGTCCGTGAGATATATAAGGGATGGGGAGGAGAAGGTCTGTAGCATCACGCCGGAAAAAAACGAGAATGGCGCTTATCTGCTGGGCGCGTGGGTGAAGGATGATGTGTCGGGAATAGGCACGGTTACATTTGTCGACGGAACAAATTTCATGGCTCTTGGACACAGTGTGTCGGATATAGATACGGGAGTTATGATGCGGTGCAGCACCGGTGGAGTGTACACAACGGATATTACAAATATAAGCAAGTCATACTCCTCGGAACCGGGAAGACTTCAGGGAAGCATCGCATATAGAAGATCTTTGGTCGGTATTATTGATGGCAACAGTGCCAGTGGAATATATGGACATCTGGACACCAGCTATTGCCAGGCGAAATACGGCGATGCGGAGCGTATGTATATAGCCAGAGGTCATGAAGTCCGCAAGGGGCAGGCTTATATATATTCCAGAATGAGCGGCGAGCTTGAGAAGTATGAGATAGACATAGAGTATGTGGACAGGAATTCATCCGACAAGAATATAGAATTCCACGTGACCGATGATGCCCTCATAGACCTGACGGGCGGAGTGGTACAGGGAATGTCCGGTTCCCCGATCATCCAGGATGGCAAGATAATCGGCGCCGTCACCCACGTATTCGTAGACGATCCAACCAGGGGGTATGGGATTTTTATTGAAAATATGCTGGAGGAGTGAAATTAATCCTGTTTAGTGATAAAATTAAGAACAGAAGTGCCGGACTTTAGCATAAGGCAGACCGGCACACACAAACATCCTAGGAGGGCAAGAAAATCAAGGTTTCAAAAATTTCATTATGTCATACACTAAAGAATTATAAAAAAGAGAATTTGCTTTCTGATCTTTTGACAGGAATTATCATAGCGGCGGTGTCCATACCGATATCGATGGGGTATGCACAGATAGCCGGGCTGCCGGCGGTATATGGATTGTATGGGTCGGTGTTCCCGATCATAATATTTGGATTGCTGTCCACGTCGAGGCAGTTCGTGTTCGGTGTGGATGCCGCGCCTGCGGCGCTGGTCGGAGCGGCACTGGTGACGCTGGGGGTTACGCCGGGAACAGAGCAGGCGATGCAGGTCGTTCCTGTGATAACATTCTTTACGGCGCTGTGGCTGCTGGTATTCTTCCTGTTCAAGGCGGGCAAGCTTGTAAATTACATATCGACTCCGGTCATGGGCGGATTCATATCAGGAATATGCACCACCATCATACTCATGCAGGTGCCGAAGCTCTATGGAGCCGGAGCGGGAACAGGAGAACTGTTCGAGCTTGTGGAACACATAGCAGAGACGATAGGAGATGTAAATGTGCCGTCGATAATCATGGGACTTACGGCTCTTGCGGTACTGCTTGTTTCAAGAAGATTCATACCAAAGTTTCCGATGGCGATATGCGTCATGGCAGCGGGAGCGTTGCTGTCCTGCGTGATAGATATGGATGAATACGGAATAGTATGTCTGTCGGAGGTGAGCAGAGGACTTCCACAGATCGTTGTACCACAGATAGATGAGAGGATGCTTCCAAATATCATGACGGTCAGTCTGTCGATAGCAGTAGTAATCATGGCGGAGACGCTTCTGGCTGAGAACAATTTCGCCCAGAAGAACAGATATAAGATAGACGATAATCAGGAGCTTCTGGCATTTGGAATGGCAAATCTTGCAGCGGCATTCACAGGCTGCTGTCCGATAAACGGTTCCGTGTCCAGAACCACAATGAGTGAGCAGTATGGAGGCAGGACACAGCTCACTGGAATATTTGCAGGAGTAGTGATGATCGTGATCCTCGTGTGTGGAACGGGATTTATAGGTTATCTGCCGGTTCCGGTGCTCACGGCAATCGTCATCTCCGCACTCTACAGTGCTCTGGAATTTGATCTGGCGGCAAAGCTGTGGAAGGTGAGTAAGGTGGAATTCTACATATTCTGCGGAGCTTTCCTAGGTGTGCTGGTACTTGGAACGATAAATGGAGTTCTTATAGGAATCATACTCTCATTTGCCGCAGTCATAAGGAAGGCTGCGGACCCTCCGAGAAGCTTCCTTGGACTGGTACCTGGACATGAGGAATTCCTTGCGCTCGAGAGGTTCAAGCATGCATACCCGATACAGAATATAGTTATTTACAGATTCAGCAGTAACCTGTTTTTTGCAAATATAGCCATATTCCAGAAGGATATCATGGATGCGGTGCAGGATGACACAAAGGCTGTAATAGTGGATGCGTCCGCCATGGGAAGCGTGGATGTGACGGCTGCCAAGACCCTCAGGATCATGTATGATACGCTGAAAGAGAAGGGGGTGAAGCTCTATATCACGGAGCATATAGGCCAGCTCAACGTCCAGCTCAGAAAGCTTGGACTTGGCGACATGATAGAGGCAGGATGCGTGAGACAGACCATGGAGAGAGCACTGTCAGACTGCGGCCTTGAGAGTCCATATCCATTGGTTGGTGTACATAACAGTTATCATGACATCAGGAGAAAGAGAGCGGAGCACATGGCTCAGGAGCTTGTGTGGGCATTTGGCGATGATGCGGAAGATGTCATAGAGAAGCACATCCGTGAATCCATAGGCAGTATGAAGAACGGAACCGGGGTTGAACAGCTCATGACCGGTTTCTGGAAGCGGATGGATATACAGGATGAGGAAGAATGGCTTGAGCATATGGAGGCCCACATAGAGGAGATCGTGAGGGCCACAGGCGAGGATGAGGACTCTGTTGCAGAGCGTATCGAGCGCAGGCGGAGCCAGCTTCTTCACAGGCTTGAGAGCGAGCATCCTGAATTTGTCGACAGATATAAGGCGAGAAGAAAACGAATGGATGAGCACCTGAAGGAGCACAATCCGGCGGCCTATGATGCGATCATAAGACTCAGAGAAAAAGAACATACAAAAGAGAAGTGATCATGCGCGGCATATCGACCCGAAAAGGGAAGATATGCCGCATTTTTTCATTAAATGTGCGTATGTGGTCTGCTGGTGTCAGTCGCAGTAGAAAAAATGTTTTCCGGAAGCTGATGCTGTCGTAACTTGCGAAGTTCTATATATTCCCAAGAAAACTACATTTATATATAATGTTCGTAGTGGAATAACAGGAATAAAAAAGTAAATATTGTTATTCCGTCATTATACTTGGGAAGGAGTATAACATGAGTCATGTTAAAGTTATGATGGTAAAACATGACAAAAGAGAAATTGAACAGCTAAAGCACGTATTTGAGGATATGCCTGATTATGAGTACATTGGATGTTGTGAGAAGGGTGACGAAGCTGTTAAGAAAATTGCAGAAGATAAGCCAGACATAGTGATCGCGGACGAGGTTATACCCGGTACGGATATCACGGATATGGTCGAGGGCGTATCTGGAAATAAGAACCTGAGAAATGTCAAATTTGTGCTCTGTTCATCGAAGCAGCACAGAAATTATCTGGACTTTGTATTTTCGACGATAGGTGACAAGGCAGTGGTGAGACTGCTTGAACAGCCATACGATGAGAAAAAGGTCAGAGGTGTGCTTGATGATGCATGTAAAGGACGCGGAAGCAATACAACCCAGCTTCTGAAGATGGATGAAAATGAGCAGAAGACGGATGAGCTGGAGGCGGTGGTGACCAGGATAATCCACGAGATAGGAGTCCCGGCGCACATCAAAGGCTACCAGTATCTCCGAAGCGCGATAGTCATAGCTGTGGGGGATATGGATATTTTGAATTCTATAACAAAGCAGCTTTATCCAACGATCGCCCAGATGTACGGCACAACTGCATCAAGGGTGGAGAGAGCCATAAGACATGCCATAGAGGTGGCCTGGAGCAGAGGAAAGATAGAGACTATCAACGAACTGTTTGGTTACACCATAAGTGCGGGCAAAGGAAAGCCTACGAACTCAGAATTTGTCGCTCTCATTGCCGACAAGATAAGACTGGAAGCGAAGATGAGAAATGCAGGGTAATTTGTAGTAAAATGTTGTCATAATATGTGATATTAAAAATGATATTAAAAGCACTTGACAAATTATATCATATTTAATATTATTATAGAGTAGTTGGGATAAGCGCTTAATCCTGTAAATTTATACATAACAAGGGAGATACTATGGGAAACAAAGGGATCGAAATTGTAATTGCTGATGGCGACAGCACACAGATAGCAAAACAGATCGCCACATATGCATCAAAGGACGAGATGAGAGTAGTTGATATGGTCAGCACCGGGGATGAAGCGGTGGAATCAATAAAGCTCTACAAGCCGGATATAGTGATACTGGACATTTGTCTTTCGGGAATGGATGGCCTGGGAGTGATGGAGCATATGAGTGAACTGCCTGAATATCAGAATACGATATTTGTGGTACTCACATCGGTGTCATCACAGAGACTTATAAGATGTGCATTTGAGATGGGTGCGACATATTATATCCTGAAGCCGTACAATCCGGTGCAGCTTGTGACAAGACTCAGACAGATGTATATGAAGAAGAAGGAGCTTGAGTCAGGGCTGAACGACAAGCTTACATGTCTCACAGAGAAGAGTATGGCACACAAGATAGAGAATACTATAGAGAGCGATGTGACGGATATCATCAGGGATATAGGTATTCCTGCAAATATAAAGGGCTACCAGTACATCCGTGAGGGCATCATCATGGCGGTCAACGATGTGAACATGCTGAACTACATAACAAAGCTTCTCTATCCGACGATAGCGAAGAAATATAAGACCACATCCTCCAGCGTGGAGAGAGCCATAAGACATGCCATAGAGGTGGCGTGGAACAGAGGTCAGATAGACACCATCAACGATTTGTTTGGATATACAGTGAATGCGGGAAAAGGCAAACCGACAAATTCCGAGTTTATCGCACTCATAGCGGACAAGCTCAGAATAGAGTATAAGAAAAGGGCATAACAGGCTCACAGAGTAGGCAACATACCTTGAAGAACTGACAGTTATCATGTATAATAACTTAGGTACAAGAAGCAGGATACGGCAAGTACCCTGCTTTTCTTTATGTACCGGGATAATTTGCAAAATTACTAACGAATAAATAATACAAGGTGGACAAAATATGATAGAAACTGTAGTATCAGCTAACATGCTGATCGGGGAAGTCATGAGGGTGAAGAAGAACCATCTGGCTCCGGATTTCCCAACTGGAAATGAAAAGAGGCTGTGTATTGTGTCCGGTATACATGGGGATGAGGTTGCCGGACAGTACATATGTTATGAACTGATCAGAAGGATCAAGAAGGATTTTGACAAGCTTACTGGAATCGTGGATGTATATCCATTTATCAATCCGATGGGACTTGAGGCGCAGTACAGGGATGTGCCGGTATTTGACATTGATATGAACACTCTGTTCCCAGGTTCCAAGGACGGAACTGTGGGAGAGTACACAGCGGCAAAGGTCATGAAGGACATAGAGGGGGCGGACATTTGTGTTGATGTCCATTCCAGCAGTGTGTACATCAAGGAGATCCCACAGGTCAGGGTTAATTCTGACGTGGCATCGGATCTTGCTCCGTATGTTGCGTGCATGAATGTGGATGTTGTATGGATACATCCGTCGTCTACGGTCATGGAGGGAAGTCTTGCACATGCCCTCAACGAGATCGGAGTCAAGAGTATGGTAGTGGAGTCCGGCGTTGCCCTCAAGATAGATTACGATTACTCGAACCAGATAGTGGACGGACTGTTCTCTCTTATGAAGAAGATGGGAATATGGCAGGGCGAAGTCGAGACTGCACATAAGCCTAAATTTGCAAAAGACAAGGATGTTGTATTTGTAAATGCTGAGAGCAGCGGAATCTTCCTTCCTGTGGCAAAGCACTCAGAATATATACAGCAGGGAGAGATCATAGGAAGAATTGTAAATGTGCTCACGGGCTCGGTGGAGGAGACCATCAGGTCGCCGAGAAGCGGCATTGTGTTCTCACTCAGAGAATATCCGGTTATAGAAGAGGGGTCACTTGTGGCCAGAATTTTCGGAGGTGGCCATGAATAAAGAGATCATATATTCCATGAACACAGCCTACAGAGGAGAGTACGAGATACAGGGATTTTCCTATGGCAGCGGAGACAAGGCTGCATGCATAGTTGGTGCCATGAGAGGAAATGAATTTCAGCAGCTCTACATAAGCTCACTTCTGGCAAAGAAGCTTGGGGAGCTGGAGGCGAGGGGCGCCATAGTATCAGGGAAGAAGATACTTCTGATACCATCAATCAATTACAGCTCGTTCAATGTGGGCAAGAAATACTGGATAACAGACAATTCAGATATAAACAGATCATTCCCAGGCAATCCTGAAGGTCAGGCGACAAGCCGTATTGCAGCGGCGGTGATGGAGAAGGTCACCGGCTACGCATACGGAATACAGTTTGCGAGCTTCTATATGGATGGTGAGTTTATCCCGCACGTCAGGATGATAGAGACAGGCAAGCAGAGCAACAGCCTTGCCAGCCAGTTCGGTATGCCGTATGTATTGACAGCGGAGCCTAGATCATATGATAAGGCAACGCTCAACTACAACTGGCAGATGCGCGGCACGGAGGCTTTCTCGGTATATTCGGGAGTTACCGACACCATCAATGGTGAGAGTGCCAATCAGGCGGTGTCCTCAGTGCTCAGATTCCTGACACGTATGGGCGTTATAAGATACAACTGCCATGCGGGATACATTTCCACCATCATGGACGAGGAGGATCTGCTCAGCATAAGGTCCGAGCATGCCGCCGGCTTCTTCAAGAAGCTTGTCCAGCCGGGAGACGAGGTTGTACGAGGCGACATAATTGCAAATATCATCAATCCGATGACGGGCGAGAATACGACGGACATATACGCACCGACGGATGGAATCATATTCTACTGTCAGAATTCACCTATGATATACCAGAATTCGGTGATATTTAAGATGATACGAAGACTGCATAACTAGCATGGAAAGTTATGACATATTTGGTGAAAATGCAGGGTTAAGATACAATTTTATGCTTAAATAAGCTGAAAATAGGCAAAAAAGGTAGATTGTCAATAGTAAAGTAACAATTATTTTAAATTATTTTCGCACGCTAAATTACAGTGTCGTGATCACGTCAAAAAAAAAATTGCACGTACCATATTCGATATAGTACGTGCATTATTTTTACACATAACAAGAAGCCCTATACTACATACTATAGAGCTTCTTTAATTCCTTATTAAACAGGTCATCAGCACACGACCATCCAAGAACCTTGCGGGGATATGCGTTCATCCAATCTTGAATGTGCTTAATGTATATATCATCATACTTATCAGTGTCAGCACCTTTAGGTATATGCCGCCTGATTAACTTGTTCGCATTCTCATTACTGCCACGTTCATAACTGCTATAAGCATGACAGTAATATATCTTCGTCCTGTCTCCATCATGGAGCAATGACCGCTTCATGCCCTGATAGTCTGAAAACTCAACTCCATTATCAACTGTTATTGTTTTAAAGAGTTTCGGAAACATAGCACCAAGGCGGTGTTCTAAATTATCAAGTTCAGCAACAACAGACTTTGGTCCCTGATCTGGAATCTTCCTGACTATCTCTCTACGCGTAAATCTCTCAGTAAGCACAAGCAGACATGACTTACTTTTACCACGCTGACCTTTTACAGTGTCCATCTCCCAATGCCCAAATGTCTGACGGCCATCAACTTCATCTGACCTGTATTCTATAGATGTACCAGCACTCATGCGCTTCTGTAC
>NZ_JBCPDQ010000006.1:0-12199 GCF_040915325.1 Coprococcus sp. RTP21281st1_F1_RTP21281_210402
TGGGGCGAGCAGTAACAATAGCCCTTTGGAGGGCTGATAATAAACCACCACTTGAAGTGGTGGTTGCTAACTTAGAATAAAGTTATCGGACGGATGTCAGATGACAGATGATAACAGGCTTCCATGGCAGAGATGCTGTGGAAGCCTGTTGTATTATTGGGAGATGGAAGAGATATGAATTGTAAAGCAGTGGTGTTTGATATGGATGGAGTCATCCTCGATTCAGAACAATTGGTTGTCAAGAGCTGGCAGAAGACAGCGGACAAATATGGCATAGAGGACATAGAGAGCTTCTGTATGGCTGCCCTTGGACTCAACCGTGAGGCGGCGAAGAAGCTGTTCGTGCAGATGTACAAAGGAAGATGTGGTGAAGGACAGGATACATTGGATGAGGAGAGATATGAGAGCCTCAAGGTTGAGATGGCGGCGGAATTCCACCGGGCAGCGGCAGAGGGAGAGCTTGTGCTGAAGCCGGGAGTTACGGACATGCTGAAGATGCTCAGGGATAATTGCATACCATGTGCCCTTGCCACATCCACCAGAAAAGAGGTAGTCACCATGGAGCTCATCAACCTCGGGGTGATAGATTACTTCGACAAGCTTGTATGTGGAGACATGGTAGATCGGAGCAAACCCGCACCGGATATATTCCTGAAGGCCTGTGAAGAGCTTGGAGTTGAGTCGGAGAGTGCATGGGCGGTGGAGGACTCATACAACGGAGTCAGAGCAGCATATGCGGCAGGGATGAAGATTGCCATGATCCCGGACCTCGTGCAGCCGGATGATGAGATGAGGGATAAGGCAGATTTTATATTTAAGAATATGAATGAGTTTCAAGAGTATATTCTTGAGTCCATCAGAGCATGACAGATGGATCCGACGAATAAAAAAAGAACTCCTGATGCAGAGAGAGCAAAATCTCTGTAACAGGAGTTCTTTTAGTTAGTTTTTAGGGGTTTAAGGGGACTGGTGAGGTCCCATATATAATATGTAAGTCCCGGCAAAGGACTGACATATTTTGATCTAATGGGTCAGTTAGATCAATGACTCGTAGAGCTTGGTGATATCCTCCACGCTAGTCTCCTTTGGATTGCCCGGACGACATGCGTCATCGTAGGCTGACTGTGCCAGGAATGGAATATCCTCTGGCTTTACAATGTCTTTAAGGTCTGTAGGAATGCCTACATCGATGGATAACTGGCGTACTGCGTCAACTGCAGCTTTTCTGTATTCTTCCTGGGTCATGTCGTCTACGCCCTTGACGCCCATGGCTCTTGCTATCTCACGATACTTTTCTCCTGTTGCTTCTGCATTGTATTCCATTACAGTAGGCAGGATAATCGCGTTGGCAACACCGTGAGGTGTGTCATACAGAGCTCCCAGTGGATGAGCCATGGAATGAACGATTCCAAGACCTACATTTGAGAAGCCCATGCCTGCAACATACTGGCCAAGAGCCATATCTGCACGGCCCTCAGGTGTATTGGCAACAGCCCCTCTGAGCGAACGGCTGATGATCTCGATTGCCTTGAGGTGGAACATGTCTGACAGCTCCCATGCGGCTGCGGTGATGTAACCCTCGATTGCGTGTGTCAGTGCATCCATACCTGTGGCTGCTGTGAGTCCCTTTGGCATGGAGCTCATCATCTCAGGATCGACAAATGCCACAACAGGAATGTCCTTAGGATCAACACATACCATCTTGCGGTTCTTCTCAACATCTGTGATGACGTAGTTGATAGTTACCTCTGCTGCGGTTCCGGCTGTAGTTGGAACTGCAAATATAGGAACTGATTTATTCTTTGTAGGTGCAACACCCTCCAGACTTCTGATGTCTGCAAAATCAGGGTTAGCAATAACAATGCCGATACCCTTGGCAGTGTCCATGGATGATCCGCCGCCTATGGCGATGATGTAATCTGCCTCAGCAGCCTTAAATGCGGCCACACCCTGCTGCACGTTCTCTATGGTAGGGTTTGGCTTGATGTTGGAATAGATCTCGTATGCAAGTCCTGCACCGTCCAGAACATCGGTGACCTTCTTGGTCACACCGAACTTGATCAGATCAGGATCTGAGCACACAAGAGCCTTGGCGAAGCCTCTGCCGACTGCCTCTGTGGCGATCTCAGCGATGGCACCCGCTCCGTGGTAAGAGGTTTCATTGAGTACGAATCTGTTTGCCATAAAAATATCTCCTCCTTTGCACTGCGCATTTGTGATAGAACTTCCAGATACTGCCATCAAAATGCACAAAAGATATATTAAAAATGTATATTTATTATAACATTTGTACAATAAAAAGCAAATAGACATAACAGGTGAAATGTCAACATTTACAGGCAAAATGGTGGCATTTACACTGGTAATACCATAATGCGTCTGCTAAAATATGTGGATGGATACAGCAGGGATGCGGATATGTCCCTGCGATAAAATGATACGGAGAACAGAAGATGACATTGACACCGGAGCAGAAGGATATAATAGATAAATATGTGAAGAAGCCAGAGTGGAGAGTGGCGGGCAAAAGAGCGGACTTTAATGCCATAGGCGAGAGGTTCGGTGTGAGTCCTGTTGTGGCGAGGGTTATCACGAACAGAGGAGTCACCGGGGAGAAAGCCATAGCTATGTACCTTGATGGCGACTGGGATTCCATGCACGATCCGGCACTGATGAAGGACATGGTGGAAGCCGGTGAGATAATAAAGGAAAAGCTCAGCGATAACAGGAGGATAAGGATAATCTCGGACTACGACGTGGACGGGGTTACCTCCAATTATATATTGCTTCTCGGCCTTCGGAGAACATGGGCGGCGCTGCACGGAAGCTGCGCTGATGACTGCACCGTGGTGGATTACGACATTCCACATCGAGTGCATGATGGATACGGAATAAATAAAAGACTTATAGATGCCGCCATAGCGGATGGTGTTGATACTATCATAACCTGCGACAATGGAATAGCGGCGATAGAACAGGTGAGATATGCGAAGGAGCGCGGGCTTACGGTCATCGTCACGGATCACCATCAGATCCCATTTGAGGAGAGTGATGGCGGCGAGCGGGTATATATGCTGCCCCAGGCGGATGCGGTCATAGACAATCAGAGGCAGGACTGTGAATATCCATTCAAGGGGCTGTGCGGGGCCGGCGTTGCGTTCAAGCTCATCCAGTACATGTACAGGATATGCGGGATAGCCGAGCGCGAGGTAAATGAATTCATGGAGATCCTGGGGCTGGCTACCAACTGTGACATGATGGATCTGGTGGATGAGAACAGACTCTATGTAAAATATGCCCTTGAAAGTCTGAAGGACAGCCGCAATCCGGGTCTGAATGCCCTCATGAGGCTCAGCGGCAGAAATGAGAAGAAGATATCAACGTATGATCTGGGATTTCTGATAGGGCCGTGCATCAATGCGGCGGGAAGACTGGGGGATGCGAAACAGAGCCTTGAGTTCTTGCTTGAGAGAGATCCAAATGTCGCCGAGGCAAGGGCTAGGGAACTGCTGGCTGTCAACAATGAGAGAAAGAACATGACGGAGGCCGGAGCCCGGCATATCACAGATATGCTTGAGACAGCCACTGTGAACGGAGAGTTCGGACAGGCGGCTACCCTTGCGGACAAGGTGCTTGTGGTGTATATACCGGCTGTACATGAGAGCGTTGTGGGAATAATCGCCAGCAGGCTCAAGGAGGCATACACAAGACCTGCGATGGTGTTCACGGACGCAGAGACGCCGGGGATACTGAAAGGATCGGGAAGATCCATAGACAGCTACAACATGTTCGAGGAGCTGAACCGGTTCCGGGAGATGTTCACTGCATTTGGCGGACATGCCATGGCGGCGGGCTTTTCCATAGAGAAGGAGAGGCTTGACGAGCTGAGGCGGAAGCTCAATGAAGCGGCGGTGCTGACGGATGAAGATATAACACCTAAGCTGATGATAGATGTGACCATGCCGCTGGCGTACAACAGCATAGAGCTGACGGAACAGATCGAGAGGCTTGAACCATACGGAAAGGGTAACAGGAAACCGCTGTTTGCACAGGCGGCAGTACCGGTGCGAAGGGCGCAGATACTTGGAAGAAACAAAAATCTTCTGAAGCTCCAGCTTGATACCTGGTACGGAAGGTGCGTGGATGCCATAGATTTTGATCCGGATACATTTGTGAATAACATAAAACAGTGGTTTGGAGAGGATGAATGTGTTAAAATGTTAAATGGTCAGCCGAACGCCGTAGTGATAGATGTCGCATACTATCCGACCATCAATGAATATATGGGAAGACGTTCACTCCAGATGAAGATGGAGGCCTATAACAAGGGAATATAAGCTGACTTTGATGAGAATATTATTAAGTACATTTGTAATATATATCATACAGGAGGACGTAAGATGAGTGAGGTAGAAAAGTATATCAAGAGTATTCCTGATTTTCCACAGCCGGGAATCATATTCAGGGATGTGACAAGTGTAACTGAGGATCCTGAGGGCATGAAGCTGGCCATCGATGAGATGGATAAGCTGCTGGAGGGAGTAGATTACGATGTCATCGCCGGAGCAGAGTCCAGAGGATTTATATTTGGAGCACCGCTGGCATACAAGAACGGCAAGGGACTTGTTCTCGTGAGAAAGAAGGGCAAGCTCCCGAGAGAGACCGTGGAGATGTCTTACGATCTTGAGTATGGACAGGCTACTATAGAGATACATAAGGATTCCATCAAGCCGGGTGAGAAGGTCGTGCTGGTGGATGATCTTATTGCAACAGGTGGAACCATAGAGGCTGCGGCTAAGCTTATAGAGAGCCTTGGCGGAATAGTAGTCAAGATGGTATTCCTCATAGAGCTGACAGACCTGAAGGGAAGAGAGAGACTTTCCAAATATGACGTGGCTTCAGTAGTACAGTTTGAGGGAGAATGATCAGGGCAGAATAAAACAGGAAGTGTGGTGAGCATATGGGAGAGACATTGGATAAGACACAGGACAATATAATAGCTCAGGAGACGAAGAGAGCTGCGGAAGCAGGTGTTATCACCTCGGAGCAGGCCACGAAGGATGGAATAGCAGCCATCGAGAAGGCTCTTGCGTCTGGCAAGAATGTTCCTCAGAATGAACTTATAAAGCTGGAGGAGCAGGCGAATAAGCAGATGAAGGCGAAGAGAGAGATAGATCTGTCCACACCGGCAGATTTTACACCGCCGGAGGAATTGTATAAGGAGCTTATCTCAAGGATACTCACATATCACCCATCTGCCGACATCACTATGATAGAGAAGGCATATAAGGTGGCGGACGCTGCCCACAAGGGACAGCTCAGAAAGTCCGGGGAGCCTTATATCATGCACCCTCTGAATGTGGCCATAATCCTGGCAGAGCTCGAGCTTGACAAGGAGACGATAGTGGCTGGAATACTTCACGATGTCGTTGAGGATACAGTCATGACATCTGAGGAGATAGCAGCGGAGTTCTCCGAGGAGGTTGCTTTCCTTGTGGATGGAGTTACGAAGCTGACACAGCTCAAGATGACCACGGACAAGATAGAGGTTCAGGCGGAGAATCTGCGTAAGATGTTCCTCTCCATGGCGAAGGATATCAGAGTCATACTGATAAAGCTGGCGGACAGACTCCACAATCTGAGAACCCTCCAGTATCAGTCACCGGAGAAGCAGATAGAGAAGGCCAGAGAGACCATGGATATATATGCGCCTATCGCACACAGACTTGGTATCAGCAAGATCAAGGTCGAGCTGGATGACCTGTCCATGATGTACCTCATGCCGGATGTGTACAAGGATCTCAAGGCGCAGATAGATGAGAAGCTTACCGAGAGGGATGCTTATATCAAGAGGGTCGTTGCCGATGTCAAGAAGCATATCGATAATGCCGGACTTGAGGCTGAGATAGACGGAAGAGTAAAGCATTTCTTCAGTATATATAAGAAGATGAAGAACCAGAACAAGACTCTGGATCAGATATACGATATATTTGCGGTACGTATCAAGGTGAATACGGTCAGGGACTGTTACTCAGCACTGGGTATCATTCATGAGATGTACAAGCCTATTCCGGGAAGATTCAAGGACTACATAGCCATGCCTAAGTCCAACATGTACCAGTCCCTTCACACCACACTGATCGGACCTGAGGGACAGCCATTTGAGATACAGATAAGAACCTACGAGATGCACAGAACGGCTGAGTATGGTATCGCTGCGCACTGGAAGTACAAGGAGAACATAACCGGTACGGTCATGCAGAAGGAGGAGGAAAAGCTCTCCTGGCTCCGTCAGATCCTTGAGTGGCAGAGGGATACCGATGACAACAAGGAGTTCATGAGCTTTGTCAAGACTGACCTTGATCTCTTTGCTGAACAGGTATACTGCTTTACTCCTGCCGGAGATGTTAAGAACCTTCCTAGCGGATCCACACCTATAGATTTTGCCTATGCCATTCACACGGCGGTGGGCAACAAGATGGTCGGTGCAAGGATCAACGGACGACAGGTTCCTATAGATACCAAGCTTAACAACGGAGATCGTGTGGAGATCATAACCTCACAGAACTCCACAGGACCAAGCCGTGACTGGCTGAGTATAGTCAAGAGTACACAGGCGAGGACAAAGATCAACCAGTGGTTTAAGCATCAGCTCAAGGATGAGAATATCAGCCGCGGAAGAGAGCTCATACTGAACTACTGCAAATCAAAGGGAATAGACTACTCCATGTACTCAAAGCCTGAGTATCAGGAGAAGATATACAAGAAGTACAATTTCCAGGATTGGGATTCCATAGTTGCCGCCGTTGGACATGGCGGAATCAAGGAAGGTCAGATAGTAAACCGTCTGATTGATGAGTACAACAAGGAGCACAAGCCACAGACTGCCACGAACGCTGAGGTTCTGGACGAGTATTCGGTGAAGAAGAACCATGGCAACCATACCGGCAAGGGTGGAATAATCGTAAACGGCATAGATGACGTTGCCGTGAGATTCTCCAAGTGTTGTTCACCTGTTCCGGGGGATGAGATCATAGGATTTATCACCAGAGGACGAGGTGTGTCCATACACCGTACCGACTGTGTAAATGTGTTGTGCATGAGCGAGGCGGACAGAGCCAGAGTCATCGAGGCCGAGTGGAAGGATGACGCTGTTGCATCGAACACATACATGACCGAGATAAATATATATGCAGATGACAGAAACGGCATATTATTTGACATAACCAAGATCCTCAGCGAGGCAAATATAAACGTAAACAGTATCAACAGCCGTACAAGCAAGCAGGGCAAGGCTACGATCACGATCTCATTTGCGATCAAGTCGAAGGAACAGTTGAATACGATAATTGCCAAGATAAGGAATGTTGATAATATAATTGATATAGAGAGAACTACGGGCTGATGGCCGGAAAGGTTTATATGGCGGAATTAAAAGTTATCAGAAGTGAGCTGGGAGGATTCCAGACGAATTGTTATATAGTGGCAAATGAGCAGACCGGGGAGGCGATAGTCATTGATCCTTCATGGAATGCGAATTATATATACAACACACTGAAGAAAAATGAGTATACCTGCGTTGGCATTTATCTCACCCACGGTCATGTGGATCACATGGCGGCGATGGGAGATCTGAAGAAGCTCACAGGCGCGGATACATATGCTTCGGAGGACGAGAAGGAAGTTCTCGGCAACGGCAGGGTGAACCTGTCGGCGATGATGACCAGTGTATTTGAAAAGGTGATAGAGACTGAGACGGATCACTATCTGAGCGACGGCAGTGTGAAGAAGTTGCTTGGCACTGAGATGAGATGCATCAGTGTGTCGGGACATACCAGAGGCGGAATGTGCTATTACTTCGAGTCAGAGAATATACTGTTCTCAGGGGATACGCTGTTCAAATACAGTGTGGGAAGATCGGATTTCCCTACAGGTGATGAGCATGCGCTGCTCGAGAACATAAGAGAGAAGCTGTTTGTGCTTCCTGATGATACCGTGGTGTACCCTGGACACGGGGAGACAACACTTATAAGAAAAGAGAAGAAGATGAATCCGTTCTTCTGATGGGCGGATCATGGTGGAAATATGATATTACTGATACAGAATATAGAAGATTACAACAATGATCTCCGGGTGAGTCTCCAGGCCTTCTACGGCGGTGAAAGAATAGTGGTCCCGGAGATATTTGACAAAAAGCCGGAGCTTAAGGCGGAGATAGACAAGGAGCTTGTGGCGGATATAGATGACAATAGAATAAATATAGAGCTGTATTCTGTAGTAGACGGAGGAGAGCGGACTTTGGCATGCAGCACACAGATCCCTGTGGATGGCGACTGCCGGGATAAGAGTGCCGTGAGGAATCCGTTAAAGCTGGCGATATACAACATGCTTTCGGAGTATACAGACCGCAGACTTCCGTGGGGCTCCCTGACGGGTATCAGACCTACGAAGATAGCTGTGTCTTATATGGAAGCCGGGATGACCTCAGAGGATATAATAGGAAACTACCAGGAGATATATGGAACCTCCCGTGAGAAAGCCGAGCTGGCAGTGGCGGTGGCTGACAGGGAGAAGAAAATCATAGACTCTGTGGCGGAGGAGGACGAATACTGTCTGTATATAGGCATACCGTTCTGTCCGACAAGATGTTTGTACTGTTCATTTACCTCATATCCGATCGCGGTATATAAGAATAAGGTGGATGCATATCTGGACGCAGTCGAGAAAGAGATGGCATACGTTGCGGAGGCGTATTCCGGAAAACGGCTCATATCAATATATGTGGGAGGCGGAACGCCGTCATCCATATCTGCGGAGCATATGGACAGACTCTGCAGCATGATAGAGAAGTCATTTGACCTGTCACAGGTGAGGGAGTTCACCATAGAAGCGGGCAGACCGGACAGTACCACATTTGACAAGCTTGAGGTCATGAAGCGCCACGGAGTGACGCGTATAAGCATAAATCCACAGACCATGAACGAGGAGACACTAAGGACCATAGGCAGGGCACATACGCCGGAGCAGACGGTCATAGCCATGGAGAATGCCCGGAGAGCGGGCTTTGACAACATCAACATGGATCTGATAGTGGGACTTCCGGGAGAGGACACGGACAGTGTGGAGAACACGCTGAGACAGGTGAAGGAGCTTTCCCCTGAAAGTCTGACGGTTCACACCCTTGCCATCAAGAGGGCGGCGAATCTGAACATAGAGATGGACAAATACCGTGACACCCTGAAGTCGGATATAGACAGCCAGCTCGGTGCTGTTACGAGGGCGGCGGCTGAGATGGGGCTTGATCCATACTATCTGTACAGACAGAAGAACATGACCGGCAATCTGGAGAACGTGGGTTACTCGAAGCCGGGGCTTGAGTGCCTGTACAATATACTCATCATGGAGGAGAGGACTGACATCATCGGTCTCGGTGCCGGAAGTTCATCGAAGCTTGTGGTGAGACCAGGACATGACGGAGTGACAGAGGGGACACGTATAGACAGAATAGAGAATTGTAAGAGTGTAGACGATTATATAGCTCGAATAGATGAGATGATCGAGCGTAAGAAAGCGGGATTTATATGGGATTAGCATTGGAGAAGGATGCAGAAGAATGCTATTCAGTTGATATGAATGATGCGGTGCGCCATGGAATGTGTGTGAGTGTACTGGCATCTGAGCTGGCGAGGGAGCTGGGCTGTGATGAGGAATTCATACACAAGGTTGCTGTGGCGGGAATGCTGCACGATGTGGGCAAGCTGCAGGTGAGTCCTTACATATATGGACGGCGGCAGGGTGCGATGAAGATCGAGGAGATGAGATACGTCAGGCTGCATGCCAAGCTTGGCGCGGAGATACTTAAGCGTGAGGGCTACGATCAGGACATAGTGGATATGGTGCACTATCACCATGAGAACTATGACGGCTCGGGATATCCGTACAGGATGCGGGGCGAGGAGATACCACTCGGCGCAAGACTTATCAGAGTGTGCGATGTGTTCAGTGCACTGGTCAGCGACAGACCATACAGGAAGGCATTTGACGCGGATACGGCATTTGGAATGGTGATAGATGAGGTGAGACACTTCGACATGAGGGCGTTCCTGGCGTTCCAGCGGCTGATCAACACCACAGACATCATGAGCAGGGTGGATCAGGTGCTTCACGGCGATATTCCAGGTCTTGACGAAAAATGAAAAAAGTGTATAGTGACATAAGGAAAGTTTTTAATTTTAGGAGGATAGCGTAAGATGGCAGAATCTATGCAGGGGCTTAAGAGAAGCCACAGATGTACAGAGGTTAGCAGTGCCAACATAGGTGAGAAAGTTACCGTGATGGGCTGGGTTCAGAAGAGCAGAAATAAAGGTGGAATAATCTTTGTAGATCTTCGAGATAGAAGTGGAATATTACAGGTTATATTTGAGGAGTCACAGTGTGGCGCAGAGTGCTTCGAGAAGGCAGGAAAGCTCCGTTCAGAGTTCGTTGCAGCCATCGAGGGAACAGTGTGCAAGCGTGCGGGTGCAGTGAATGAGAACCTTGCAACAGGAGACATCGAGGTCGTTGCAAGCAGCCTCCGTATACTGTCAGAGGCAGAGACACCTCCATTCCCTATAGAGGAGAACAGCAAGACCAAGGAGGAGATAAGGCTCAAGTACAGATATCTCGACCTCAGACGTCCTGACCTCCAGAGAAATCTTATCATGAAGAGTAAGGTAGCCACCATCGCCAGACAGTTCATGGCAGATGAGGGATTCCTTGAGATAGAGACACCTATGCTGACCAAGTCAACACCAGAGGGAGCGAGAGATTACCTTGTGCCAAGCCGTGTACACCCTGGTACATTCTACGCTCTGCCACAGTCACCACAGCTCTTCAAGCAGCTTCTTATGTGCTCTGGTTACGACAGATATTTCCAGATCGCAAGATGCTTCCGTGACGAGGATCTCCGTGCAGACAGACAGCCGGAGTTCACCCAGATGGATATGGAGCTCTCATTTGTTGACGTTGACGATGTAATCGATGTAAATGAGCGTCTTCTTGCAAAGCTCTTCAAGGAGATACTTGATCTCGACATCCAGCTTCCAATTCAGAGAATGACATGGCAGGAGGCAATGGACAGATTTGGTTCAGATAAGCCTGACCTCAGATTTGGACTCGAGCTCAAGGATGTCAGCGATGTTGTCAAGGACTGTGAGTTCGGAGTATTCACAGGTGCCCTTGCAAATGGCGGAACAGTCCGCGGTATCAATGCCGAGGGACAGGGAAGCATGCCTAGAAAGAAGATAGATGCCCTTATCGAGTATGCAAAGACATACGGCGCAAAGGGACTTGCATATATAGTTATCAACGAGGATGGAAGCTACAAGTCATCATTTGCCAAGTTCATGACAGAGGAGCAGATGAACGCCCTTGTGGCAGCCATGGATGGAAAGCCTGGCGACCTGCTTCTGTTCGCAGCGGACAAGACAAAGATCGTATGGACAGTCCTCGGCGCACTGAGATGCCATCTGGCAGAGCTCATGGGACTTGTGGACAAGAATGTATACAGATTCGTGTGGATCACAGAGTTCCCACTTCTTGAGTGGTCAGACGAGGAGAACAGATTCACAGCTATGCACCATCCATTTACCATGCCTATGGAGGAGGATCTTCAGTACATCGATTCTGATCCGGGCAGGGTTCGTGCAAAGGCTTATGATATAGTATTAAACGGAAATGAGATCGGTGGAGGTTCAGTCAGAATCCATCAGGATGACATTCAGGAGAAGATGTTCGAGTGCCTTGGCTTTACAAAGGCTCAGGCTCACGAGAGATTCGGATTCCTTCTGGATGCGTTCAAGTACGGAGTACCACCTCACGCAGGACTTGCCTATGGTCTTGACCGTCTGGTCATGCTCATGGCAAAGCAGGATTCTATCCGTGACGTAATCGCATTCCCTAAGGTAAAGGATGCATCATGTCTCATGACAAATGCGCCTGACTATGTAGACGACAAACAGCTCGCTGAGCTTGGAATCGAGGTCACACCAGAGGCTGAGGCCGAGATCGAGGCTGAGAAGAGCGCACCTGCAGACGCAGAGTAGAATGACAGAATAATATACAGAAGGACGAGCTTCTGATACGGAGGCGGGATATCAAACAGGATATCCCGCCTCTTTTTTGCGTTTACAGACATAAAGAGCAAATGGGGTACATATAC
>NZ_JBCPDQ010000006.1:12349-37759 GCF_040915325.1 Coprococcus sp. RTP21281st1_F1_RTP21281_210402
CAGCACTGGAGCTCATGATATTCTGCGTTGGATGTGCAAGGTTTGAGGTGTCGGACAGTGGTGAGCCGCTGCTCTATGACGTGTGCGATGAGACCATGCTGCCGGATGAACTGGTTACCATCATAGACAAAAAGAAGGAAAACCCATTTAATCTCGTATATTCAAACAGCACATATACATATATAGTCATCGCTGCGGGCATGCAGGAGAGGGATGACGTTGGGGTGACTCTGGAGGAGATGTACAAGGACGACAATGCCATTTACATCAAGGGAGTTTTAAGGCAGGTGGCGACTCCGACGGATGGCGTGAAGGGGGACAATGTATCATTTCCTTATATGGTGGTCAGGATAGTGAAGATGGATCTTCCGGTTGTATTCAAGTAGAACGGTATATCATAAAAAATAAGGTGGGGAAAATATGGAGCTTACTAAGAACAGGATCACAACGACGAATCTTAAGGCGGCAAAATATGTTGAGTTTACCGTGGATGATGATTTCAATGTCCCTGATGTGAAGGGGGATATAGACAGACAGATAGCCAGCAAAGGACAGGTGACGATAGAAAACATAGACGTCATGGAGGGCAAGGCGCGCATCACAGGAACTGTGAGCTACGCCATCCTATACCAGACGGACCGGGAGGGGGATTCATTTGAGAGCCATGACGGAGAACTGCCATTTGAGGAGACGATAAATGCGGATGAACTGTCGCTGGGAGATAAGGTTTCCGTACAGGGTGTGCTGGAGGATCTGTACGTGACCGTGATAAATTCCAGAAAATACGAGGTGAGAGGGCTTGTGGGCGTGAAGCTCTGGGCGTGCCAGCAGATCACCGCAGAGGGCGCCGTGGGCATAGCAAACGGCTCTGGTATAGAGTGCATGACGGAGAAGGTAAGCTTTACAAATCTTGCGGCGTCTTCCAGAGACATAATGAAGATAAAGGAGGACATAGAGATCCCGGCAAATAAGCCGAATATCGGACGTGTGCTGTGGGATCAGGTGAACTTCTCGGAGATAGAGAGCCGTGCCACGGACGTGGGGGTACATATAAGCGGCAAGATGGACATATTTGTCATATACAAGCCGGATGACGAGGTGGCTCCGGTGCAGTATGTCAGCGCCACGAGGGAGTTCCAGGACACTGTGAACTGCGATGGAATAGACGAGGATATGATACTGGACGATATGATAACCGCATCCCGCGGTTCGGTGTCCGTGCGTGCAAATGACGGCGGTGAGGACAGGATACTCCAGGTGGAGAGCAGCCTCAATGTGGACATCAAGGTGTACGAGGACGTGGAGGCAGACCTTCTCAAGGATATGTTCTCATATTCTGCGCAGGTCGATCCCGTCAGGAGCAGATTCAGCTACGAGAACCTTCTCATGAGAAACAATGCAAAGACGAGGGTCGTGAAGAAGGAGAGGCTCAAGAGCAGCCAGCCGTCCATTCTCCAGATCGTAAATGTGACGGGCAGTGTGGATATAGACGATGTCAGGCCGGCGGATGACGCCGTGGTCGTCGAGGGTGCTGTGAAGGCGGCAGTTCTTTATGTGTCATCGGATGACAGCAGACCTCTGTGTCAGATGGAGGTGGTAGCTCCATTTTCATACAGGGTGGAGACTGTTCCGCTCAGAACTCAGGATTCCATCAGGATTACCCCTGCACTCAATCAGATCACGGCGGCGCTGCCGGGCAATGACGAGGTGGAGATAAAAGCCATAGTGGATATGGGAATGACCATATTTACCCGGAAAGAGATAGAGCTTATCGATGACATGACGGTGGCTCCGGTCGATATGAAGAAGAAAGCGGTGGCGCCAGGTATAGTGGGCTATGTTGTGCGTGACGGTGACAGCATATGGTCGATCGCAAAACAGTATTATTCCAGTCTTGATTCCATAAGAAAGCTCAACAGCCTTGAGGGGGATGACGTGAAAGCCGGTGACAGGTTGATAGTGGTCAAATGTGCGGGAAAGAATTAGCTGTTGCCCTTCCAGTGTATATCGTATTTTCCCGGTGATCTGGGATCCTGGTCGGTGACAGCGGCTTCTCTGTAATATTCTTCGTATGGAACAGGGTTGTTGGTGATTCCAAGAATGTAATCGGATGACACGTTATATAACTCGGTGAGATATATAAGGTGATGGATTGGCAGCGCGCTTGCGCCCCTTTCATAACGTGCGTACATGGTCTGTGAGGTGTTCAGATAGCGGGCAACATATTGTTGTGTAAAGTCATGATCTTCCCGCAGTCCCCGGATTCTTTCTATATACTTTTTATCCTTGCTAAATTCCATATACTGCATTCGATCACCCGCAAAAATGATAACATACGGGTTTGTGACCCTTTTAATTTTAGTAAATATGTTTACTAAACGAGATGGTAACAAAAAAGTGCAATAATAGCCGACAGCTATAATTGCACTTAAGTTTGTGTATTTCCATTAATCAGGCTTCTTTTGCCTGTTCATTGGCCTCTTTGTCGTCCTTCTCAGGGAGAAGTCTCTTGAACAGTGGAACGAGCTGTGCGGCGATGACAGCCTTAACGAGGTCGAGTGGAATGAATGCCACGAAACCTGATAAGAATGCAACCTTCCATGTGAGGTTACCGTTGAACTTCCACCAGATCATTCCCACGATATCAATGATCACGACACCTATGATCGCAACGATGGTATACTTAAGTCTCTTGTACTTTTTGCCTTTGATGAGACCGACTACGATTGATGCAATGATGAATGAGAAGGTGTATCCACCGAATACTCCGAACAGATATCCAAGGCCTGCGCCTCCGCCGATGAATACAGGAACGCCGATGGCACCCATGATCATCCAAAGTGCTATTATGATCGTTGAGTCTCTGAGCTCAAATACGAGAGCTATCAGAATTATCATAAAGTTGAGTAATGTGATGTGTGCTGCGTTAGGGAGCGGTGTTGGAATGCTCAGGTAAGCGGATGCACACAGAATTGCAGTGAACATGGCCATCATGACCAGCTCTACAGTGGTAAATGCTTTTTTCATTTGTAATAATCCTCCAATGATTGTAATGCCTGTGTACAGCTTATTCACAACAAATCCAGGTAGTTTCGACGGGCTGATGACGAATACTGCCTGGATTTGTTAACCTATACACAAGGGCTATGGTTGACATTATATATACACATGGGAGGAATGTCAACCATAAATTTTAAACACAGGTTAACATTTGCAAAACACACGTTATTGTGTAAAATACTTAATATAGAATTCGAACGATATACAGAGTGTATACACAGGAGGCGGGATATGATAAAGGTCGGAATCACGGAGATCGATATTGGATACGAGGATAAGGAGTATGCCAGGGAGCACTGTCTTGAGGTCATGCAGGAGGCATATGAGAATGGCGTTGAGCTCTTGGTGTTTCCTGAGATGACGCTGACGGGATTTACCATGATGCCCGCGCGCATGTGGGAGGCGTACAGGGATGGTGAGATACCGGAGAGCGTTTCGTTTTTCATGGAGAACAGCAGGAAATACGATATGGCCATGGTATTTGGTTATATAGAAGCTTTCATGGCAGATGGAAGCGGTGAGTTTGATGAGAGCAGAAGGAAGGTATTTGAAAATAAGCTGGCGATCGTCAGCGGTGATGAGGTGATCATGGATTACGCAAAGATACATCCTTTTTCGTTCAGCGGTGAGGACAGGGTGTACCGGGCAGGCAGCCGTATTTGTCAGGCGAATGTCAAGGATCTGAGGCTGGGCGGATACATATGCTATGATCTCAGATTCCCGGAGATATTTTCGGCGGCGAGGGATTCTTACGATGCCATACTTGTGATAGCCAACTGGCCTGAGGAGAGAGTTGCCCAGTGGGAAGCGCTGCTCAGGGCGAGGGCCATTGAGAATCAGGCATACGTGATAGGCGTGAACAGAGTGGGCATGGGTAAAAGGGAGAGATATGTCCCGAGCTCACATATATATGATGTCTACGGCAATGAGATGGCGGAGAGGGTGAGCGACAGACTGCTCGTTGCGGAGCTGGATCCTGCGGTCATAGCCGGTGCCAGAAAGACATTTCCGCAGGGCAGGGACAGGAAAAATGAATTTTACATGTCAATATTATAGAATTATTTGACTAGTGTATAAAACTGGTGTTCTCTTTGGTGCTTGTAATATTTTGTCAGATGGTTTACAATGGATAGAGGCAATGAGGAGGTAAAACTTATATGAATAAGGACGATTGCATTTTTTGTAAGATAGCCAACGGTGAGATTCCATCAGCGACAGTTTATGAGGATAGTATCTGCAGAGTAATACTTGATGTGAATCCTGCTAACAAGGGCCATGCGCTTATTATCCCGAAAGAACATTTTGACAATATATACAGCATGGATGCTGAGACAGCAGCCAAGATATTTACTATAGCTACAGAGGTGGCAAAGGCACAGAAGGCTGAGCTGAATCCGGACGGACTGAATATCCTTCAGAACAACGGCGAGGCAGCAGGTCAGACTGTATTCCACTTCCATATGCACCTTGTTCCAAGATACATCAAGGACAACGTGACTATGACCTGGATACCGGGTAAGGCTGATACAGAGGAGCTGTCAGCATTGTCTAAGGCTCTCAGAAAGAGAATCTAGACGATTGAAGATAGATATATAAGGTTTTGTGAGAAGAGCAGCACATGATGAACATAAGTCATGTGCTGTTTTTTCTGTTACGGTGTTACTGATAGAAAGAGCAGGCGGTAGGAAAGGACTGTATATGGAGTATAATGAAGAAACTGAGGAAAGAGGGCTGAGGCGGCTGTCGTCAAATGCGCTCAAGCTGACAGCCTGTGTGTGTATGGCCGTAGATCACATAGGCATAGTATTCATGGATAACAACTACATAATGCGCGCTGTGGGGCGTCTGGCATTTCCTGTATTTGCATTCCTGCTTGTACAGGGGCTTCTGCGTACATCCGACGTGAGGAGGTATCTTCTGAGACTTGGAATATTTGCGGTGGTGTCAGAGATACCATTTGATCTGGCAATGCACGATACGATCTGGTATCCGGGGGCTCAGAACATATTCTTCACCCTGACAGCCGGACTGTTTGCCATATACGCCATGGATAGCCGGGGGCCAATCGGAAGATGGAAGGTCGAGATCGTACTGGCCGCAGCACTTCTGGCGGAGTTCCTGAGATTCGACTACGGCATGGCGGGAGTGGGAATCATAGTTATGTTCTATCTGATCGAGAAGGAGCGGAGTGGAGCGGATGCTTATACTCTGGCATATTTCAATAAGAAGCAGAACATTGAGATCGTGGTGCTCAGTTCGCTGGTATACATTCTCTGCCTGGGCATGAATCAGCTATACGCTCTGCTGGCGATGATACCTGTGAATATGTACAGCGGAGAGAGAGGAAGGATGAAGCTCAAGTATTTTTTCTACCTGTTTTATCCCCTGCATTTGCTGCTTATATGGTTTATATGGAAAATAATTCATTAAGCATCATTTCCCCCAAAAATATGTTGACTAATAACTCTCAATGATATAGAGTAATGATTGCATTTATAGATATTAGAAAAACGCTCTTATTCAGAATGGTGGAGTCAGAAGGGACGAAGAAGCCATGGCAACCCCGATGTCAGATTCGGAAGGTGCCGACCTGAGCGACGCAGATATGTAGGTGATACAAGATCTGTGCTCGAACAATGAGAGGCTTGACAGACACGATCAAACCGCTCATACGAAGCGGTTTTTCTTATGTACAAAAAGGAAAGGAAGTAGTATGGAAAGAAGATTATTTACATCGGAATCAGTAACAGAAGGACATCCTGACAAAATCTGTGACCAGATATCAGATGCAGTGCTTGACGCACTGATGGAGCAGGATCCAATGAGCCGTGTGGCATGTGAGACATCCATCACGACAGGTCTTGTGCTTGTCATGGGAGAGATCACAACCAACGCTTATGTGGATATTCAGAAGATCGTTCGTGAGACGATCAGAGAGATCGGATACGACAGAGCAAAGTACGGATTTGACTGCGATACATGCGGCGTTATCACAGCCATAGACGAGCAGTCATCAGATATTGCCATGGGAGTTGACAAGGCGCTCGAGGCAAAGGAGCATCTCATGAGCGAGGATGACATCGAGGCGATCGGTGCCGGAGATCAGGGTATGATGTTCGGATTTGCAACAAATGAGACACCTGAGTACATGCCATATCCAATAGCACTTGCCCACAAGCTTGCAAGAAAGCTCACAGAGGTAAGAAAGAACGGAACACTCCCATACTTAAGACCGGACGGTAAGACACAGGTAACAGTTGAGTACGATGAGAATGACAAGCCTGTAAGACTTGATGCAGTCGTTCTCTCAACACAGCATGGAGAGGAAGTCAGCCAGGAGCAGATCCACGCTGACGTTAAGAAGTATATATTCGACGAGGTTCTTCCACAGGAGCTCATCGATGAGAATACCAAGTTCTTCATCAATCCAACAGGAAGATTCGTAATAGGTGGACCAAATGGAGACAGTGGTCTCACAGGACGTAAGATCATCGTTGACACATACGGCGGATATGCCCGTCACGGCGGCGGAGCCTTCTCAGGCAAGGATTGTACCAAGGTAGACCGTTCAGCGGCTTATGCGGCCCGCTACGTGGCTAAAAACATAGTTGCAGCAGGTCTGGCTGACAAGTGTGAGATACAGCTCTCATACGCTATCGGTGTTGCAAGACCTACATCCATCATGGTAGACACATTTGGCACAGGAAAGCTTTCAGATGAGAAGCTTGTCGAGATCATTAGAGAGCACTTTGACTTAAGACCAGCAGGTATCATCAAGATGCTTGACCTCAGAAGACCTATCTACAAGCAGACAGCAGCTTACGGACACTTCGGAAGAACAGATCTTGATCTCCCATGGGAGAAGCTGGACAAGGTGGATGTGCTGAAAGCATACTTATAAGCAGATTAAAAAAATTCAGACAAATATAAAAGCACATGTATCAGATTGAAACTGATACATGTGCTTTTTGTATATCACGTTATTCCGTGAGTATTAATCTTTGTATTTCTTTGCGGATTCAAGTGCCGCATCTATCTCGTCGAGGGATGCCTGGATCTTGCTCTCCGTACTCTCCGTATCCTCTTTGACGTCAAATACTGAATCTATAGGCTCGCTGTCATCGGCGACATCCTCAAATGCAGTGTCGTCATAGTCGTCAGTGTGGATGACATCGTCCTCATCAGGAGATACCTGATTGTCGTAATCGGAGTCTGCGTAACTCTCGTGGATAACCTCGTTGTCCCCAGGGAAGAGCGCCTTGTTGTTGATGGTGGGCACCTCGCTATTGTCGTGGTGAGGCATTCTGACGTGTTCAGCGGCTTTTGCGGAAGGCTCGGCAGCTTCTGATGTTTCATTTGCTGTGCTTTCCTTCTCCTCGTTGTCCTTCTTCAGCTTGTCTATCTGAGCCTCGTAATCAGCGATGAGACCCTTGAGTGAGACAGCAAGGATGATGATGACAACGACCAGTATCACAAGAACTATGATGGCTATGAGCATTATTACGAACTTGTGCTTGTCTATGAAGCTGGACAGCGAATCCGTCTCCTCGATGAGATCCGTTGCGTCAAGGAAAGTTCCTTCATTTGGATTGAAGAAATACCAGCCCTGGTGTCCGTCGTTTGTTGCTGCGTAGAGGAGAACGGTGTTGGAACTGCTTCCCTTCATATAAGCTCTGATGTCCGTGTCGTTCAGGTTGATCTTCACTGGAAGATATCCGGTTGGCACTGAGACTGAATTAGGCTTTGGAATGATGTTATAAGTGTTGTTGTTTGAGTGAACGCTTACAAGGGTATCTGCAGGTGCGGATGCGTTCTGATCTGCCTCTGTGAGTGTTCCTACCTCATCCTCAGTAACAACAGGCTTGGTCTCGCTGTCGATCAATGCAAGAGGTGTTGCAGGCTCGGCTTCTGAACCGGTATCGCTGACAGTAGATGAAGCTGCTTCGGTGGAAGCGGCGGCTGACTTGTCGCTGATGGTTACCGAGTTGTATGACGGTGTCATGTCTATCGACTCTTCTGTGTCGGAGATGACCTCAACTGCTGATGTCTCTATGCTGGCAGTTCCGCTTGCAATGGCGGTAAATGTAAATGTTGCTGTCATTGCATCTCCAGGCTTTACATTTGCCTGGGAGTAGCTTACGGTGCCCTCAGATTCCACGGTGCCGCCGCTCACAGCCTTGAGCAATGTGGAATCATATGTGATATTGTAGCTGTAGCTTGATAAAGCCTGATCGGCTGCGTTTATACTTACCTTGATCTCCACGGTATCGCCAACAACGACCGTGGTGGATGGAACCTCAACACTAAATGCGACTGTAGCGGCATAAGTGGTATGAAGCATGAAAAGCATCATAGTCAACACACATGCAACTTCTGTCATAAACGTTCTAAAGCTAAATCTTGTAGTCCTCATAATATTCATATACGGTTATCCACCGAGTCCTCCTTATCCTCTGTTAATTATTATGGTGTAAGTACGTGTAGCTTTACTCTGGGATTTACATACTATCTTAAATGTATTCTTTCCTGATTTCAGGGTTTTTGTTCCCTTTCCGCTCACTGTGGAGTAGCTGCTTACAGGTGAAGCGTTTATTTTCACACTTGATACAGATGAGCGCACATTTACCGTGTACTGTGTAGTGCTGTTTATTGCAAATGTAGGTGACAGCTTCTTGCCGCTTACAGAGAGTGTTTTCAGGTAGTTGTTCTGGTTGCCCGGATTAGCCGCAGGCATCTTCATTGCTGTGCTTGGCATATTCTTGTAAACAGGTATGGCAAATGTTATGGCCTTGTTGAGTGCTCCTGAAGACTTGTAGGCATCATATACCTTCCATGCCTCTGTTGTAGGGGCCTGTACATTTCCCATGTACTGATGCCAGTACAGGCAGTCTGTGTAGGTTACGTTGAACTTCTGAGTATACAGAGTGTTCTGACCCTTGTTGATGTAGGACTCTCCGATATACATCGCACCGCCGATTATTGATTTGGCAGGTGTTGTCCATGGCCTGTTGTACGATGTGCCCGATGAAGCCCATCTCAGACCGTTTGTTATAGCGTTGCCTGATGCACTCTCAAATGCACCGATATTGTAGAAGTTATATATGCCGGGATATGTGGCATTCTTACCGTTTGTTCCCGAGGTTATCGAGCCTCCGACCTCCTGCTTGATACGTGAAGCAATGTGGTAAGGGCTGACGCCGGATTTCTGCGCTGCGGTGATTATCATGGACGAATATGTGGTGGTCGAACCGGTTGGGTGCGCATTGTGCATAAACGAACCAGATAATATAGCCTCAACTCCTGACTTTGTCTGTGATGAGTCGTATGACAGCTTTTCAAATGCGAACATGGAGCTTGCGGATGACATATATGTTCTCGGATCGAGGTAATACTTTACAAGATCGTCCGAGGCTGCAAACCATGTTGAACCATCATATGATGAGTAGGAGTCTGTCTTGTAGTTGTATCCAACGGTCTGTGATCTCCAGCCGTAGTTAGGACTGTAAGATGTACAGTTTACAAGGTTGTTGACACGTCCCTGTACGTTGACCTCGTTCTTGACCACGTCGTTCCAGTTAAGGTTGGTGTGTACCGCCTTGAATATCCAGTTTGGGTGCTCCGCATGGAGCTTTCTGAGAAGCACCTTGTAGCTCTCAGGGAAGTTCTGGGCGGATAATTGCTTTTCAAATGCTGCATCCGATGTCTGGTTACCGTCAGGTTCCTTGTATGTTCCCATTGTGATGAGCGATGAGGAGATAAATCCTGTATACTTCTTGCTGCTGTATGTGAGGTTGACCTTGTACCATGACTTGTTGGATGTATCAGTCACGGAGAGTGCCTGTCCCTTCATGAGCATGATCGCGCTTCCGTTGTAGGTTATAGGTGTACCCGCTGCCGTCTGGCGGAAGTATACATAGTCTTCATTCACGTAACCGCTCTTGGCTGCCTGAGCCGCTGTGGTAGGCTGCTGTGTAGTAGCCTTGGTCGTGGCCTTTGTTGTGGCTGAAGTGGAGTCGATCACGATGAACTTGGAATATACATAACCGGTGTAGCGCTTCTTCTTATATGTAAGCTTGACTTTGTACCATGTCTTGTTGGAAGTGCTCAGTACGGTCATGCTCTGACCGCCCATGAGCATGATCGGCGATCCGTTATACTTCAGCGGCGTGCCGTTTGGCGTTTTTCGGAAATATACATAGTTTTCATTTTTTCGAAGGTGAGCCTTCTTGGAGGTTGTCCTTGTTACCTTGATAAATGCGGAGTACACATAACCGGTGTAGCTCTTCTTCTTGTATGTAAGCTTGACCTTGTACCATGTCTTGTTGGAAGTGCTCAGTACGGTCATCTTCTGACCCTTCCTTAGGAGTATGGCCGAGCCGTTATATTTTATAGGCGTGCCGTTTGGTGATTTGCGGAAATACACGTAGTCAGACGTGAGAGTTCCCGTGGTCGCGGCTTCTGCGTGATTGTTTCCCACATACAGTCCGGTCACCGCGATGCAGACGACCGCCCAAATAAGCATTACGATAGAAATAGTAGTCCGGGTTCGTTTAGTATTGATATCCATAGTAACCTCCATTTTTCATAAAACAAATCTATATATAAAATAGTATTTATGACAAAATTACATCAGTCTAAGTTTACCATAATTATTGCAAATGAGCACCATTTTTGTGAAAAAAGTTATAAAAAAGTAATAAAATTGCAATAAAAAAGCTTTTGCCGGTCAGACAAGTGCTGACCGGCAAAAGCTTTTCGCCTTATATCGTATATATTAACCTACTTTGAGCTTGAATTTCTGAATCTCTTTGTCCGTCTCTACCTTCTCGATGAGAGCACCAAGTCCGCGAAGCTTTTCGTCGAACTTCTCGTAGCCTCTCTGGATATACTTGATATCACATACAGTAGAGAAGTCGTTGGCCACAAGTGCCGCAATTACAAGTGCTGCGCCTGCTCTCAGGTCAGGTGCTGCAACATTTGCACCGGTGAATGTCTCCACACCATCGAGAATAGCGGTGTTGCCCTCGACTCTGATGTGTGCGCCCATTCTTGAAAGCTCTGCGACATACTTGAATCTGTTCTCAAATATGCTCTCGGTGACGATGCTTGTTCCGTTGGACAGTGCAAGTGTAACCGCCATCTGTGGCTGCATATCTGTCGGGAATCCCGGATATGGCAGGGTCTTGATGTTGGTAGCTTTGAGTCTCTTGTTGCACATTACTCTCACTGAATCATCGTACTCGATGACAGTGGCACCTATATCTGTAAGCTTTGAGGTTATAGCCTCAAGATGCTTAGGAATTACGTTCTTGATGAGGACGTTGCCTCTGGTGGCTGCTGCTGCAACCATGAAGGTTCCTGCCTCGATCTGATCCGGAATGATGGAATATGTAGTTCCGTGAAGTGACTTTACGCCACGGATACGGATGACATCAGTTCCGGCACCCTTGATGTTAGCACCCATACTGTTGAGGAAATTGGCAACATCAACGATATGTGGCTCCTTGGCTGCGTTCTCTATGGTAGTCTTGCCGTTTGCCATTACGGCGGCCATCATGACATTGATGGTGGCACCTACTGAGATCACATCCATGTAAATGTGGCTTCCGATCAGCTCATCAGCCTCAACGGATATCATACCGTTTGCTATATCAACGTGGGCTCCAAGTGCTTCAAAACCTTTTATGTGCAGATCTATCGGACGGGCTCCGATGTCGCATCCGCCTGGAAGAGCGACCTGTGAATGGTTATATTTGCCAAGCAGTGCGCCGAGCAGATAGTAGGATGCTCTGATCTTTCTGATATATTCGTCGTCGACACAGAGATCGGTATTCGGATTGATGGTTCCACCACATATAGCAACCGTGTGCTCGTCTATGTAACGGACCCTTGCGCCGATACCCTGAATGGCCTGAAGAAGGACTCTTGTATCTCTGACGTTCGGTACGTTTTCTATTGTGACTTCCTGGTCGGTCATGACTGCAGCGGCAAGTATTCCAAGTGCGGCATTCTTAGCACCCGCAATGGTAACTTCGCCCTCCAGAGGACGACCTCCCTTGATAACATACTGTTCCATATTTCACCTCTTAGATAATTCTCGGATTATCGCAACTTTATAGATTATAGCACATAAAACTGAAAAGTAAACAGTTACTTGTCTGCTTCACAGTATATACATCTGTAAATTCGCTTTTCTCTGTCTGTGAGTTTGAATATATGGGTTATTCCCTGCTCTGTGGTCGTAATGCATCTTGGATTGGTACATTTCTTTATTCCAACCAGTCTCTCAGGCAGTTCGATCTTACGTTTTTCAACGAGCTTGCCGTCCTTGATGATGTTGACGGATATATCCGGGTCGATATACCCCAGAACATCAAGGTTTATGTCAATATCCTGATCTATCTTAAGAATGTCCTTTCTTCCCATCTTCTCGCTTTTAACATTCTTGATTATAGCAACGGAGCAATCCAGCTTATCAAGATGAAGATCGTTGTATATCTGCAGGGCTTTGCCTGCTGTTATATGGTCAAGTACAATACCATTCTGAATACTGTCAATATTCATGATCATTCCTCCTATGCCTTAAAATCCTTGTCGAGTCCGAGAAGGTCCATGATGAGTGCCATTCGGACATATTTGCCGTTGAGTGCTTGTCGGAAATAACATGCTCTCGGATCGTCATCCACCTCAACAGATATCTCATTTACACGAGGAAGCGGGTGAAGGATCGACAGGTCAGGCCTAGCGAGAGCCAGCTTTGACTTGTCAAGAATATAGGTATCTTTCAGTCTTATGTAGTCCGCCTCGTTGAAGAAACGTTCTTTCTGGACTCTTGTCATATAGAGAACGTCCAGAGATCCGATAGCATCCTCAAGAGAGGAAATCTCCTCATATGGTATATTATTCTTTTCGATGACTTCTGTTCTTATATAATCAGGTAATTTTAATTCATCCGGTGATATGAGAATAAATTTTATGCCTTTGTATCGTGACATGGCCTTTATAAGTGAATGAACCGTACGACCAAACATAAGATCTCCGCAGAAACCTATGGTCATATTGTTTAGTCTGCCCTTCTCTCTCTTTATTGTGAGAAGATCGGCCAATGTCTGCGTAGGGTGATTGTGACCGCCGTCACCAGCATTAATAATAGGAACATCTGATTTCATGGAAGCCAGCATCGGGGCACCCTCTTTATAATGTCTCATAGCTATAATATCGGCATAACAGCTGACGATCTTGACGGTATCGCCCACACTCTCACCCTTGGTAGATGATGATGAGCTTGCTGATGAGAAACCGAGCACGTTGCCGCCCAGTTCCATCATGGCAGCCTCAAAGCTCAGCCTTGTACGTGTACTTGGCTCGAAGAACAGGGTAGCCAGCTTCTTGCCCTTGCACACCTCACTGTATTTTTCTTTGTTATCGATGATGTCCTGCGCCAGAGTGAGCAGATGATCGATCTCCTCAACTGACAGATCCATCGGGTCTATTAAATGTCTCATTTGACATGATCCTCCTTAGGTTATCAGAATGAATATTTTAAGAATTAAGAAGTGTATACATAACAGCCTTCTCAGCGTGACGTCTGTTCTCAGCCTCATCCAAAATGTGGTTGAGGTTCTTGTCGATAACGCCCTGTGAGATCTCAAATCCCTGGTGCATAGGCATGTCGTGGAATACTATAGCTTTGCTGCCCTCTGTAAATTCCTCGTTGAGCTGGTAAGGCATCATCTTGGCGAGAGTCTCTTCCTTCTGCTGCTTGTATGCAGGGTTGTTGAAAAACTCCATGTCTACCCATGTATCTGTGTAGAGGATATCCATATCCTTTGCGTACTTCTTTGCCTCCTCCATGCTCATGGTAGGATCGAGTTCAACATAGTGGCCTGTAGCCTTTGCTGCTTCAAAGAAGTCATCACCACATACAGTGTTGTTTACAAGTGGTGTGAGTCCATAGATGGTTCCTTTCTTCATCTTTGCGAAGAACTCAACAAGAGAGTTGAATACATTATTCTTGGCACCGATGTACATAAGTTTTACATCGAGACTGCCAAACTTTTCTATAATAGTGAGGGCATCTGCCAGGATCTGGCATGGATGATAAGAACTGTCACATCCGTTGATAAATGGAACAGTAACATTGTTGCCGAACAGCTCGACTGTCTCATTCTTTACAAGACGTGCCATGATGATATCTACATTCCTGCATACATACTTAATCTCTGATACAGGCTCACCGAGTGTAAAGTTGGAATCCTTCCAGAGCTGGTTGTAATATGTACCGCCGAGCTCAGTTATACCTGTTGTAAATGAAAGAAATGTTCTTGTGGAAGTCTTCTCAAAAAGAGTGTAGAGTTTCTTGCCCTCAAGAGCGTGAGCGTACTTATCAGGGTTCTTCTTCATGTCAAGTGCCAGATTGAGAATATCCATCAGCTCATCAGCTGTGAAATTCTTGAAGTTAAGCATGTTTTTCATAACAAATGTCCTCTTTTCTCTATAATTATAAATTGTTTGCAATACGGACAAACATAATCTGTGGATCCTGGCAATATATTTAGGATACGGGTGTTGAGATATGTCTGCCTGAAATTTTATTATATAGCACATGGTTTCAAAAGTAAAACAGTTTACGACATCACATAAATTATGAATGTAAATATTTGAAGATTTATGCCTGATTATAAAAAAATATAGATAATAAAATATAGATAATAAAGCAAAAAACAGCTTAATTTTTTGATTTTTATTGACAAAGATGTATAGATATGGTTTTATATATTTTATAAAATTTTTATAAAAAATTTATAATTAATCAAGGGAGGACATTTTATGATCAAACAGAGGAACATTGCTTTGTGCATAGTATTTTCAATCATTACATTTGGAATTTATGCACTGTATTGGTTCGTTTGCCTTACAAACGATGCTAATCAGGAATCTGGACAGACAGATGCAACAAGTGGTGGGGTAGCATTGTTGCTTACTATCGTTACATGTAATATCTATGGATGGTTCTGGGCATACAAGATGGGCGAGAAGATTGATGCAATAAAGACAAAGAATGGTCAGTCAGCAGGAAATTCAAGCATACTTTTCCTTCTGCTCCAGTTATGTGGACTTGGAATTGTATCATATGCTATTATGCAGGATACCATCAATAAAAATGCGTAATGAATCAAATTGCATACAAATATACATTGAAAAATGTATAGATGCAGTTGCGTACAGACAAAATGTATGAGAAAATAGTCCCGTAGACTGAGTTGTGTCTGCGGGGCTATTCTGTTATTTTTATTGCAGTTATGCAGTGGTTTACATATGAGTGGAATAATTGCAGTCATACACAAGTCCTACATAATTCAATTAAGGATTTAAGTTTAAGGAGGATTATCAATTATGATCAAACAGAGGAATATTGGAATATGTATTCTGCTTTCAATTGTGACATGCGGAATATATGGATTGTATTGGTTTGTTGTGCTAACAGACGATATCAATCAGGAGTCAGGAGAGACAGATGCAACAAGTGGTGGAATGTCGCTTTTGCTCACTATCGTTACATGTAACATCTATGGATGGTTCTGGGCATATAAGATGGGCGAGAAAGTTGATATCATAAAGAATAAGAACGGTGTACCATCAAGCAACTCAGGCATCTTATACGTCCTTCTTCAGGTATTTGGACTTGGAATTATTGCATATGCGCTTATGCAGGACACTGCAAACAAATATGCAGAGGCTATACCTCAGATGAATACAGGATATGGTCAGCAGACCTACAGTCAGCAGCCATATGGTCAGCAGGGATATGATCAGAATGCATACAACCAGCAGGGATATGGTCAGAATACATACAATCAGCAGGGATATGGTCAGCAGCCATACAGCCAGCAGGGATATGATCAGAACGCATATAACCAGCAGGCATACGGACAGCAGCCATATGGTCAGCAGGGATATGACCAGAATGCATATAACCAGAATGCATATAACCAGCAGGCATACGGACAGCAGCCATACAGCCAGCAGGGATATGATCAGAATGCATACAATCAGCAGGGATATGGTCAGCAGGCCGGTTTAGACCAGAATACATTTGGCCAGCAGTCAGATCAGAATATTAACACATCAGCAGATGCTTCAGGCAGTGATAACAGCCAGCAGTAGTCGGCGGAGACAAAGAAATACAGAGCATGGATCAGATACAGAAATCAAGAAGAAATGCGATAATTAAAAGGGATGCCATCCTCGTGGGGATAGGCATCCTCTATTATATATTCATAAGAGTGACAGGACTTGCCATACCATGTATATTCAGAAAGATAACCGGATTTTTATGCCCAGGATGCGGGATAACACGGGCTATCCTTGCGGCCGTAAAGCTGGATCTTGCAAAGGCATTTGCTTATAATCAATTTATGTTTATAGCTCTTCCGGCGTTGGCATACATAATTGTAAAAAACGATTATGTATTCGTAAGATATGGAAACAGAAAATTATCGCGATTTGACAATATACTTATATTTATATGTATTGCCGGGGCGGTGATGTTTGCCGTTCTCAGGAATGTGATGCGCTTTTGAGAGAGAGACGATGACAAGTTTATTGGCAGCGTTATAGAATGACCATCGTAACAGACTTATTTAATATCCCATCTTCTTGACAATAAATAATAAAAAGGCATATAATTTACAATTACCGAGGAGTTTTTCGGTAAAGTTGCACAAGCATTTCATTTGTGCTTGTAGTATTTTTTCAGGGAGGGTTTTTGAAATGGCAAAAAAACCGTATTATATTACAACCGCCATTGCATATGCATCAGGTAAACCTCATATAGGCAACACCTACGAGATCGTGTTGGCTGACAGCATTGCAAGGTACAAGAGATTCGCAGGTTATGATGTAAGATTCATGACAGGAACAGATGAGCATGGACAGAAGATTGAGAACAAGGCTTTTGAGAACATGCAGACCCCAAAGGAATTCGTTGATGAGACATCAGGTGAGATCAAGAGAATATGGGATCTCATGAATACTTCATATGACAAGTTTATCCGTACAACAGATGATTACCATGAGAAGCAGGTACAGAAGATATTTAAGAAGCTGTACGATCAGGGTGATATATATAAGGGACATTATGTAGGAAAATACTGTACACCATGCGAGTCGTTCTTTACAGATGGACAGCTCATAGATGGCAAGTGCCCAGACTGTGGAAGACCTGTTCAGGAGGCCAAGGAGGAGGCATACTTCTTCAAGATGAGCAAGTATCAGGACAAGCTCATGAAGCATATAGAGCAGCATCCTGAGTTTATACAGCCTGAGTCAAGACGTAACGAGATGGTTAACAACTTCCTTAAGCCGGGACTTCAGGATCTGTGTGTTTCAAGAACATCATTCAAGTGGGGAATTCCGGTAGACTTTGATCCAAAACATGTTGTATATGTATGGGTTGATGCGCTTTCAAACTACATAACTGGACTTGGATATGACGTAGATGGAAAGAGCGATGAGAAGTTTTATAAATACTGGCCGGCAGATCTTCACTTGATCGGCAAGGATATCCTGAGATTCCATACCATTTACTGGCCTATCATGCTGATGGCACTCGGACTTCCGCTTCCAAAGCAGGTATTCGGTCATCCTTGGCTCCTCCAGAGTGATGGCAAGATGAGTAAGTCGAAGGGCAACGTAATGTACGCTGACGATATGGTCAATATATTTGGCGTGGATGCTGTCAGATTCTTTGTTCTTCACGAGATGCCATTTGAGAATGATGGAGTTATCTCATGGGAGCTCATGGTTGAGAGACTCAACTCAGAGCTTGCAAATACACTTGGAAATCTGGTCAATAGAACCATATCGATGTCAAACAAGTATTTCGGTGGCATTGTGACAAATACCAACGTCACAGAGCCTGTCGATGAGGATCTTAAGAAGGTCGTTATGGACTGCAGATACAAGGTTGCAGAGTGCATGGATAAGCTCAAGGTTGCAGATGCGATCACAGAGATATTTGCACTGTTCAAGAGATGCAACAAGTACATAGATGAGACAATGCCTTGGGCACTCGCAAAGGAGGAGGACAAGAAGGACAGACTGAACACAGTTCTGTACAACCTTGTCGAGAGCATCGTTATAGGTGCAACACTCCTTGAGCCATATATGCCTGAGACAACTGAGAAGATCATGGCACAGCTCAATACCGAGAAGAGAAAGGTCACAGAGCTTGGAAAGTTTGGTCTGTACAAGTCAGGAACAAAGGTAACAGAGCAGCCTGAGATCCTATTCGCACGTCTTGACGTGAAGGAAGTTATGGCTAAGGTTGCCGAGTTCGCTCCAGTGGAGAAGGAGTCCATGTACGAGCAGGCCAAGAAGCAGAAGGAAGAGAAGGAGAATTCTGCTGAGACCAAGAAGATCAAGATAGCTGAGGCGAAGGTCCAGGCACTCAAGGCCAATCCTGATGTAGTTGACAAGCAGGAGATAAGCATTGAGGAGTTCCAGAAGATGCAGCTCATGATCGGCGAGATTGTTGCATGTGAGGAGGTTCCTAATTCAAGAAAGCTTCTCTGCTCACAGGTAAGCTTTGGCAAGAACAATGTGAAGCAGATTGTGTCCGGAATCAAGGGTACATATTCCGCTGAGGATATGGTTGGCAAGAAGGTTGTGGCTATAGTAAACCTCAAGCCATGCAAGCTTGCCGGAGTCGTATCAGAGGGTATGCTTCTGTGCGCAGAGGATCCTGAGGGTAATCTGTCACTCCTGACCACCGAGAAGGACTTCCCAGGTGGATGCTTTATAAGCTAAGATATAAAATAGTGGATATAATGAGGGAAGCATCACAGGCTGGGCACACGGCCGGGATCCGTGGTGTTTCCCTGTTTTTATTTATAAAGCTGAAGTAAATTTTATGTTACAAAGATTATACGCAGAGGCCTTTCTGCATTGATTTATTAGATGTTTCATGATAGAATTTTGCTAGGTGCACGGACAGGAGGAGTGTGCCTTTGGAAAGATTTAGAAATCTTAGCGCCATGACCCCTGGGCTTTGGCTTTCAGGGATAACGAGGTTGAAGGTTATCGAATATTCGGCGGATGCCTTCACGCAGAGTCTGGATGCGCACATGATATCCAAATATGGGGGTAACTCCAAAACAAAGAATCATGACTAGACACCCATAGCTGTTATGTATGGTGGCTTCACCTTTTTTAAGTGCGCCATATTATAATATTATCAGTATACAGCGTGGTTATAAGCCGAAAGGAGATTAATTTAATATGTGTGGAATCATAGGATATGTAGGAAAGAAACCAGCCAAGGACATTCTTATTGACGGACTGGCAAAGCTCGAGTACAGGGGATATGACAGTGCGGGAATAGCACTGCTTAATGATGATGATACACTGACGATCAAGAAGAAAGCCGGCAGAGTGGAAGACCTCAGGGAGATGTGCAGCGACGACAGTCCTGTGTACAGATCAACCTGTGGAATAGGCCATACGAGATGGGCTACTCACGGCGGAGTTACGGATGTGAATGCACATCCACATAGGTGCGGAGATGTGGCACTTATACATAATGGAATTATAGAGAACTATAACGACATTGTGAGAGAATACGGACTGGCCGACAGGCTGGTATCTGAGACGGACACAGAGGTAGTAGCAGCACTTCTGGACACACTGTACGATGGCAATCCCATCGAGACTATCAGAAAGGCTGTTAAGGCTATAGCCGGTTCATTTGCACTCTGCATTATGTTTGCAGACAGACCGGGCAAGATATACGCAGTGAGAAATGTAAGTCCGATGATCGCTTCATACACAGATGAGGGATCGATCATTGCATCAGACCTCACAGCGATAATATCATTTTCAAAGGAATACTTTGTTGTGCCGGAGTATCATATACTGACACTCTCAAGCACAGGCATCAAAGTAGAAGACATGAAGGGGAACATGGTAGAGCCGGAGATGCTCAAGATAACATGGGACATAACGGCAGCTCAGAAGGGTGGATATCCGCACTTTATGCTGAAGGAGATCTATGAGCAGCCAGAGGCACTGAGAAACACGATAACTCCTCGTATAGTGAATGAGCTTCCTGATTTCACTGAGGACGGCATCGATGATGAGGTGTTTAAGAATCTTGAGAACATCACAGTGGTTGCATGCGGAACAGCTATGCACGCCGGAATAGTCGGCAAGGCCATGATTGAGAAGGAGTTAAAGATTCCTGTTAATGTTGAGATAGCATCAGAATTCAGATACAAGGAACCACTCATAAATGAAAAGACTCTCGTAATAGTTACATCACAGTCAGGAGAGACTATTGACACACTCGAGGCACTCAGACTTGCCAAGAGATGTGGATCAAAGGTTCTGTCCATAGTCAATGTAAAGGGATCGACCATCGCCAGAGAGAGCGATTACGTCCTTTATACACATGCCGGTCCTGAGATCGCAGTTGCAAGTACCAAGGCATATTCGGTACAGATGGCTGCAATGTATCTCATTGGATGCAGACTTGGCTATGTCAAGGGTATATACTCTGAGGACAGGGCAAAGGCATTCATCAGACAGCTTCAGGGCGTTATCCCGGTGATAGAGGAGACACTCAAGCAGGCAGATGAAGTAAAGACAGTTGCAAACTATATAAAGATGGCTCCGGATGCATTCTTCATAGGAAGAGGACTGGATTATACACTGTCACTGGAAGGTGCACTGAAGCTGAAAGAGATTTCTTATGTTCACGCTGAGGCTTATGCGGCAGGGGAGTTAAAACATGGAACGATAGCACTCATAACTGAGAACGTTCCGGTCATAGCTTTGGCTACACAGGAATCTGTATACGGAAAGATGATTTCCAATATACGCGAGGTTAAGGCAAGAGGCGCATACGTCATTCTTGTCAGCATGGATGAAGAGTACAATGATAAAGATGTATGTGACAAACACATATCCATACCAAAGCAGGATGGATTGTTCACGGTATTTTCGGCTGCTGTCATCCTGCAGCTTATAGCGTATTACACGTCCGATGCAAAGGGGTTGGACGTAGATAAGCCACGTAATCTGGCAAAGTCAGTTACAGTAGAATAATTGACTCCGGGACTTACATGGATATCGTGCGATAAATATCGGAGGGTTTTATATGAGTGATAAGATGTATTTGTGTGATGAGTACAAATTGTACTTTAAGATTGAAGACGATGTAGAGGTTCTTCACAATGAGGTAGAGCTGTACAATGCTCAGTTTGTGGGCAATAATGCGTTCTGCCATGAGGAATATATAGATGGTCAGAGAGCTCTGACATATTCTATTCCAGCCATGACTACCATGAATCAGTTCCTTGAGAAGAAGATACACAAGGATGAGCTGGTTGATCTGATATTCAGTATTGCAGATCAGCTCATGTATCTCAAGGCGAATGATCTGTCCATTGGAAAGGTTATACTGAATAAGGGATATATGTATATAGACTTCCAGAATATGGCTGTTCAGCTCATATTCCTGCCTATAGATAAGCCTATGGACAGATGTAATATGGAGAAGTTTATAAGGGATCTTATGGGCAATATGAAGTTTGCGAATAAGAAGGCATCCGATGCCGGATATGAGCTTATCAAATACTTTGATCACAATCCTACATTTTATCTGTCAGAATTTTATAAGTTTATAACAGACCTGAAGAATGACAATATAGCACATCCTGAGGATGAGCAGGAGCTTATGAAGTCAGCGGGAGTCAGCCCGGTCAATGTGGCTAAGGTAGAGGTTCCTGAGACTCCTCATGTTACAACTTCTTCATTCAAGCTTGCAAAGGAAGTTAAGGATTTCTCATCAAATGATATTGGATTTGATGACAACGATGACGGTTCGACAACAGTTCTCACAGCCAACAACCGTGGCAAGAGCGGCCCTGTCATCATAAGAACCAGAACAGGTGAGAGGATAAGGATTGACAAGCCGATATTCTGTATCGGTAAGTCTACACAGGGAGTTGACTATCAGGTAACTGACAACAATTCAGTCAGCCGCCGCCATGCTTACATTATCAATGTCAACGGCGTGTACTATCTGAGAGATAACAAGTCGACCAACCACACTTACCTTGGTGGCAAGATCATAAGCAGCGGAACGGATATGATGCTCATAGATGGTATCAGATTCAAGCTTGCGAACGAGGAGTTCACCTTCAAGGAGAAATAAAATAGTATATTATACTGGATAAGGAGACTTGTTTATTATTATAATGAGTCTCCTTATTTTATAATAAATCCCCTGCATAGGCGCGCCGGAGTACATGTGGGTAAAGGGGTAATATAAATAGAATGTGAAAAAAGGGGGAGTATCAAAGATTATGAAAAGAAAAGGAAGCTTATCGGGAAGGACACTGTGTAAAAAAGCAGCAACAGTGGTAATGTGTGCAGTGCTGATGCTGACGGCAGGTATTCAGACGACAGGTATTCAGACTGTTAAGGCCAGTACCCTTGACCAGCAGATAGAAGAGGCTCAGAGTGGGTTGGAACAGGTGAAGAAAGATCAGAGTGAAGTGATGACCGTATATGATCAGGGCTCTATAGGTTTTGTAGACTGGATGCTTGCGAAAAGCAACCTGACAACAAAACAGAAATATGATCTGAATCGGGCCAAGACTGTCCTGCAGGAGGCATGTGAGGAAGATTTCTCCAAGTGGGCGGGAGGAAATAATACAGGTCTTCCGGAATCGAGAAATAACAAGGTTGTTGTTACCGGAGATAAGAAAGACGCCATATCGCTTGAAAACACAAAGGCGACATTTGCGGTATTGAATAAAATTAATTCGTTAAGGGACACAGACGAAAACTATGTCGGGGCAATGAAGAGGAATGCGGCTAAGACTAATTTCTATTTTATGGCGGTGGCACAGTCAGGCGCGGACAGAGGTGCAGGACTCACAAATCATTCACTTCTTCAGGTGTCATGTGAGAATCTGGCGTTTGGATATACTGATCCGGCGGCAGGATGGAACAGTGAGAAGGCATCTTTTAACAAGATAAGGGATGAGCTGGGATATTCATCCATAACTTCGCAGAGTCAGCTTACAGCTGTTGAACAAAAGGCGGATTCGGAGGGAGTCACGGTTGGACATTATACCAATATGTTCTGGGCAGCAGATCAGGTGATGGGAGTCGGATTCACACTCTATGGCAGGTATGGCAATACTTCATGCTTCAATGCAAGCAAGCTTTCAAACTATACTAGCAAATATGAGGTGTACACAATAGCTGAATTTGAGAAGCTGTTTGATGAATATTATGAGACTGTAGATCCGGAGAAGTGGCAGAAAAAGGTGGATGCAGCGCAGGCCAAGCTGGATAAGCTGCTTGGACAGCGGTATGATGCATGCACGGAGCATGTGTATGGTGAAGGTGTGAAAAAAGAGGCCACATGTACAGAGACAGGTGGAACAGTATACACATGCGCTAAATGTGGCTACAAAAAGATAGAGGATGAGGTTCCGGCTCTTGGGCATAGCTTTACAGATGGCGTATGTACGAGATGTAAAGTAACAGGACCAAAGACGATGTACGTGTACTGGAGATTATCGGAAACTGCTTCATCAGCCACATATGATCAGGAGTTCGAAGTAGGAAAGGATATAGAGACATACATATCTTTCTCGACGGCATCAGATAGCAAATCCGATGACAAATTCGTGTTTGATATAGCAGACCCGTCTATTATTTCGTATACCCCTTCGTCTAACTATGCTGGAACATTCCATATGAATAAGATAGGTGAGACGACGGTTACTGTATATCCGGTCGTGAATCCGGATATGAAGAGGGTAATCACTGTGTCGGTAACAGATGTGGGTGGTCATGACTATGTAATAAGTCAGGCAGAACCGGGATCTGGAGAGACAGAAAAAATTTGTTCAAAGTGCGGGACGACAAAAACGGTGACAATCCCGACGGCGATAACACGTACTGTATGGTGGAGTGATAGTAATGGATATTACAAGCCTGCTGATGTGGAAGTAGGTGATGAGATCAATCTGGAAGTAGATTATGCACCAACGAAGGTCGACAACTCTGAGTTTATAGTTACATCATCGGATGAAGGTATTGTAAAAGTGAGTGATCCGGAATCTTCTTATAGAAGATATGATGCTAAGCTTACGGCGGTCGGAACAGGTGATGTAACCATAAGAATAGTTCATAAATATGACAGCTCAATTTGTCAGGAATACACGTTCAATGTGGCAGATCAGGGGGGACATGAGTATGTCATATCAGAGGCAGATGAGGGTAAAAGCCAGACAGTAGAGACGTGTTCAAAGTGCGGATATGAGAAGATCGTGTCACTTCCTACCAGTATCAGATATGTGTATTGGCAGGAGAAGGACAGCGATAACAGGACTACTTCACCAAGTGAGTATGAAATTGGAGCGGAACTGAGTATAAATATAATGGATTGGCCAACGAGAGCGGACATACATGAGTATGCGGTTACATCGTCGGATGAGACTGTTGTAAAGGTGAATGAAGTGTCTAGGACTGCGGCATCACTTTCGGCAATCGGCAACGGCGTTGTAACGATTACGGTTGCCAGTAAATATAATCCGTGGGTGAAGGCTGAGTATGAACTTGATATAACAGAGATAGGCGGACATTCATACACTGCGGAAATAGTAAATGATGAAACTCTTGCACAGGCTGCGACCTGTACAACTGCTGCGAAATATTATTATTCCTGTGATAACTGTGGAAGAGTGAATCGCAAAAAGACATTTACACACGGGGATAGCCTGGGACATGATTACGCCCCAAAGTATGAGTGGTCAGCAAATGGCAACACTTGCAAGCTGGTTCTCACCTGTACCAGAGATTCGAGTCATGTGATCAGTGAACCGATGACTGTAACAAGCAAGATAACGCAGGCATCCTGCGAGAACGATGGTGCAAAGGTGTGTACAGCAAAATGCACGCTGAATGGCAAGAGTTATCAGAGTACCAAGAAGATAGCCATTGGTGCATTGGGACATAGATGGGATTCAGGCGTGGTTAAGAAAAAAGCTTTGTGTGCAGCAGAAGGTCTGATCAGATACACATGTGAGCGATGCCAAAAGACAAAGGATGAGAAGACAGAGCCACTCGGACATACCCAGGGAAAGGCTGTGTATGAGAATGTAAATCTGGCTACATGTCAGGCTGAAGGCAGCCGAGACAAGGTTATATACTGCACCGTGTGCAAGGCAGAACTCAGCAGGACTACTGAGATTCTTCCAAAGACAGACCATGATAGAACGCTTGTAGGAGAGAAGAAAGCTACCTGTATGGGCGGCGGATATACAGGAG
>NZ_JBCPDQ010000006.1:37910-56441 GCF_040915325.1 Coprococcus sp. RTP21281st1_F1_RTP21281_210402
GTGTATACTGTGGAGAAAAGGGTGAGACTAGCTATGCGTATGGCTCAAAGCTCACGCGTAAGAGCATATCGTCAGCAAAGGTTACACTTAACAAGACAGAATATACATATGATGGTAATTCGAAGAAGCCGGCTGTAACAGTAAAGCTTGGCGACAAAACGCTGGAGAAGGATACAGATTATACGGTTTCATACAATAAGAACAAAGCAGCCGGAACAGCAGAGGCTGTAATTATAGGCGCTGGCACATATCAGGGACAGAAGACGATCAATTTTACGATCAAAAAGGCGCCGAACAGCATAACGCTGAAAAAGCGCAGCTACAGAATAGAGATGTCAACCAGCTCGAAGAGAATATCTATTTCACAGAGCGTGAGCGCACGTGCCGGAAAGCTCAGCTACAGCTCGGATAAAAAAGCTGTAAAGGTAGACTCTGCTGGAACAATAACGATCGCAGCCCGGTATATAGGCAAGGCAAACATCACCGTATATGCTGGAGATTCGAATCATGTGAAGGTGAAGAAGATAATACCTGTTACTGTCAGCCCGAAGATACCAGGTATAAGCCAGATAAAGAGCCCATCGGCTGCGTCTGTAAGATTAAAGTGGGGAAAGATAAGCTGCGCAGATGGCTATCAGATCCAGTATTCAACAACATCAAACTTTAAAAAGGGTACATATGCATTCACGGTGTTAAGCGGTGGAAGCAAGACGACTGCGAGTCTTGGAGCAAAGCAGCGGATTAAAGGCGGAAAAACATATTATGTAAGGGTTAGAAGCTTTTCGAACAAGTTTGGCACAAGATGCTACTCAGCATGGAGCAAGACAAAGTCAGTCAGGGTGAGAAAGTAGCCGGAGATAACATATATATAAAGCTCAGCCTGTGTGATGGATTCAGTAGAAATCACACAGGCTGAGCTTTTCTTAATGTATATTCTTAAGACACATTCTTAATGCATATAGTTACTCGGCGGTCTCGCCACCCGAGGAGATATCGCCTTCGTCTGAACTGTCCTCGCTTGAGCTGTCAGAGCTGTCAGAGCCTGAGCTCTGCTGGGAACCCTCTATTGCAAGCATGGATGCATCAACCTGGGACAGCCCCGCCGGGTCAGCACAGTAATAGTCGCCGTCATCGGTTATCTTCACAGAGACCACAACAGGACTGCGGTAATCCATGTCTGCGGCTTTATTCTGAAGGATATCCGACACGCCCTGGGCAAATTCTTTCTCGTAATCTTCCTTTGTGGTGTTGTTGAAATCGCCGGCGCTGATCTTCTTGTTATAGTCGTCGATATATGCGAACACATCGTCAAATGCCTGATTGAGAATGTCCATAGGATACACGGTCACGTCCACATAGTAGTCGCTTCCGCTCTTATAGGCTCTTGACACCTCGTATTTGGCCTTGGAGTAGATGACCTTTGCGGTCTCGTCAAATATAGCATCCACCTCGTCTGTCTCTGCGTTGTTCAGTGAGTAATGATTGATGAGCTGGCCGGCCAGATAATCTATGCTGTCGCTGTACATGGCTGAGGCGTCCTCCTCGGAGCCGTCGTTGTCCTTCACGTATCCGTCAAAGCTTCCTTTGTAGTTGACGTCGAGAATGTTCTGCATGTATGTCTGATAGGTGGTCTTCTTGCGGTGAAGACAGCCTGTGAGTGATGTCATCACGAGGGTTGCCGCGAGACCTAATATGACAAGTTTTGAATGGTGTTTCATCTATATGATCCTCCGTAAAATTTAAATTCAATGAGCAGTTACAATATAGCATAAAAAAAGTGGTTTGTAATCATAAAAGGTAAAAATACTTTGCTTACAGAATTATGTGTGCTATAATTACGGAGTATCTACAATAGGATTAGTTTTTCGGAGGTAAGGTCATGGCAAAACAGGTAGAAGATGTTGTAACTGACGATAGAGTAGAATCACTGAAGACAGTGAAGTTTGGTGGATATGATAAGGCATCCGTTGATTACTATATTGATGAACTTAAGGAAAAGCACAATAAAGAAGTAGAGGAGCTTAAGGCGAACGTCAACAAGCTCAGCGAGGCTGTTCTGAGTCTCAAGACCATGAGAGAGGTCAATATGACAGAGTCTTCCAAGACCATAGAGACTCTCAAGAAGACCAATTCAGAGCAGGAGAGCGAGATAGAGTCACTCAAGGAGCAGATCAATGCATACAAGCAGAGAGAGCTTGAGAATGCAGGAAGATACGAGTCAATATCAAGAACACTTCTTGAGGCCCGTGAGAGCGCAGACGCACTGATCGCACAGACTGAGAAGGAGTGCACAGACAAGAAGAATACTATAACTGCAGAGCTCGAGGCATACGAGACAGATGTCAAGGAGAGATGCACAAAGCTCCAGACAGATACAGAGATACAGTGCCAGCAGATGTATGATCAGACCGAGGCAAAGTGCAACAGCATGAAGGATGAGGCATACTCAGAGGCAGAGAAGACAAGAAATAAATCTCACGCAGATGCAGAGGCTCTGTCGGCAAAGACAGATTACGAGTGCAAGGTTATGAGAGAGGAAGCTCAGAAGGATGCTGCCAATACAAGAAATGCAGCCACAGATGATGCAACCAGACTTCGCAACAATGTGAAGAAGGAGTGCGAGAGCGTAAGCAGATATATGTCAGATCTTCTGTCATCGCTGGACAATGTTATTTCTGCATGTGCTTCAACAAAGGATGTTGCCGACAAGGCATTTACCGGACTGAAGAGCGAGGCAACTGCTATGGTTAGTGATGCTGAGGATGCACAGTAGTAATATATGATATATGGTAACATGAAACTTTTCTATGTGATGGGACATAGGAAAGTTTTATGTGCATTAAGGGGTAAATAATATACGGGGTGTATAATAATGGGATAAAACTGCACTTGTGCAGTGGATATATGGAGAGATATTTATGGAGATAAACAGACTTAGTGGTTATTCAGATTTTCTGGGAATAGTTGAATATCCTGCGGTTGTGTTCTGCGAGGATGGTGAAGTCCTCAGCATAAACAATGCCGCAGTTAAGATCGTGGGTTCGGATGTTGAATCCATTGCCATGGAGCCGGATAAGTTTATGGTCAGCGATGAGTTCTGGCCGACACTTGACGACAAGAAGGCTATCATATGGCACAGACTTGGACTTATAGTTAACGACAAGGACAGATATGTAGTCAGTGGATTTGTCAACCAGTTTGAATATGGTGACAAGAAGGCGTATATGGTATTGTTTGAGCTTCGATCAGACGTTACGATAGGAAGCGTGAGTCTTGAGAGGATCATAAACCATATAGGCGTTATAGCTCTGTATCTGTATAAGCCGGAGGGTGTATGGAGAACGAGATACGTATCTAAGAACATATCTGAGTATGGATATACAGATGGCAATTTCTACAGTGGGCTGGTGGGACTCAGCGACCTGCTCCCTAAGAGTGATTATGATCTTCTGATCGGACAGCTCTACAAGGTTCAGAATACCGGAGTGGATGATTTTGAGATGGAGACTAGGATCGTATCAGCTCACAGAGATATAAATAAGATGAGACTTAAGTGTCACATCGTGAGAACCACAGATGGCGACATGGATGGAATAGAGCTCCTGTTCATAAAGGACAAGGAGACTGGATACAATGAGGATCAGGCGGCGTATATATTATCTGCCATGTCTAAGATCAAGAGCTTTGTCATGGTACAGCAGTACGAGAATGGCAGACCGATCTTCAAGTATATAACCCCGAACGCCAAGCAGATGGGAATAAATGTGGATGCCATCAAGCTTGGTGACAGACTCATAGAGGATTATATCCATCCGAAGGACAGAAGCAGGGTTATGGCGAATGTCAGAAACGCCACGAAGCGCGAGGACAAGGACTACGAGGAAGAGTTCAGGATAGTCAACGACAGAGGCGAGGTTATCTGGGTGAAGTCCCAGAGCTCTGTGACACAGGCGGCTGATAACACATACACGGTTGAGTATTTTATATCTGATATTACGGACAAGAAGGCTCTTGAGAACAGTGTTGAGCGCGCTAAGAAGGAGTTCGATGACAAGCTCTCATACATTATGAAGACAAATACTCAGTCGGATGAGGAAAGGAATCAGATAGATATCGAGAAGTGGACTCTGATAACGAAGGCGTTCTCTGCACTCACAGGACTTTATACAACTATCATAGATCCTGTGGGCAAGAAGATGGTTGAGCCGGCCGGCCCTCAGAAGCATATGGGTTATTTCTATGATATGTTTGAGAAGCCTCAGTATAAGCAGATATATATGAAGTTAAATGAGGTAGTTCTCAGGAACAATGTTCCGGTTATGATGGAAATGGACGATGACATCACGGGAAGTATGATCTGTGGTGCACCGATCATGATAGATGGCAAGCATGTGGCAACATGGATATGCTGCTCATATGATGACGAGGATGCGAAGAAAATGGAGAGCGTATACAAGGTGCAGTGGCAGCTTGGACGCATTTTCTCCGAATACGCATTCAGCTCTCAGATCCTGGCAAAGGAGGCGATCCGTGCCAAGTCAGAGGAGGTCATAATGGAGAACAAGCTGCAGTGGCAGAAGATTCTGCTTGATGCCCTGAACACTTCAGATAAGAGCTCCCAGCAGGTTATCAATGACGTGATAGCACAGGTGGGCGAGGTCTTAAATGCTGACGTGGCAGCCCTGTATGTGAAGGACAAGCAGGGAGATCTGGATTGCCAGTATATCTGGTCCAAGAATCAGAGCATGTCTGCGGAGGAGTATGTGACAGAGTGGCAGCGCGCCAACATGAAGTTCAGATCATGGCAGAATGGTCAGGGCTCGGGCAAGCTGGTGGACAAGGGATACCTTGTGATAGATGCAAAGCATATGGATGAAGCAGCTAAGAAGATCATGTCAGGGGGTCCTGTTAAGAGCTTTACCGCAGTTCCTGTGTATGTCAATGGCAATTATGGAGCGGTATTTGTGCTGGCGAATACCTCTATCAACAAATTGTGGACCACAGAGGAGATTGAATTTGTAAAGCAGACAGGTGATGTACTCAGAAGTGCCCTTGAGAAGATAGAGAGCGATGACAGCGTTAAACGCATAAACAGTGTTCTCCTCGATACATATAACTATATTGATGAGGGTATATTTATTAGAGAAGTTGATACTGGAAGAGTGCTGTTCTCGAACAGGACTCTGAACGATATGCTTGGATATGATTTTACAGACAAGGACAGTAAGCTCCTTATAGAGAATCTCAGAGATAAGTACAAGCTCATGGGAGGTCCGGATCAGCATCTGGCTACGGACAGCAAGGAGGTCAACTGGAGAAGCTATATAAGAAGTCTCGACAAGATCATGGATTTGACTGAAGTTAGCATGAAATGGCTTGACGGCAGCAATGCATCTCTTGTAATATTAAGGGACGTGAACGAATAGAAGGGAGACTTGTGATGGCAAGCGCAGATATTGGTATAGATTTAGGTACAGCCAGTATACTGGTGTATGTGAAAGGCAAAGGAGTCGTACTCAAGGAGCCTTCAGTAGTTGCATACGACAGGGATACTAATAAGATAGTGGCTATTGGTGAAGAGGCGAGACTTATGCTTGGAAGAACTCCGGGTAATATAGTGGCCATCAGACCTCTCAGGCAGGGCGTAATCTCTGATTATACGATAACAGAGAAGATGCTCAAGTATTTCATACAGAAGGCTGTCGGAAGGAGTTATTTTGGAAGACGACCTAGGATCAGCGTATGTGTACCTTCTCAGGTTACAGAGGTTGAGAAGAAGGCAGTTGAGGATGCAACTTATGCGGCCGGTGCCAGGGATGTGTCTATAATTGAGGAGCCTGTGGCAGCAGCCATTGGCGCAGGAATAGATATATACAGACCATGTGGTAACATGATAGTTGATATAGGTGGTGGAACTGCCGATATAGCAGTCATCTCTCTGGGAGGTCCTGTTGTCAGTGCATCCATTAAGGTGGCCGGAGATGATTTTGATGAGGCAGTTGTCAGATTCATGAGAAAGAAGCATAACCTTCTCATAGGAGAGAGAACCGCCGAGGAGATCAAGATCAAGATAGGTACATGTTACAGAAGACCTGAGAATATAACGTTGGATATACGAGGCAGAAACCTTGTAACCGGTCTTCCGAAGACTGTTACGGTCACATCGGATGAGACGGAGGAGGCACTTCGTGAGCCTGCGTCCCAGATATGTGAAGCTGTTCATTCAGTTCTGGAGAGAACTCCTCCTGAGCTTGCTGCTGATATTGCAGATCGTGGTATAGTTCTGACTGGTGGTGGTGCGCTGCTCCACGGACTTGAGGAGCTGCTTGAGGAGAAGACAGGAATAACCACCATGACAGCGGAGGATCCACTCAGAGCGGTGGCCATTGGTACAGGAAAGTACATCGAGCTTCTCAGCGAGAAGAACAATTAAGACAGGAGCTGAGGACTCAGTCTTCAGAGGAGAGAAAACTTGGTAAGAGAAGGTTACGTAGAGAAAGTTATATATAAGAATGAAGACAATGGGTACGCCGTCTTCGCCGTTGAGGGCGAGGACGGCGAAGATATTTTTGTGGGGAATCTTCACGGCGTTGCAGAGGGGATCTATGTATCGGCGGAGGGGGATTATGTAGAGCATCCAACTTATGATTTGCAGTTCAAATTCACCTCATGTGAGATCAAGATGCCGGATGATGTGCTCAGTATTGAGAAGTACCTCGGTTCGGGCATCATAAAGGGTGTCGGAGAGGCTCTGGCAAAACGTATAGTGAAGAAGTTCCGCATGGACTCACTCAGGATAATCGAGGAAGAGCCGGAGCGCCTTGCGGAGATACGTGGAATATCAGAGAGGAAGGCCAGAGACATTGCCGTGTCATACAACGAGAAGAAAGAGATGCAGGATGCGCTCATGTTCCTGACCGGTCTCAATATCCCGGTGAACCTCGCTGTAAAGATCTACAATGAATACGGTGACGAAGTGTACGACATAGTGAGGACAAATCCCTATAAGATAGCAGAGGATATAACGGGCGTTGGATTCAGGACAGCGGACGAGATTGCGGACAGACTTGGTATCGGAAGAGATTCGGATTTCAGGGTAAGAGCCGCTATTATGTATGCCCTATCCGGTGCAAATGGACTTGGCCATATGTATATTCCCCAGAAGATGCTGGTAGACAAGACATATTCATTGCTGATGAATGAGTACATGCCATATGATCCGGAGCTTGAGATGTCTATATGCAATCAGATACTTGAGCTCAGCGTTGCCGGCAAGATAATCATAAAGGAGTTGAAGGACGATCCAGATTCAGGGGAGCTCCCAGATGTGAGCCTTGATGATCCGGTGGCTGACATAGACATGGATTTGCTGGATACGGAGTCAGAGTCAAACGTGACAAATGCCGTGTATGCAGCACCTAATTATTATATGGAGCTCAATTCGGCAAGACTTCTGTGTGAGCTCAACATAGATTTCTCAAAGGCAAAGCTCAAGATAGACAAGGTTGTTGAGACGGTAGAAAAGTCAGAGAATATGAAGCTGGCTGATGCCCAGAGACTTGCCATAAGAAATGCCGTGGATCACGGCGTTGCGGTCATAACCGGAGGCCCCGGAACCGGAAAGACAACGATCATAAATGTACTTATCAAGATATACGAGAGCTTCAGGATGAAGATAGTTCTCGCTGCGCCTACAGGACGTGCAGCCAAGAGGATAACAGAGGCCACAGGATACGGAGCACAGACCATACACAGAATGCTCGAGCTTACGGGCGGAGTGGAAGGAGAAGAGACTTCTGCGTATACATTTATGCGGAATGAGAGCAATCCACTTGAGGCCGATGTTATCATAATAGATGAGATGTCCATGGTTGACAGCAGCATTTTCTACAGTCTGCTCAAGGCTGTGGCTCCGGGCACAAGACTTGTGCTTGTGGGTGATTCGGATCAGCTTCCGTCAGTTGGCCCGGGAAATGTGCTCAAGGATATCATAGCGTCCGGTGTGTTCAGCGTGTCGGTGCTGGACAGGATATACAGACAGGGCGAGGACAGCGATATCATAGGCAATGCCCACAGGATAAAGGATGGAGAGCATGTGGAGATCAAGAACAAGAGCAGGGATTTCTTCTTTGTTCCAAGGAATGGCTACAATGAGATCGTGGCAGAGCTCAAGGTGCTTCTGACAAAGCAGCTTCCATCATATTTTGGTGTGGATAAATCGGATATACAGGTGCTGACACCTATGCGTAAGTATGATATGGGTGTTGAGAACCTCAACAAGCAGCTTCAGGATGTCCTCAATCCGGAGGGGCACGGAAAACCCGAGCATGACCGGGGCGATGTGGTGTTCAGACAGGGCGATAAGGTCATGCAGGTCAAGAACAATTACAAGCAGGAGTGGAAGATACTGGATCCGTCGGGCAGATTTGCCAAGGAGGAAGGAGTCGGAGTGTTCAACGGCGATATTGGATTTGTAAAGGCTGTTGACGACTACGAGCAGAGGATCGTGGTGGAATTTGACGATGGAAGACAGACTGAGTATCCATACAACCAGCTTGAGGAGCTTGAGCATGCATTTGCGATAACCATACATAAGTCGCAGGGAAGTGAGTATCCCGTGGTTGTGATCCCGCTTCTCAGATGCCCACCTAAGCTTTTGAACAGAAACCTGCTGTATACGGCGGTGACGAGAGCCAGAAGAAGCGTGGTCATAGTGGGCAATATAGGACTGGTAAATACGATGATAGACAATGAGGATGAACAGAAGAGATACACCTCATTTGCACTGAGACTCAGGGAGATGGAGAGAAGATGAAACGATGCGCAGATAAGTTCGGGTTCGGACGACTGCTCACGGATCTCCTGTATCCCCGCCGGTGTGCGATATGTGACGAGGTGCTTCCGATGGGAGAAGGGCTGATATGCAGAGGGCATAACAGCCTTCCCTATGTGAAGACTCCGTCATGTATGGTGTGCGGCAAGGAGGTCGACAGTGAAGAGCGGGAGCTCTGTCTGGACTGTGAAAAACATTCAAGAAATTTCGAAAGAGGTTTCCCCGTATTTAATTACGTGGAACCCGTCAAAGCCAGTGTTCTGGCGATAAAATACCATAACAAAAAAGAATATTGTGATTTCTACGGAGCTCAGATGGCGGAGAAGGTGCGCCCGTATGTCAGAAGGTATGGAATAGATGCGGTCACCTGTGTACCTTTGCACAGGAGAAAGCAGAGACAGCGCGGCTACAATCAGGCGGCTGTACTGGCGAAGGTTGTCGCTGATGAACTGGGGCTTCCATTCTGTGAGGATATGCTGGTGAGAAGAAAGTACACCACACCGCAGAAGAAATTGGACAACCTGGAGAGGGCAAACAACATAAAGACATCCATGGACATAGGCAGAGTGTACCCGGAGTACAGAAATATCCTGCTTGTGGATGACATATATACAACCGGTGTCACCATAGACGTGTGCGCCGGCCTTCTGAAGAAAGCCGGCGCACGCCATGTATATTATTCATCTGTATGTGTTGGCAAGGGGTGTTAGTCCTCGTCTGTATCGTCAACTATATGGAAGTCCTCGTCGCTCTTCTCTTCCTCCTCCGGCATGTACTCGTTGAAGATGTGTACAAATACCAGTGAGCACAGATAAGCGTGAAGTCCTGCGACACATATGAGCATAAGACCGAGCACGGTGGAGCTGAAATAGCATCCCGCTGCGATCGCTGCCGTTATCGCAACCATGAGAAGTGTCCATGGAAGATTCTTGATGGACATGAGGAATGCGTTCTTGATGGTCGCTTTGACTGTGTTCTCAAACTGCGCCTGAAGTGGGAATACATACAGGACAGTGAACAGGTAGATAAGTGACATGATGGTGAATATGACCAGCATACTCTTGATGTTCCTGCTCACGGCGAACCACATGTCAAATGCACACAGGACACCGGCAAGCAGAGCCAGAACTCCTATCCCTGTAGCCTGTTTGAAATTCTCCCTGAAGCTCTTGAAGAACAGCTTGACCACGCCGCCCTGACCGTTTCTGATGCATTTCATGGTGGTGTAGTAGAGTGCTGTGGTCGATGCACCTATCGTGAGGATTGGCAAGGAAGTCAGCAGCCACAGAAAATGCAATATTACTATATCGCACACTATGGTTAGAAAATTCATGATAGGATTATCTGTCGATAATGATCTGTTCAAAATAAAATACCTCTCTTTCTTTATCCAAAAAAAATTACAAGCCTAAGCCATCAGATCTTCCTTTGTAAGGGTCTCAAGTGTGGCTACGTCAATGTTGTCCATGGAAACTATTCTAGTGGCCTGCCTGGATATGGCGGATTCCATAAAGTTACGGACTTCACGGGCGTTGGCAAATGTATCGTCGTGATGTGCGGCTTTGTCGTGCCAGTATTCTGAGGCGTATGCGCGGGCATCATCGTCCAGCTTGTATTCCTGCTTGGAACACATGCTCTCGAAGATGGACATAAGCTCGTCCCCGGTGTAATCCTCAAATGTGATGAATTTGTTGAATCTGGAACGAAGTCCCGGGTTGGAGCTCAGGAACCGTTCCATGAGATCCGGGTAGCCGGCAACTATGACTATGAGATCATCTCTGTGATCCTCCATAGCTTTGAGCAGCGTGTCCACTGCCTCCTGGCCGAAATCATTCTCACCCTTGCCTGCGGTGAGAGTATAAGCCTCATCTATAAATAAGATCCCGCCGAGGGCTGATTCTATGACCTCGGTTGTCTTGACGGCTGTCTGACCAATATATCCCACAACAAGTCCGCCTCTGTCGACCTCGACAAGCTGTCCTCTTGACAGTATGCCCAGACCCTTATAGATATTTGCAAGAAGTCTTGCCACCGTGGTCTTTCCTGTTCCCGGATTGCCGGAGAATACAAGGTGGAGAGATACGGACGGTTGTTTCATGCCGTTTTCCTCGCGGAGCTTCTTGATCTTCAGAAGGTTTACGAGGTTGGTGATGTCCTTCTTCACGCTCTCGAGACCGGTCATGGAATTCAGTTCCTCGAGAAGAGTGTCCACATCCTTGACGGGTTCAGCCCTTTCGGAAGCTGTCGACTTAGCCGGAGTCTGTGAGACTGGGGAAGCACTCTTTGGGAGTGCGTTGTACTTGTCGAGCAGTGGGCTTGGATCTATGGCGTACAGGTTCATGGACTTGAGATATTTGTCGAGCATGAGGCAGTAGCCTGTGAGCCTTGCTATCTCGTTGTCGTCAGTCATGTTGTTGCAGGCGATGAATTCCTGACCCATGAGCTTGAACATTCTGACGTAATCTCTGGAACGGTATACTGATCTGGGATTTACCTTTGCCCGGGCCAGATCGCCCTGTACAAAATATGTAAGGGATCTAGGTGGTGTCACGGCAAAATCCCCGGTTGTTCTCTCATATTTGAATGTGCGGAATTTGTCTGTTGTAAAGTGCTGGTTCAGGTATTCGCGGACAAATTTTATCTCCAGGGTAAGTTCTGCCTGGTCGGAGCTGGACAGATATGCAAGAAACTGAAGCAGGTCAAACTGAAGCATCTCTCTTGTCTTGAGTCCTGTCTTCTGGCGCGCACCGTAGCCGTCGTTGTCCAGCGAATCGGCATAGGAATAGCAGTTGTCCAGTTCGGCTTTTAGTGAGTAATTCATAAGTTGTTCCCCATCCTTTCCATAAAGCACATAATTGTATCTATTGTAAAGCCTTTGGCCCATGTAATCAAATAAAGTTTTGCCTGGTTAATCCATTTATTGTGTCATATTTGTATTTTGTATGATAAAATAGCAGTTATATGAGCAAAATTTACACCAAAAGGTGACAAAAGCGACAGGAGACAGACGATATGAGATTCAGACCATGCATAGACATACACAATGGACAGGTAAAGCAGATAGTTGGAGGCAGTCTCTGTGATGAGGGTGACAGAGCAGATGAAAACTTTGTATCACAGAAGGACGGAGACTTCTTTGCTGAACTGTACAAAAGCTATGGACTTAAGGGTGGTCATATCATACTTCTCAATCCTGCGTCCAGCGAATACTATGACGCCGATGTAAGACAGGCACAGCTCGCTCTGGCTGCATATCCGGGAGGACTGCAGATAGGCGGGGGAATAAATGCTGACAATGCACAGTGGTTCATAGATATGGGTGCGTCACATGTCATAGCCACATCATTTGTGTTCAGGGATGGAGAGATCAACTACGACAACCTGAAGGCACTTGAGAAGGCTGTGGGCAGAGAGCATCTGGTGCTGGATCTGTCCTGCCGGAAGAGGGACGGAGAGTATTATATTGTCACTGACAGATGGCAGAAATTTACAAATGTAAAGGTGGAGGAGGCAACGCTTGACCGGCTCTCAGAATACTGCGACGAGTATCTCGTTCATGCGGTGGATGTGGAGGGCAAGGCGTCAGGCATAGAGACCCATGTTGCGGACATGCTTGGAAGATGGGGAAAGCTGCCGATGACATATGCCGGAGGTGTGGCATCATTTGACGATCTGGAACAGCTCAGAAGTCTCGGAAGGAACAGGATAGACGTGACCATAGGGAGTGCACTGGATATCTTTGGGGGACATATGGCGTTTCAGGAGATTATAAGGTTTATGGAGGGTTAACATGGCAAAGATGAAGAAGGTACTGGCCATTGCGATGGCTGCGGCTATGGGTATGTCCATGCTGGCTGGCTGCGGAGGTCAGGGCAAGGACGATGTGACAGAGGCGACAAGCCAGGCGGAGACCAGCGAGGCTGCGACCTCGGAGGAGAAGACAGAGGAGGCTGCTTCGGAGGAGGCTGAACAGGAGAAGACAGAGGTCAAGGCAGGGGATGTCCTGATAGACCTGAACTTTGATGACAATGACACGGACGAGTGCCATACATATTCAAATGGCGGACAGGCCGTACTCGGAGCAGAGAACGGAGAACTGTGTCTGGATATAACCGGAACAGGAAGCCTGGATTATGCGAACCAGATATACTATGACGGATTTGAGCTCAACCAGGACTGTGTGTATGAGCTGTCATTTGACGTGCACAGCACCATTGAGAGAGGAATTCAGTATAGACTTCAGATAAATGGCGGTGATTACCACGCTTATGTGATGGATGACATAACGATAGGCACTGAGACACAGCACATATCCAACCAGTTCACCATGAGTGAGGCATCGGATCCGGCACCTAGAATGTGTATGAATCTGGGACATTTCGAGGGTGTTGGTGATGACAGCGTGCCTCACAAGGTATACTTTGACAATATCAAGCTCACTGTAGTTGACGCCTCAAGCGCACAGAGCGTTGAGGGTATTCCTGATCCAAAGCTGGTTGGCATCAACCAGATGGGTTACGGCAAGGATGCGAAGAAGCTTGCCACAGTGACTGACAGAGACGCCAAGAGCTACGAGGTAAAGAGCGTCGCTGATGACAAGGTAGTCAGCAAGGGTGACGTATCTGGCTGGGATTACGATCCTGCTGTGGGCGACAAATGTGCGGTTATAGATTTCTCTGATGTCAAGGATCAGGGTACATACAAGATAGTTCTCGACACCGGAGCAGAATCATACGAGTTCCCTGTTGGGGATGGCGTGTATGACGATATATACAAGGCGTCAGTGCTCATGTTCTATGACCAGAGATGTGGAACAGAGCTTGATTCAGCCATAGCCGGTGATTTTGCACACGCTGCATGTCACACGGGAACTGCCATAGTGTACGGCTCAGATGTTGCAAAGGATGTGACCGGCGGATGGCATGATGCCGGAGACTACGGAAGATATGTTGTTCCGGGCGCAAAGGCGGTACAGGATCTGCTCCTTACATATGAGGATTCAGAGTATGCGGCAAAGGACGACGCTATCGGAATACCTGAGAGCGGCAACGGTGTTCCTGACGTTCTGGATGAGGTCAGATACGAGCTTGACTGGATGCTCAAGATGCAGGATGAGACCAGCGGCGGAGTTTATCACAAGGTTACCGGAGAGGTGTTCCCTGAGATGGTGGCTGCTGTTGAGGAGACTGCACAGATGATACTCTCACCTATATCCAACACAGCAACAGGCGATTTTGCGGCTGTTATGGCAAAGGCTTCAGTTGTATACAGAAAGTACGATGCAGCATTTGCAGATTCATGTCTTGCTGCAGCTCAGAAGGCATGGAAGTATCTTGAGCAGCATCAGGGAGATGCAGGCTTTAAGAACGTTGGAAGCATAGTTACAGGTGAGTATCCTGACAGCAATGACAGCGATGAGTACCTGTGGGCAGCAGCGGAGCTGTATATCGCAACAGGTGATGAGAGCTACAATGATTATGTGAAGACAGCCATCGAGGGAAGCGTTAAGTACGGCCTTGGATGGGCGGATGTCGGATATTATGGAATATATGACTACTGTGTAAATGTAAAGGACTGCGCAGCAGAGAAGGAGATACTTAAGAAGGGTGCTGACAAGCTTGTAGATAACTATGCCGGCAGCGGCTTCGGTTCAACAACAGGCGGCTCTTATGTATGGGGAAGCAACATGGTCGTTGCGGATAACGGAATCCTTCTGCTCATGGCATCAAAGGTTCTGGGCGACGATTCATATGTGGACTATGCGGCAGACCAGCTCAACTATATACTTGGAAGAAATGCAGTCAGCTACTGTTATGTGACAGGATATGGTTCACAGACTCCTGAGAATCCACACCACAGACCTTCAGAGTCACTGGGCAAGGCAATGCCTGGAATGCTTGTGGGCGGTGCCGATGGAAACCTTGAGGATCCATATGCGAAGGCTGTTCTTGCAAAGATTCCAAAGGAAAGATGCTATGTCGACAACGCACAGAGTTATTCATGTAATGAGGTAACGATCTACTGGAATTCACCTCTTGTATATCTTCTTGCGAACTTCAAGTAGCGAATATTTAAGAATATGTAACTATAATTAGTACATCATATTTGATATAACTATTGAATATCATGTAAGGAATCGGTATGGAAATATGAATGAATATGTAGACAAAATAAAAAAGCTTATGGAGAAAGAGATGGTCAGATATGTTATAGCCGGAGGAATGACCACGGCTGTGAATCTTGTATCATTCTTTGTGTTGAGACTTGTGACGGATCTGTCGCGAAGTGCGGCGAATATCATAGCGATAATGCTTGCCATATTATTTGCCTACTTTGCAAATGGATTTTACGTGTTCAGGTCGGAGCAGAGGAAGAGTGTAGGCCGGATCATAAGGGAGTTCATATCATTTGTGGGCATGCGTCTGTTTGCCATGGTGGTGGAGGTCGTTGGAACCAACCTGCTGTGCGACTCCTTCAGATACAATGAGTTTATATCAAAGATAATAATTCAGGTAGTTGTACTTGTAATAAACTATATATTCAGCAAATGCTTCGTATTTAAGAAGGATAAAAAGCCTGTAAAGGATATATTGGCTGACAACTATATCATGATAATCGCTTTTATCATCCCGGCTATATTTATGTTCGTGCTGTGGGTGGTGGCGGAGATAGGGCCATTTGGCGGACACAGCCTTACCATGGTGGACAGTCTTCACCAGTATCTGCCATTCTTCTCTGATTATCATGACAAACTGGTGAACGAGGGAAGCCTGTTCTATACATGGGACATAGGCATGGGAAGCAATCTGCTTGACATAATCGCCTACTATATGGCTTGTCCTCTGAACTTTATAATCGTGCTGTTCAGTAGGGAGCATCTGTACATAGCGATGTGCGTGCTCATAAGTATCAAGATAGCTCTGTCCGGTATGACCATGGCGAGCTATCTTGGATACAAGTGCAGGAACAAGAACAACCTGCTCATCATTCCATTTGCTGTGGCATATGCACTCAGCAACTATGTCATAGGATATTCATGGAATCTCATGTGGATGGACTGTATACTGATACTTCCGCTTATCATGCAGGGCTTCGAGCAGATGATGGAGGACGGCAGCAACTACAGACTGTACACACTCAGTCTGTTCTATGGACTTCTGTGTAACTACTATATATGTTTCATGATATGTGTGTTCCTGGTTCTCCAGTTTATACTCACCAATCACAAGAACATATACAAGGGCGCAGAGGACACTTTGAGATTTGCGGGAACATCTGTCATGGCTGCGGCTATGTCTGCGTTTCTGCTGATCCCGGCTTATATCGGGATTAACACCACGGCGTCTGCCACCAGACATTTCCCTAAATGGGAGTGGTACGGAAGCATATGGGATATGATAAAGCAGATGTTTGTCTTGACTGAGCCGATAAAGAGCCAGCAGTTTGACGGCGGTGTGAACCTGTACTGCGGTACATTTGCCATACTGCTGATAGGAATATATATTTTCAATACAAAGATCAAATGGTACGAGAAGCTTAAGAATGTGATACTGATCGTATTTCTCATGATGAGCTTCAACAATACGCTGCTCAACTATATATGGCACGGCTTCCATGATCAGTACGGAATCCCGAACAGATTTTCATTCCTGTTCATCTTCATTCTGCTGAGCATGGGATACGAGGCCATTGCAAATACAGACAAGAAGCAGATACCGGGAATAGCCCTGGGAATCATCGTGGCGTTCGGTTTACTGGTTTATGCAGACAAGAATATTGATATGGACAGGACGGTAATTATCCTCACATGGGTGCTGTTTGCTGTGTACTCGGCGGGAATCCTGGTGCTGGGACTTGTCCGCGGCAAAGGCAGATTCGCAGTGGCAGCTATACTTTCAGTGTTGTGTCTGACTGAGATCGTGTTCAGCGCGGCAAAGGGATACGAGAGCAACGGAACGGTGAACATACCGGATTACTATGGCGATGCTGCTAGTGTGCAGGCCGCTATAGATTCTGTTAAGACAGGCCATTTTCCGTATAGAACGGAGCTCAACAACACCAAGGTGGTGGATGAATCTACCTATTACAATATGCAGGGAGTCAGCCTGTTTGGTTCGACGGTTTCAAATGACCTTGTGAATGCCATGCACGGACTTGGTTTCTACACAGGTGCCAATGAGTTCCTGTTTGACGGAGCAAATCCGGTGTCAAGTTCGGTTCTGGGCATAAGATATTTGTTCAGGAGACAGGATGAGCATATGTCCTACGATATGGACTATGTGGATACAGTGGATGGCGTTGATGTATACCAGAACAGCCGGGCGCTCAAGCTGGGCTTCATGGTGAATAACGAGCTGAAAGACTGGACTTCTGACGCATCGAATATGTTTGACAGTATAAATAATTTCGTGGAAAAGTCGACTGGGGTGGCTGGTACGTTCAGCCAGATATATCCGGAGGTAACTGGCTCTTCAAATGACATCACGATAACACATGACAATCCGTACAGTGAATACTTTGGACTTTCCGATATCACACCGGGTATCGTGAGCTTTGGACTCAGCTTTGACATAACAGAGGAACAGAATGATCTGTACATCATAGCGAACTGCAATGGAATCACCAAGATAAGGATATATGTGAACGGTGAGGAGCAGAATTACGAGAGACTTCAGTACCAGACATACCATGTGGGACATCTGATAAAGGGAACCAACGTGGAGGTCGAGTATTATTTCTCTGCGGGTGTACCTGACAATACATCTGCAAGACTTACGATAGCCACTCTCAACGGTGCTGCATTTGACCAGGCGTATGAGGGATGGGCTGACAATCAGTTAAATATCAACAAATTTGAGGATGGATATGTGAAGGGACATATATCAGTCGATGAGGCTGGCCTGATGTTCACATCCATACCATATGATTCGGGCTGGACTGCCTATGTTGATGGCAGAAAGACCGATATACAGACTGTTGCGGGAGCATTTATCGCACTGGATCTTGAGAAGGGAGACCATGTGATAGAGTTCAAGTATTTCCCTAGAGGACTCAAGAGCGGCCTGATATTCACATTTGCCGGCTGGCTTGTGTTTGCACTGCTTATGAATGCGAAGACCATCAAGGAGAAGCGCGGAAGTAAAAAGGGTAAGCCAGAGGATGAGGATCGGACAGATGATGAAGCAGCGATAGAGTAATGCAGATCTGTAGAAAGATAAAATATACATAATAACGAGGTGGAATGGCTGAAAAGTCATAAAAAGTAGTCCAATATGTACAAAATAACAGAGAAAATTTGTACATTATTCAGCATAAAAAACTATATGAGCGTTGACCTTAATAATTATTTATAATATAATGTATCCATGTGGATATGCATAGGAGTGTCTATGTGGCAAACGCAATATTTATAGAAACAGAGGTGCATTAATGGACAAAATTAAGGAAATTGGGATTAAGCCGCTTGCACTGGCCATGGCTGTTCTGGCTTTGCTGGCGGGAGTGCTGGGAGTCGCCGGTATAGGTGTGGGAGCTATTATATGTGGCGTCCTGGCAGCGGTCGTTGCTGTTCTGGTATTACTGGTATTCGGAGATGGCAACATGGGATCAGCAGGAAAGTCTGATAAGTATAAGAAGCTTTTCATGAACCTTCCTATAGGATTTGCACAGGCGAGGATCGTTAATGATCCTGTCAACGG
>NZ_JBCPDQ010000006.1:56591-111980 GCF_040915325.1 Coprococcus sp. RTP21281st1_F1_RTP21281_210402
GCACCAAAGAGGGAGATCTGATGGATGTTGAGATCACCATGGAGTCACTTCAGAAGGTGTTCAACACGGTTATGTATAAGTCTGAGGCTGATTACATCAACATGGTAGTCATAGATGTGACCAAGCAGAAGGAGACTGAGGAGAAGCTCAGCAAGGCCATCGTGGATGCGAATGCAGCATACAAGACACAGGCCGAGTTCCTTGCAAACATGAGCCACGAGATAAGAACACCTATAAACGGTATTCTCGGTATGCTCCAGCTCACACTTATGGCTGAGGATCTTCAGGCTGATTACAGAGATAACCTTATCACAGCTAAGAACTGTGCAGACACACTGCTCAGACTTATCAATGATATTCTTGATATAAGCAAGCTTGAGGCTGGTAAGTACAAGATCAAGGAAGAGACATTTGACATCAGGACTGCCATTGAGGACACAGTTGCTGCACAGGTTCCGATCGCAACCAACAAGGGACTGCAGCTCGACTGTTCATTTGGAAGCAATATTCCAAAGCTTGTCCGCGGTGATGGACAGAGAATCCAGCAGGTTCTCAACTGCCTGCTTTCAAATGCTATCAAGTTTACATCCGAGGGAAGCGTAAGAGTTAAGATAGCATCCATGGATGATGGGGACAACAAGATTAAGATCAGAATGGCAGTTGCAGATACCGGTATAGGTATCTCAGAGGCTAACATGAGCAAGCTGTTCATAAGATTCAGCCAGGTAGATGCATCAGATACAAGAAAGTACGGTGGTTCAGGTCTGGGACTTGTCATCACCAAGCAGATCGTTGAGCTGATGGGTGGTAACATCACAGTTCAGAGTAAGGAAGATATAGGTTCAACATTTATTGTTGAGATACCTCTCAAGGTCATCAAGGCTGCGGATGCGGCAGATGAGTTTCTCAAGGAGAAGGAGGAGCCAGCGGTATTCTCCATCAATGCACACAGCAAGGCAAGGATACTTGTTGCAGAGGATGAGCCGGTCAACCAGCAGGTTATCGGTAAGCTTCTCGGTATGGCAGGATTCTCATACGATATAGCTGAGAATGGCCAGAAGGCTGTTGAACTGTTCAAGACCAAGATATATGATGCGGCACTGTTTGACGTACAGATGCCAGTTATGGACGGTATAGCAGCTACACAGGAGATCAGGGAGATAGAGCGCAAGGAGAAGAGAAAGAGACTTCCGATCATTGCGGTTACGGCGAGAGCCATGTTCGGTGACAAGGAGAGGATCCTTGAGAACCAGCTTGATGATTATATCGCAAAGCCTTATAATCTCAATGATGTGGTTGATACACTGAATAAGTACATAGACGACTGATGTGAAAGGTCATAAGTATACATGACATAGTGAGAAACAAAGTCAAATTAAAAATCGGGGATTATGGAATCAACACCCATATTCCCGGTTTTTTTAGTTTTACATGGATATATTAAGGCAGATAAAGAAAGATCTATATTACATGGAGGTATATGATATGTCAGATTTTTTCCAGGATGTGTTCAACAAGACCAAGAAGTTTGCAAATAATGCGGTGGATGAGACGAAGGACGCAGCGCAGAAGGCAAAGCTCAACAACAAGATATCAAATGAGGTGCAGATGATCGACAGGAACATGGTCGAGATTGGCAAGTATTTCTACGAGCAGAACAAGGAGAATCCACCTCAGGAGCTGCTCCAGTATTTCAACAATGTAAAGGTTCTTCAGGACAGTATAGCCATAAGCAGGAGCGAGATACAGAACATTGATAATGCCATGGCGGCAAGGAAGCAGGCTGATATGAATCCTAATCAGAGTCCTAACCAGAACTATAACCGGAACCCAAATAACAATCAGAACATGGGAAATGGACAATTTTAGTAAAAAAAATTATATATACATGCTGTAAAATCAGAAGCCCGTTCGTAACAGGACGGGCTTTTTGTATATTGAAATTGGGCAATATACAGCCTGTATATAGCCGCAATTTATAAAATTTTCTTTATGAAATCCCCCCTTTACAAAGGCTGAGAGAGGGTGTAAGGTGTGCTTACAACTCAGAGAGAAGGGAGGACAGAGATCATATATTATGTAATACCATTGATCGCAACTGTGAGCATGGCGGTGGTATCGGACTTCAGAGACTGGAGGATTCCGAACAGGCTTATCGCAGTTGGCATGATACAGGGATTCCTGATGTCGGCAGTTGTCAGAGGACCGTGTGATGGACTTCTGAGCAGTGTGGCAGGCTGTGTTATTCCTGTGGTGATCTTGTTTGTATTATTTCACAAAAAAGCCTTGGGGGCAGGTGATATCAAGCTGCTGGCGACGGCTGGCACATTTGTAGGAACCGATGTGATCCGGGTGATTGTTTACTCCTTTTTGGCCGGAGGAGTTATATCTTTATTTTTTCTTTTAAAAGAAGTTTTAATGTCAGTTACGAATCGTAAAGAAATTTCAACAAAACAATTTTATAGGAATCTGATGAAGTCCAGGGTACATTTCTCTGCTGCCATAATGGGCGGAGTCATGTATTACGTGTGCACTACAGAGTGGAGGTGACAAAATTCAGCAGTACAAGATTGGAATACTGGATGGTGACAGGGCTTACATGATAAGTCTTATGAACCATATCAATTCGGACAGGGACAATCCGCTGTTTGCGCTTGCATTTTCATCGGAGGGAGAACTGTATGGGTATCTTGAGACTAAGACTCTGGATGTTCTGCTGATGGATGAGAATATTCCTCTGGATGAGAGCAAAGTGCCGGTGGCCTGCCGGATGATATTTATGACGAGGGATAGAGTCGATGGATCAGAAGAGATCAGCCATAACAGGATATTCAAATATTCCAGGGTACGGAACATTTCTTCAGAGATCCTCAGATATATGAATATAGACGATACGGACCGCAGAAGAAAGCTGTTCAGGTCGTATGCAGTTATATCACCCATAGGGAGGTGTGGTAAGACAAACCTTGCGGTCAGCCTGTGCATGAATGATGAGGTGCGGGGCGGCCTGTATGTGGGCATGGAGGAGTACAGTGCATTTCACGACCATGAGGACGTTCTGGCGAATGTGATATATCTGGTGAAACAGAGGTCACCGGATCTGACCGGATATATGGAGCAAAATATCGTGGAGCTTGAGGAATACAGCGTGCTTGGATATCTGGGATCGTACATAGATGCACTGGAGCTGGACACGGAGGATATGGTGTGGCTCATAGACGAGTTCCGCAGATGGGGCAGATATACAACGGTTGTGTTTGATATGGGACAGGCGGTTCTCAAGGATCTGGCGATACTTGGGGCATTTGACGAGATAATGGTTCCTGAGCTTAAGGATGAATTGTCCCAGGACAAGCTTGGGATGTTCGAGAGGGTTCTGGAGAGAAGGGAGCTCGGCAAGATTGCTCGGAGGCTGCACAGGTTGAACGTGCCGCTGGCGGTTCCGGGAAGTGCGGAGATGCTGAGATTTATAGAAAGTGAAATAGGAAGCAGAAGATGAAACAGGATGACAGACAGTTGATACGAAGCAAGGTCATGCAGAGTATAGATATGTCGGGTGACATAGGAGATGAGCAGGTCAGCGATATGATCGACAGGTGTATTCTCGAATCTGAGTCCGGGAATGTGCTGAGCGTGAGGGATAAGCTTGCGCTGAAGAAGGAACTGTTCAACAGTCTGAGGAGGCTTGATATATTGTCAGAGCTTCTCGACGATGAAGCGGTGACTGAGATAATGATAAATGGCTGCAGCAATATATTTGTCGAGCGGGCAGGAAGGATGTACAGGTATGACAAGGCATTTGAGAGCGAGGAACGGCTCAAGACCATAATCCAGAGCATCGTAGCGGAGTGCAACAGGATAGTAAATGAGGCATCGCCGATAGTGGATGCAAGGCTTAAGGATGGTTCGAGAGTGAATGTGGTGCTGCCGCCGGTGAGCCTGAGCGGCAGCGTGATGACCATAAGAAAGTTTCCGAAGGACAAGATGACCATGGACAAGCTGGTGGAGATCGGATCAGTCACCATGGAGGTTGCTGATTTCCTGAAGAATCTGGTCGTGGCGGGCTACAACATAATCATCTCGGGAGGAACCGGCGCGGGCAAGACGACATTTCTGAATGCCCTGTCAGGGTATATACCGGCGGATGAGAGAATTGTTACGATAGAGGATTCGGCGGAGCTTCAGCTTGCGGGCATCGACAATCTGGTGAGCCTTGAGGCGAGAAGTGCAAATGTCGAGGGCGAAAATGCGGTGAGCATAAGGGATCTTATCAAGACGAGCCTTAGAATGAGACCTTCACGGATAATAGTGGGTGAGGTCAGGGATGCGGCGGCGATAGATATGCTTACAGCCATGAACACAGGACACGATGGAAGCCTGTCAACAGGACATGCAAACTCTGCCCGGGACATGCTGACGAGGCTTGAGACCATGGTTCTGATGGGTGCGGATATGCCTGTTCTGGCGATAAGGCAGCAGATAGCGTCGGCGGTGGACATAGTTGTCCAGCTTGGAAGACTGAGGGACAGATCCCGAAGATGTATAGAGATAAGCGAGGTCACAGGACTGGAAGGAGGTGAATTTGTCATGAATAAATTGTATGAATTTCATGAGAGCAATATGGGAAAGGACAGGGGGCGAGTGGAAGGAATGCTTAGAAAGATAAATGATCTTCATAACACATCAAAGCTCGTGGCGGCTGGACTTATAAGCGTTAATGAGAGCAGTGATTCAAGGAGGGATGTGTGCTGAGACAGGGTATAGATTATGATTCTTATAAACTAAGTGTCAGGGAAATCGTAACCGGTATCGCTGTGTATTCAGTCATAGCGGTGATGGTGTCGGTGCTCTTCTTTGACAGTCTTATACCGTGCCTGGTGTTCACGCCGGGGATTCTGGTATTTCTCAGGAAAATTGCCGATGGTAAATGCCGGCAGAGAAAGAATAAACTTAATAATGAATTTAAGGAAATGCTGCTGTCCCTGTCCGCAAATATGGCGGCGGGATATTCATTGGAAAAAGCGTTTGTTCCAGCTTGTCACGAGTTGGACGGAATGTATCAGGGGAAATCTTATATCAGACAGGAAATGCTGCTCATAATAAACGGCCTTGAGATGAGCTCTGATGTTGAAAGTCTTTTGAGGGATATGGCGGACAGGTCAGGACTTCAGGATGTGAAGGAATTTGCTCATGTGGTCGCAGTTGCAAAGGGCTCCGGGGGAAATCTCATCAGGATGATGAAGAAGATGGTTGAAAATATTGACAGGCGTCTGGAAGTGGAGGAAGAGATAGACACGATGATAACGTCAAAACGGCTGGAGCAGAATATCATGTCTGCCATGCCATTTGTCATCATTCTGTATCTGAGGGTGTGTAATCCTGGATATATGGATGCGCTGTATGGCAATGCTCTGGGGATAGCTGCCATGAGTGCGTGTCTGGTGATCACGGCGGCGACGGTGATATGGGGCAGAAAGATCACAGATATACATATGTGAAAGGATGATGGATATGCTGAAAAGGGCTGCGGGAAAAATATACGGCTGGATAGAACCGCATATGGACAATGACAAGATGCTCACGAAGATAAAGAGGGTATACATATGTACGGATGCCGCGGCGAGGGATAAATGTGCGGAGATGTACACAGACATTATTGCGAAGATCCTGCTGACGCTTTTGGTGACATGTATTCTTGCGGTGATCCTTGTGGCAAAGGAAGCATTTGCGCCTCATCAGGTGGTGCTCACCAGAGATGGGTACGGAGGGGATGTGTCCACCGTCACTCTGGAGACTGACATAGATGGAGAAAAGACTGATTTTGATGTGGATGTCATGCCGCTGGAATATGATCCTGACGATATGGAAGCAGTGTTTGAGCAGGGATTTGGTGAGATTGAAGACCTGTATCTTGGGGAAAATGAATCCCCCGACGAAGTGATATATGATCTGGAGCTTGTGGATCACCTGGATGCGCTCGGACTCGATGTGCAGTGGATAAGCGAGGACAACGAGCTGGTGTCGTCCGATGGACGTATCGGCGATATAGCGGAGGGAGAAGACAGAATAGTGTCCATCACGGCTGTTCTTACATACAGGGAGCTGAGCGCGGAGAGAACATATCAGATACGCGTGTGCGGAAGGGAAGAGACAGGCAGGGAAAAGGCTCTGAAGGATATAAGGGAAGGCATCAGGGAGATACAGGCGGGAAGTGGAGATTCGAGCGAGGTGGCGCTGCCGGAGCAGATAAACGGATATGCGGTCAGGCCCACCTCGGGAGGCGGAAGCGGTCTTATGATACTGTTTCTCGGTGGTTTCGCAGCCATTTGTATATGGGGTGGAAACAGGTCGAAGATCCAGGGAATGGAAAAAAAGAGATCCGACGAGCTCATGTCGGAGTACCCGGAGCTTGTGGATAAGCTGACGCTCTATCTTGGAGCAGGAGTCACGGTCAGAGGTGCATTTGCAAGGATAGTGAAGAGTGGCAGGGAAGATTGTGCCGGTACGGATCAGGGCGGGAGTGTTCTGACCAGGGAACTGATTTATACGCTAAATGAGATCCAGGCAGGAGTATCCGAGAGTGAGGCTTACTACAACATGGGGCACAGGATAAATCTGCCGATGTATATAAAGCTCATGTCGCTTTTGTCACAGAATGTGAAGAAAGGCACGAGAGATATATTGATCATGATGGCGGGCGAGGAGCAGAACGCAATGCAGACCAGAAAGGAGATGGCGAAGAGAAAGGGGGAGGAAGCCGGGACAAAGCTGCTTCTTCCGATGGTGGTTCTGCTGGGAGTGGTCATGGTAATAGTCATGCTGCCCGCAATAATAAATTTTTAAGATAATAAGTTTTAAGGAGGAAAAATGTATGAAGAGATGGGAAGATTTTATGGAAGATGAGTCAGGTATGGGAGTGGTCGAAATAATCCTTATAATGGTGGTCTTGATCGCGATGTGCGTCATATTCAAGCAGCAGATAACTTCTCTGGTGAACAACATATGGAACTCGATCAACAAGAGTGCAAAGAAGATATATTAAGGGGGAGCTGTATGAGAAATCAGGGACATGTAACGGTTTTTCTGAGTATAATCCTGATCTCCATGCTGCTTCTGGGGCTCTCCGTGCTTGAGATGGCGCGGATAAGAATGGGCAGTGCCAAGGCCGCAATGGCGGCCGAGGGCGCAGCCTGTGATGTGAAGGCGGCGTACGACAAGGAGTTGTTTGAGGAGTATCATCTGCTGGCGGTCGACAGCACATTTGGCGGACACGGTGAGGGAAAGCTTGAGCAGATGGCGCAGGATTATCTGGAATATACTCTGGAAAATGGTCAGGGCGACAATATGAGCGTTGAAGATGTGGCGCTGGCAGAGTGCAGGGGACTTCTGGAGAATGACTGCGAGAATATGAAGCTGCAGATAACCGACCATATGAAGGTGTACATGGAGGAGAAGGGAATAGAAGACATTCTTGAGATGATAACATCCGGGGATAAGGCCATGGAGGATGCTTCTGGAGCTGTGGAAAATGGTAAGAATGAGTCGAATCAGGATGAGAGCAGTTGGAGCGGTACGGATCCTAGAAAAGCGCTGAAAAGCATCCTGACAGGTGGACTTCTGAATGTTGTCACGCCATCCGGGCGGGTGGTGTCAGATCAGGCATACGATCTGGATGGCTTTCCGTCAGACGGACAGGCGGAGGATACGAGACAGTGGGAGGACATAGAATTTGACGATCTGGATAAATTCCAGAGGCAGCTCATGTTGGATGGAGAGAGATCACAGACCGGAATAGTGGATGACATATATGGTGTCGGGTATGCACTGGCGAATTTCAATACATTTACTGACAGGAAACAGGACAGACCATTTGAGTGTGAGGTGGAATACATTATCGCCGGAAAGGATAATGACCATGACAATCTGCAGGGGGTCGTGAACAGGATAGTGCTTCACAGACTGCCGCTCAATCTGGCATATCTGCTCTCAGACAGCGCAAAGATGGCCGAAGTGTCATCCATAGCTGCGGTGCTGGCTCTTGTGCCGGGGGTCACCTATGGGGCGGCGAAATATCTGCTGCTCGGATGCTGGGCTTATGCTGAGACAATTGTTGATATAAGGCTGCTGCTTGACGGCAAAAGCGTTCAGTTTATGAAGACAGACGAATACTGGGTGACGGACATCAACAATCTTGACAAGCTGATGAATCTGGATTCCGTGGACTATGAAGGCGTGGATGCTGTGAGCTACAGGGATTATCTGGCGATACTTCTGATAGAGAATAAAGGAGGCATGTATTACAGGATGGCGGATCTTATACAGCTTAATTTCAGACAGACGGATGAGTCGTTTGAGATGAAGAATATGATGTATTCTCTGACATTTGATGTTGAGGTCAGTCAGGACAGGAAATTTGCATCGTTTATAGAAGATCACGAGGGCGTATCGAAGATAGATGACGGACTGTACAGGTACAGCTTCAGGCAGTGTGTGAGTTATTGAGATATGAAAATATCCTGAAGGGGGGTGTTATATGTTCTCTTGTTGTATGTTGAAAAGTAAATATATGAAAGATAAATCGCCTCTCCAAGCGCATATTACTATAGATTTTGTTCGGATCAGGTATGGCAGGAGAATATATAAGACAGCTCCTTTGGGATGTGACCGTGGTAGTGCCAGTGTGGAGGCATCGTTGGTGCTGCCAGTGTTTATATTTGCCATGCTGACTGTGTTTGCCATGGCCGGATGTATACGGACACGGACTGTGATATATGAGGGCTTACATGAGACGGCTGCGTATCTTGCGGAATACAGCTATGCGTATGAGCTAGCCGAAAAGGGCGCGGACATGGGGCCGTATGCTGAAGGTATGGCAGATGGTGTGTCGCTCGTGCTGGCGAACAGGAAGATCAGGGAGTACATAGATGACAAAGGCACGGTGAACACATATGTCGACGGCGGAATGTCCGGGGTTAAGGTGATAAATGCAGAGCTGTCGGATGACGGATTTGTGTGCCTCAAGGTCAGATATATGCTGAAGATCAATCTGCCATTTGCCGGAGGATCTACCGTGGGGTGCGTGGACAGGATAAGACAGAGGGCGTACCTGGGATATGACAGGTCGCAGGATGATGACGATGATGATGAGTATGTGTATGTGGCTGAGAATGGTTCGGTGTACCACAACTCGCGGAGCTGTTACCATATCAGGATATCTGTGAGAAGCGTGAGTGGGGAGGTTCTGGATGACAGATATTCCGGGCTTTCGGCGTGCAGGATCTGTGGAAGATATAAAAGCAATGGTGTGATCTATGTCACTGAACAGGGAGACAAATATCACTATTCGCTGGGCTGCTCCGGCTTGAAGCGGACGATATACAGAAAGAAAAAGTCAGAGTGCGGGGGACTTCCTCAGTGCTCTGAGTGCGGGAAAAGATAGGAGAAGAGAAGAAAAGACAGGAGGAGTCAGATATATGGATGACAATGGATCTATAGTTCTGGAGATGTGCCTGATAACACCGATACTTGTGTGTGCCGTGTTTGTGGTGATGAACATGTTGTTTATAGCGTTTAACCATGCGGCGGCATCGGGGGAGGCATATCTGGTACTGTACAACCGAGAGGAATACAGGATCAATGAGAGTGGTGAGGGGGATACGGACAGTGCAGAGAAAGCGATGTCCACAAATGTATCCGAGACCGTGATATGTGCCGATGGTGTGAATGCGGAAATGGCCATGAATGGGAAGAATCTGGTTGCGGAGATAACTTACAGAGAGTCATTTCCGGGGATACAGATATTGATAGATGACGGCAGATGTGACAGAAAGACTGCGGCCAGACAGGAGATAAGGGATGTAGGAAATGAACTTAGGAGGTGGCAGGAATATGGTAAGTTATTGCCAGGTAGAGGGAATTAACACTTTTTTTGTGGTGGAGGTCAGTGCAGCAGCCATAAATTCCTATGAGACGGACATGCTGTACAATAATTTTGTCGAGGGAATAATACAGCCGGAATTCAGGGCCATCAACGGAGATATGTTCATATACTGCAAAATAAATGGCATGAAGAGCCTGGACGATATATCTGACAGGGGGATAATGTCCATGGAGCAGGCTGTTGCTCTCATAAGATCGTTGTGCAGTGTGGTCATGGAGACGGGAGAATACATGCTTGAGCCGGACAATCTTCTGATAGAATCCGACAAGATATTTTACTCGGATGCAGAGAAGAGTTTCAGATACGTGTATGTGCCGGGACAGGGAACGGATGTCAGAATGGGAATAAAGAATCTTGTGGAGAAGATCATAAAGAGGGTAGATCACAGGGACACTGAGCTTGTGGATTTTATGTATGAGATATATGACATGGTGGTGTCGGCAAATTATGACATGGAGCGGATGCAGAAATATGTGGATGAGGTCTCTGCCCGTGAGCAGGAAAAATGCTGCTCCGGCAATAGAAAAAGAAATGTGGAATCTTTGGCTGCGGCCCGTGAGCAGGAGCTTTTGATGGATGAGGTGTTCGGAACGGATCAAAGCAGTGCGGCGGCGTTGACGATACCGACAACGGAGAAAAACAAATATGATAGGATATTTTTCATACTCATAGGATTTACTGTGGCGGCATTTACGGGAATAGCGGCTGTTCAATTTTATATACAGGGGCATGCGGCGGATGTGAGATTTATAATGCTGGCACTCATCGTGCTGTCCGTGGAGTTATTTGTCTATGTGGAGATGAAGAGGAAGCTGTCTGCTGCTGAGGATGAACGGCGGGGACAGGAGGGCGTGGAGTGCTCAGAGCTGCGATATGCGGAGGAAGATGAAAACAGAAGACCTAAAAAACAGAATGTTGATGCATTGGAACATGTAAGTTTGGCTGACGAAATACCTGGCGATACCACGGTGCTTGGCTCGGAGGATGACTGTACAACCCTGCTTACACAGCATAATCTCGATGGCAGAGAGTCCGCACAGGAGCAGAGACTGTCTGTGAGACTGATCGAAGACGGAGGCATTGTGGCTACTGAATTTCCGGTGACGCCGGAGGGAGTTGTATTGGGGCGGGACAGACGACAGGCGGATCAGGTTATAGAGGATATCAGCGTCAGTAGAAGGCACATAAGGATATACGAGGATGCAGAGAAGATCTATGTCGAAGATCTTGATTCCACAAATGGAACTGTCATAAATGGGATCAGGCTTCCGGCGGGCAGGAGCTGGCAGCTTGCGGACAGAGATGTTCTGTGTATAGGCACCAGGCAATACCATATTCAAATATTGCTTATCTGATTGATATAAAATGTAAATTCAGATATAATAGTCTGTGTGAGTTTTATGATACAAAGGTAGGTATTGGTGATGTCGTATGTAGCTTTATATAGAAAATGGAGACCTGATACTTTTGATGAGGTAAAGGGGCAGGATCATATAGTTACCACTCTTAGAAACCAGATTAAGAATGATAGACTTGGTCATGCCTTTTTATTTTGCGGTACGAGAGGAACAGGTAAGACTTCGATCGCCAAGATATTTGCCAAGGCATGTAACTGTGAGCATCCGGTGGACGGAAGCCCATGTAATGAATGTGCAAGCTGCAGAGCCATATCGGATGGATCATCGCTTAATGTCATTGAGATAGATGCGGCCTCCAACAATGGTGTTGACAATATAAGGCAGATAAGGGAGGAGGTAGCATATCCTCCTACTGAGGGCAAGTATAAGGTATACATCATAGATGAGGTTCATATGTTGTCCCCGGGAGCGTTCAACGCTCTGTTAAAGACTCTCGAGGAGCCGCCATCATATGTAATATTCATACTGGCTACCACGGAGTCCCACAAGATACCTATAACCATATCGTCAAGGTGTCAGAAGTACGACTTCAGACGTATCCCGGTGGATGTCATCTCGGATCGACTGGAGGAGCTTATGAACAGGGAGGGACTTGATGCGGATAAGAAGGCGATAGATTATATCGCAAAATCCGGCGATGGTTCCATGAGAGATGCCTTATCTATTCTGGATCAGTGCGTTGCATTCAATCTCGGACAGAAGCTTACATATGATAATGTGCTTGAGACCATAGGAGCTGTGGACATAGATACATTTGCAAGACTTCTGGAGTGCGTGCTGGAATCTGATGTTGAACATGCCATAGATGTGGTTGACGAAGTTGTGTGGCAGGGACGTGAGCTTGGCCGTTTCGTAAATGAATTTACATGGTTTCTCAGGAATATACTCGTTGTCAAGCTGTCCTCGGCGGAGGGCGACAGATTGGATATGACCAAGGAGAATCTGGAACGCATAAGAGAGATATCCGGTCATATGGAGGAGAGCACAATAGTAAGATATATAAACGTGTTCTCGGATACAGCCGCCAGCATCAAGTATTCCTCACAGAAGAGGATAGTGCTTGAGATGGCTGTCATAAAGCTGTGCAGACCACAGATGGAGGTTGATACCACAAGTCTGATCGAGAGGGTAAGGATGCTTGAGAAGAAGCTTGATGACCTTGAGGCAAATGGCATACAGGCTGCGCCGGTTCAAAGTGCTGCCCCCGTAAGCCCGGCTGACGATGTGATAGATCAGAAGGGCATGAAGGAATATCAGGACAAGCTGGCAAATGAGCTTCCAAAGGCAGAGTTCGAGGATCTGCAGAGAGCTGCGGAGAACTGGAATGATATACTGGAGAAGCTGTCGGTTCCTGCGAGAAGATATCTCAAGAGAAATGATGCTGATCCGGCCATAAGGACGAAGCTCATACTGTCTGATGATCACAGAAGACTTCTGCTCATGATCCCGCTGACGGATGACGATATGCCGAAGTTATACTTTGACAAGCCTGAGAATGTGGAGCATGTGAAGAGTGTGATCGAGGAATATCTTGGAAGAGAGATTGAATTTGAGATACTTTGTACAAGGAATTCCCACAGTGATAATGGAAGGCTTGAGACGGAGAATATACTGAACCTGAACAAGATCAACTTTCCAATAGATAAGAAATGATGATATCATATTATAAATTATTTAATCAGAATAAGGAGGACTATTGTAATGGCTAAGAGAGGCGGTTTCCCAGGAGGTATGATGCCTGGTAATATGAACAATCTTATGAAGCAGGCACAGAAGATGCAGAAGCAGATGGAGGAGACAACTAAGACACTTGAGGATAAGGTGTATGAGTCATCTGTAGGTGGAGGAGTTGTCACTGCAAAGGTGTCAGGTAAGAAGGAACTCATGGAGATCAAGCTTGATCCTGAGGTTGTTGATCCTGATGATATAGAGACACTTGAGGATCTTATCATATCGGCTGTGAACGAGGCACTGAGAGCACAGGAGGATGACTACAATAGCAGTATGGGCAAGATCTCAGGTGGAATGGGACTTGGAGGATTGCCGTTCTAATGGAAGTTTATGGAGGAGAAGTAAACAGACTTATAGAAGAGCTGGGAAGACTCCCGGGAATAGGCTCCAAGACGGCTCAGAGACTGGCGTTTCACATAATCAGTATGCCTGAGGAGAGGGCGCTGGCGTTATCCGATGCCATTGTGAATGCAAAGAAGAACATAAAATACTGCAGTTGTTGCTATACGATAACTGACAGGGAGGTATGTCCTATATGCAGTTCACCAAATAGGAATCACAAGGTGATAATGGTGGTGGAGACCCCGAGGGATCTGGCGGCATATGAGAGAACAGGACAGTTTGATGGCGTTTATCATGTGCTCCACGGAGTTATAAATCCTGCCCTGGGTATCGGCCCGGCGGATATCAGGATATCCGAGCTCATGAGAAGGCTTCAGAATGAAGATGTGGATGAGCTCATAATCGCTACAGGTTCAGGCCCGGAGGGTGAGGCGACTGCGATGTATATATCAAAGCTTGTGAAGCCGGCCGGTATCAAGGTCAGCCGTATAGCAAGCGGTGTGCCTGTAGGCGGAGATCTGGAGTGTATAGATGAGGTTACGCTTCTGAGGGCTCTTGAGGGAAGAGTATACTTATAATGTATACAGACAGTCTGTGTACATAAGAAAAATAAAAGAAAGAGGTGCAGAGTATGTTAAGAGTAGGCTTTTTGACTAGTGGTGGTGACTGTCAGGCATTAAATGCAACTATGCGCGGAATCGCAAAGGGTTTGTATGAATTGTTTGACGAGGTTGAGATCTATGGATTCCTTGAGGGTTACAAGGGACTCATTAGAGGCAACTATATCAAGATGAAGCCGGCTGATTTCTCAGGTATTATCAACAAGGGTGGAACGATCCTCGGCAGTTCAAGACAGCCATTCAAGCTCATGGGAGAGCCAACTGAGGATGGTCTTGACAAGGTAAAGTCCATGAAGGATACCTATAAGAAGCTGAAGCTGGATTGCCTGTGCGTTTTAGGTGGAAATGGTTCACAGAAGACCGCAAATCTCCTCAGTGAGGAGGGACTCAATGTCATCGGTCTGCCAAAGACCATAGACAATGATCTGTGGGGAACTGACATGACATTTGGTTTCCAGAGTGCTGTTGATATAGCGACCCAGACAATAGACTGTATCCACACAACCGCTGCATCGCATAACAGAATCTTTATCGTTGAGATTATGGGCCACAAGGTTGGCTGGATAACTCTCCACGCCGGAATCGCCGGTGGCGCAGATGTGATCCTGCTCCCGGAGATCCCATACGATATCGATAAGGTATATAAGGCTATAGACAAGAGAACAAAGGACAACAAGGGCTTCACGATAGTTGCAGTTGCCGAAGGTGCTATTCCGAAGGAGATCGCAGAGCTTCCAAAGAAGAAGAGAAAAGAAGCGATAGCCAACAATCCATATCCATCAGTTGCGTATGAGCTGGCTGATAAGCTCAAGGCGTACACAACACAGGATATAAGAATAGCAATACCTGGACATACCCAGAGAGGTGGAAGTCCGGATGCATATGACAGAGTCATATCATCAAGATTTGGAGCAAAGGCAGCAGAGCTCATAAAGGCAAAGGATTTTGGAAAGCTTGTTGTATTCCTTGACAACAAGGTTACAGCTATCCCACTCTCAGAGAGTGCAGGAAAGCTCAAATACGTATCTCCTGATGACGACATCATCAGCGAGGCAAGAACACTTGGCATCTCATTCGGAGACAGATAAAGTAAGCTCTGAAAAAAGTAACAGAGATATTCACACATTCTCCCCATCTGCATATCTATGTAATAGACACACAACAATGCAGATAGGGAGATTTGTATGAGTGAAGAATTTAAGTATATTCCTTACAGCCCGGACGATGAAAACCTCAGGGGGCTTATAAGGGATGGAAATGTCTATAATATCAAGACACCTGTGATACCCGGTATGGGTGAGACTGGTGGATACAGTATGAGTTCTACAGGAATCATGCTTCCTGACTGTGATGATGGGACAGATGAAATGATGAGGGATATTGAGTACATGAAGGAGATGTACCCGGAAGAACTCCGAAAGGTCAGCATGGCCGTGGAGGAGGAGTGTGACAAGCTCGAGTATGAGGGCAGTCCGATGCTTGTTCAATATCCTGACAGAGAAGAGATGCGCCGTGTTGCGCGAAGGGTGTACGATGATCTGAGCGAAAGTGGACAGATATCGGAGGATTGTTATGCAGGAATGGCTTCGGCAGGTGAAGCTTCGTACGAGGAACCGCCATATGTCCCAGAGGGACCCGGATGCGCCAATTGTGTTATGAGAAATATAATCGAACTGCTTGTGTGCAATGAATTCTGTATGAGACGCGACAGGCATAGAAGACGTAGAAGAAGGTTTTATTAAGTGAAGAAGAAAATAAATGTACTTGTAAGAATACTTGTGATGGCAGCAATATTTGTGATCACAATATATTTGGTCAATATATTTCAGAATAGAAGTTACAAGAATCTGGCTGCGGAGATGAAGGATGCAGAGCTGCCATTAGCTTATGTGAGCTATGGCGATTCGCTTCTCAATTGTATGCATGGTTATACAGGGGAGGTCGACCTCACACTTCTCAGGGACTCTGTGACGCCGATAGATGAGAATAAGAATCTTGAGATAATGGTGGAGAATGATGCATTTAAGGATGCGTCGTATTCGTATGAGATCAGGTCGATATCCGGAGATTCCCTTATAGAGAAGGGTGATCTGGAGGCGGCCTCGGGAACTGATGGCTACGATGTGCTTGATATAAGTGCGAGAATGGATCTCAAGCAGGATATGGAGTATATGCTGGTTGTCAAGCTTAAGAGCGGTGATGGCAGGAGTGCTTCATACTATACCAGAGTGGTCGTAAATGACAATTATCATGAGTCTCAACTGCTGAATGCCGCAAAGGATTTCCACGATGCGACATTTGCATTTGACAAGCTGGAGTCGGAATCTGTCATAGGAACCTACAAGCAGGAATACACGGGCGGCGGAACGGGAGATTCCTACGGACTGGGACATGTGAACCTTGCAAATGCATACTCGGATCTCCTCTGGGATGGACTTAAGCCTACGGTTATAAGCGATGTAAACACATATATAAAGGAGATAGATGTTAACTATGCGGTGATCGAGATGGAATATAAAGCCATGTCCATCACATCGCAGGATGTCATGAGCTATTATACAGTTAAGGAGTTCTATAAGATCAGCTACAGGGATGTGCCTGTTGCCAGCCAGACTGATGAGGCGGACGGAGCCGGCACTGATGGAATATATTTTGACGAAACAGCTTCGTATGATGAGGCCTATTCGGATGAACAGGATGCAGATACTGTTACGGAGACTGAGCCGAAGATCACCATGCTCAGCTATGACAGATATGTGGACGAGTATTTTGACAAAGACGGCATAGATGCCATAAACAATGTGTATGAGATAGGTATCGTGTCATCGGATGATCTGGAATACCGCTATACAGAGGATAACAAGAAGATCGCATTTGTGAGAAATGGACAGCTCTGGATGTATGACTACGGCGATGGACAGATAACTCTGGTGTACGGATCAGGAATGGATGACCATGCAAATGACTCAAACACTTACGCCGACCATGACATGAACATCATAAGCTTTGACAAAGATGGAAATATGACATTTGCGGTGTATGGATATATGAACAGCGGAGATCATGAGGGAAAGCTCGGAGTTGCGCTGTATACATTTGATTATACGACTCTGGAGGTGGACGAGCTTCTGTTCGTCGAGTGCAATGTGCCTTATGAGGCTATGAAGAGCGAGACCTCCAGACTGACATATTACGACGGAGATAAGTTTTATTACATGCTCGGCGGAAAGGTGAACGCCGTGGACATGAAGACGAGACAGCAGTCTTATATTGCGGAGGGACTGTCAGCCAGCGATGTCAAGGTGTCGGTGAACATGGAAGTTATGGCGTATGGAGAGAGCGAGGACCAGAGCAGCAATACAAAGCTGACTCTGATGAATATGCATACCGGAAAGAGTTATGAGATAACCGCCGGAGCAGGGGAATGTCTGATATGCTATGGCTTTAAGGACTCAGATATGGTATACGGAGTGTCAAGCATATCTGATGCGCAGGTTGATGTGGATGCCGAGTCGTTTGTTGGTACGAGGTACAGCGAGGAGTCCAGAGATAACATACCTGCATCCAGATTGTATATAGTAAACAGCGATGGCGAGCAGATAAAGGAATACGCAAAGAGAGGGTATTATCTGATGCAGGTTGATGTGGATACGAATCTGCTGTATCTGACAAGAGGAGAGAAATCCGACAGTGGATTCAAGTCTGTGGACGATGATTTCATAACCTTCAAGGAGGACGATACAAAGGAGACGATAGGAACTACCCATCTGTCATCCATAACCGGATATGACAGGCTGTATTTTACGGTCCCGTCAAATATGTATCTGAGCTATATACCGGCGCTGAACATAACAAAGGAAAAGATAGATCCTGATGCTGCAAGTATGATAATGACAGTAGTGCGTGATAAGGTGACCTATCATGTGTACGACAATCTTGGACTTTCAAAGATATATGACGTGGCGGGTGATGCGATAAATTATGCAGTGTCTGTATCAGGTATAGTGGTGTCAAGCGAAGGCGAGGTAATATACAGGCAGGCTGAGAGCCAGGAATACAACACCATTGCCTCTGGAATATTCCATCGCAGTACGGGAAGTGTGGATGCGTCACTCGGCGACTGTCTGTACATGGTTTTGACGTATCAGGGAGTACAGGTGACAGAGGATGATATAGCACAGTATACAGATCCTGTCGAGGCTCTTAACTCTCTTGGAAAGAGACAGGGCATAGATGTTACAGGTCTTTCGCTGGATATGCTCCTCGGTTATGTGAGTTCGGGAATACCGGTAATATCGAGGATAAGCGATGGCAGATATGTTCTCATAGTGAGCTATAATGAGGCAGACATAAGATATTATGATCCTGTCGAGGACAAGGAGATAGTTGTGTCAAGAGATGAGTATACGGATATGATGCTCCAGTGGCACAATGAATCCTACACTTATGTTGAGGAATAAAGATAAAAAGAAAACGGAGCGAGTTACCGCTCCGTTTTCTTTATAATAGTTGTAGTATAAGTTACTTAGCATGGATCCGAATGTTACGGATCATGTAGATTACTCCTCTGCGATTGTTCCTACTGGACAAGAACCAGCACAAGCACCACATGAGATACACTGTGAACCATCGATAACAAATACGCCGCCATTATCGCTGATAGCACCTACTGGACAAGCACCAGCACATGAACCACAACCGATACATGAATCGCCAATAACGAATGCCATAATTGTTTCCTCCTTATAAAGTAAAAATAATCACACGCTTATTGTAAAACAAAACTCATTAATTAGCAAGTGATAATAATATTTATCAACAACGGGTTTTATCAATAAGTAACAATAAAAGGGATAGACATTTAAAATTGGGTATAATATAATGTGAATGCTGAGTAAGAGCGCAATCTAAGGAGGATATAAATAATGGTAAAGATAAGTAAAGACATGCTTATAAATGACATTCTTGCAGTTGATGCAGGAAATGCAGCAATACTGATGGCAGCAGGTATGCATTGCATAGGATGCCTTGCCGCAGCAGGAGAGAGTCTTGAGGAGGCAGCAGCCGTTCACGGACTTGATGCAGAGGAGCTTGAGCAGGAGATCAATGATTATCTTGCAAAAAAGGAGGCTGAGTAGTATACTTGCCAAAGTAACCAGGTGTACTATAAAGGATGGAGAGATATATGAAGACAGACGGAACAAATCCTCCCGGGCAGGGAATATTTGGACTGATAGATATTAATTGTCATATTTTACCGGGAACAGAGGATGGACCGGATAATTTCCGGGAAGCGGCAGAGATGCTCAGAATAGCGTATGATGAGGGAATAAGGACGATAGTTGCCACCCCGCCATACAACAAGAAGAATCCGATAATGGATGGAGACAAACTGGACAGACTTGTGGAACAGCTCAATGTTGAAGCTGGAAAGATAGATCCGGATTACAGAGTCTATCTTGGAAGAGAGATAGAGTATAACGATGAGAACCACCAGAAGATCATATCTGGTCAGTTGGATTCCATGGCAGACAGCAAGTATGTTATGATCAGATTCCCTTACGATGTGGATTTTGAGACGATATCTGAAGCTATAAGAGACATCAATATGGACGGATATATACCGATAGTTGCCAATGTAGAACAGTATGAATGCCTTGAGGAAGATGAGGACAAGGTCGAGGAGCTCATTCAGTTTGGTGCATATGTACAGATAAGTGCATCGGCTGTGGTTGGAGATCTTGGACATGACATCAAGAATTTTTCGAGAAAGCTTCTCAAGGGAGAGCTTGTTCACTTTGTGGCAAGTGATGCATTGGATTCAGAGGATAAAGCACCATACCTCAGGGAGTGTGCTGAGTACATAGAGCGAAAGTATGGAGAGGATTACATGACGGAGCTCTTCTACACCAATCCAAAAGCAGTTATCGAGAATGATGATATTGACATATAAAACAAAAAGACGTATCGCTTGTGCGGTACGTCTTTTTTGCTGCGCCGGAATCTCTGGCTATTACTTATAATGCTGACAGTGTCTGAAGTGCTTCCTCCGGCATAATAGCGGTGAAGTGCTCCTTGAAATGTGCCGGCATGGCATATGTGAGCTTCTGTGCTGTTCCGTATTCTGCAAGGATATTGCAGACTCTCACAAATTCCTGGCTTGTGTTATTGCTGTTCGTGAGAACCAGATAATATCTTCCGTTGGAAGGATTCTTGTACAGGCAGTTCTCGCTGAAGTAGAAAGAAGCAACCTGTTTTGCTGCACTTATGATGGTTGCAAGTGAGTCAAAGATGTACAGTGAGCACATGCTCTCCCTTGCTGAACCTGATTCCTTTGTGCTGCCTGTTGTACTGGCGGCAGTGCCTGTGGTGCTGTCATCAGATGATGTATTGCTGCCATTTGCCGCAGCGGCAAAATCTCCTGCGGTTCCGGCAAGTCCGGATATGGTGTTGAAAATGCCCTCAAGTGCCTCTCTTACGCCCTGTGGAACGGAACCGGATCCACTGATCTCAAGTCTTGCGATGGTTCCGTTGTTATCCCTGGACTCATCGTTGTCGTCAAGATCGTCATCTATGTCATCATCATCCATGTATTCGTCATCGTCATCAATATCATATTCGCTGGTCTTTGAGAATCTGGAAAAGCGGGTATCCAGTTCTTCCGGATCTTCAACCTTTGTCACAATGAGTATGAGACAATCTGGTGATACCGGTATGGCTTCGATCATAAGTGGAGTGTCGTCAGCCTCAAAGCCTAATTCTACAGATGCCTGCTGCATCATATCCTTGAAGAGCTCTTTTGCCTTCGGTGTGCCATAGGCAAGCTCGGAGATCTTGAGCTGCTTTTCGGTGAGATCGGCTTTGTTGAGTGTGCATCTTATCTGATTTTCACTTAGACGTTCAATCTTCATAGAATCGACCCCCTTCAATAATTTAATGGTATTAAAATGTGTATTATAGTTTACCACATTTGTCAAGCAAGTAAATAGGATATATGGAGAAAATATTGGAATTTTCCGTGAAAAAATATCCCTAATTCTACGTTATGTATACTTTTATGAAAATTTCATAAAATATGCTCAAATGGGGTTGGAAAATGGCTTTTTATGCGTTATTGTGGAGTTGTGAGCGGGACGTGCTCAGGATATTTAGATGAGCTCATTTCTTTATTTTTCTACAAATTCTGTCTGATTCTTATCGTCTCAGATACAATTCCCAGAGATAGTGATATGACAGTGCTCACACATTTCCATAACTGACACATGGCACATAAAAGGAGAATAATACATCACAACACATCTGTCTTTACATTGCATGGCAGGGCTGGAAAAATAAACTATTTGGGGGTGATGCCTATAGGGGGTTAAAAGGCAGCAGTAGCATATAGAACATAATTATATGCACAGAATTACACTTAACATCTATTTGGGGGCTCTGCCGCTGTCACAGCAGAGCTCCTGGTTTTATTTGGCGTGCTGTTCATGCCATGTACAGACTGCATTGCAGATGGCGTTTGCTAGGGCGGTCTGGTATTCATCATTGCACAGATCGGAACATTCCTTTGTGTTGCTCAGAAAGCCGCACTCAACGATGACGGCGGTGCATGGACTTTCCCGCAAAACAAGGTATTCGGAATTGCCCTTTGCTGCCCGTGTGTTGGATGGATCGGCTTCGGAGATGAGATGCTCCTGGATGCACTCCGCCAAGGCTTTACCACCGGAGGAAGTGGAGTAATAAAATACCTGCGCTCCGTGGACATACTCGGCTGAATAGCTGTTCTGGTGGATGCTGATGTAGAGATCAGCGTTTACATTTGTGGCGAGGTTGGTGCGGGCTTTCAGATCTGAAGTCTTCTTGCTGGATGCATTTTCACTGTTCAGGGACTTGTCGGAGTCTCTGGTCAGATACACGGAAAATCCCTGATCCGTAAGTGCCGATGCCAGCTTTGAGGCGATGGCCAGATTTATATCCTTTTCCATGATCCCATCCGGGCTGACCTTACCCGGGTCAAATCCGCCGTGTCCCGGATCGATGAGGATCGTAAATGATTTTGCCGCATCTGTGGTGCCCAAACCTTCGGTGGATGCGCGCCCATTTCCTGTATTGGTGGAAGTATCCTGCCCGGCTGTATGGTCTGCGGGACGGACTATAAATATGTAGCAGAGGATTGGAGGAAGTATTACTGCAAATATTATGGCAAATACAAGTATGTATAATTTGGTGGAAGTACGCATCGGTGATACCCGGGAAGTGTAATTACTATTTTATATGACGGCGGCGGACGTTATATGATATATGTTACCCAAATATAGCCTAAACATTTGACACACATGCGGTGCTGGGCTAAAATATGGGCGTATATGCAATAATATAGAAGCGATAACAATTTATTATAGAAGAAGGTAAAGTGATGAACACTATAATTGCAAAAGCAGGAGTGGATGACGACCGCATGTATGAGCAGGCGGCGGAGATACTTAAGAGAGGTGGTCTTGTAGCATTTCCGACAGAGACAGTGTATGGCCTTGGAGGAGACGCGCTGAATCCGGATGCGTCACATCGGATATATGCGGCAAAGGGCCGGCCATCGGACAATCCGCTCATAGTCCATATAGCAGAGACATCAAGCGTGTATGAACTGGCGGAGACAGTGAGTGACGACACGAAGAAGCTCATGGAAGCATTCTGGCCGGGACCACTCACCATCATACTCAACAAGAAAGAGGTCGTTCCGCACACGACCACTGGCGGACTTGATACGGTTGCCATCAGGATGCCATCACATCCGGTTGCCATGAGGCTCATAAAGGATTCGGGAGTGTATATCGCAGCTCCAAGTGCCAATCTGTCCGGACGACCATCCCCGACCACTGCGCAGCATGTGCAGCAGGATATGGACGGCAGGATAGATATGATCATCGACGGTGGGGCAGTCGGAATCGGTATAGAGTCGACGATAGTGGACATGACCGGGGACAGACCGACTATATTACGGCCTGGATATATCACTCCGGAGATGATAAGGGATATCGTTGGCGATGTGACTATAGATCCGGCGATAACAGGTATGAACAATGCTCTGAGACCTAAGGCTCCGGGGATGAAGTACACACACTATGCTCCAAAGGGAGAACTCAGCATAGTAGAGGGCGATAGACTGGCTGCTGCTGAGAAGATAAGAAGTCTTGTTGCGGAGAAAAAGGCACAGGGATACAAGACTGCGATACTGTGTGACACTGACAATGTCAGTCTTTATGATGACGGAGTATGCGAGAACGTATACGATGCCGGAAGCAAGAAGAACGAGATAACTGTGTCTGCCGGACTGTACAGTCTGCTCAGAACCTGTGATGACATAGGTGCACAGTATATATACAGCGAGTCATTTGAGGAGGGGGACATGGGCTACGCCATCATGAACCGTCTCATCAAGGCTGCAGGACACAGGATAATAAGCTGTTAGTTAATTTCGAAAAAAATATTATATAAAAAGGAGAATCAGAACATGATAGCACTTGGATGTGACCACGGCGGATATGAGCTTATGCAGGAGGTTATAAAGCATCTTGAGGAGAGAGGCCTTGAGTACAAGAACTTTGGCTGTTACAGCACAGAGTCAGTTGACTACCCGGTATATGGACAGGCAGCAGCAAAGGCAGTAGCCTCAGGTGAGTGTGATAAGGGAATCATCATCTGCGGAACAGGAATAGGAATATCGATTTCAGCGAATAAGATAAAGGGAATCAGAGCTGCACTCTGCCACGACTGCTTCTCGGCACAGGCGACAAGAGAGCACAACGATGCAAATATGCTGGCTATGGGTGCCAGAGTCATAGGACCTGGACTTGCACTTAAGATAGTCGACATATTCCTCGACACACCATTCTCAAATGATGAGCGTCACGTAAGAAGAATCGGAATGATTGAGTAGTATCATAAGTTATGCCGTAAGGGGGACCCCGTTCATACTCAAAAAAGAATCCCATGACAGTATGGTCAAGACTGTCATGGGATCTTTTTTTATACGGTTTTCGTCAAACTGCATCATTTGTTCGACATATAACCGCGTTAAAAGGAAGAAAAATGATTAATGGATAAACATAAGTATTATCAACATAGTCACATTGTACATTAACAATAAAAAAATATCAAGGGGGTTGTACAAACTTTACAAAATGTTTATTTACAATATAGCCAACTCATTATAAAATAATATTACTTGAGTTTTGACATAATAATCTAAAGTGATGCTTTGATGAAGTGTTTATGGAATTGAGTCTGCTCATAAATTTTTATAAGGGAGGAATGTTATGCTGCAGGAGACTATGAAGAAGATAACCGATGCAGAGTCTGAAGCTGACGAGATCATTCGCAAGGCCAAGGAAGAAGCCGACTATACAGTAGCTGCTGCAAAGAAGGAGGCTGCGGATATGATCGCGGCCGCAGGATCAGCTTCGAGAGAAAGCATGAAGAGTGCCGAGGGAGCCGGCAGATCTGAGGAGGAGAAACTCACGGTGAAGGCGATGGATATTGCCACCGCTGAGATCGCACATCTCAGGGAACGTGCATCGTCCATGGAAGGCGAGGTTACTTCCATGATCATCGCAGAGCTGGTGGGATGAAAAGTCCTGCAGGCATTTTAAGAAAGGGGGTAAATGTATGGCGGTACTTCCTATGAAGAAGATTGAGATCTGTGCCATGAAGAGGGACAGAAAAGCAATTCTTGAGAAGCTCCAGTCGCTGGGAATGGTTGAGATACAGACTGATAACGAAGAGACTGATGACTTCAGGAAGATGAGTACCACAAGCCAGAGAGCAAAGTACGAGAAGAGAGTACAGAATACAGATGAAGCCTTACAGATAATTGATAAATATGCTCCGGAGGAGAAATCCATATTTGCCAGCCTGGAAGGACGGCAGGAGGCGTCAGAGGCTGACATTCAGGAGATCATAGCTGGAAGATGGGATTATAACCGTAAGGTTAAAAAGATCCAGGAGATCAGCAAGGACATAGCCGGCTGTGAGGCGGGAATAGTCAAATGTCAGGTGGCTATAGACGGATTGGCGCCGTGGCTGAATATGGACATACCGATCAATACCACAGGGACCGAGAAGACGGATGTGATGATCGGAACTATGCCACCGGGGCTCACGGAGACGGATATTCAGGGGTATATAAGCTCTGCGGAACCGGAGATAGCGGGATACACAGTCACTGTTGTAGGATCTGATAAGGACCAGACTTGTATGGTGGCAATAGCCATTAAAACTGTATCACAGAGGGTGGAGGAGATATTGAGATCCCATGGATTTACAAGAATTTCGTATTTCTCCAAAAGAACACCTGAACAGAAGACGGATAAGTACAGGGCGGATATAAGGGAGTTCGAACAGTGGATAGAGGACAAGAAGAATGAACTAGTATCCATGGCTGATGACAGAGACAAGCTGAGACTTCTGGCTGACTATTACCGCATAAGGGCGGATAAATATAAGGTTCTTGGAAGCCTTCTCCAGTCAAAGAGCACATTTGTCATATCGGGATATGTGCTGGAGAGAGATGCAGACAGGGTAGTGGCTGTACTCAATGAGAATTTCAGCCTGATGGCTGATGTATATGATGTTCCGGAGGATGAAGCGGCACCTATACAGCTTCAGAATCCGAAGATGTTCGCATCGGCGGAGGGTGTACTGGAGTCATTTGGACTTCCGGGAAAAGGTGAGATGGATCCAACCACACCGATGGCGATATTCTATATATTCCTGTTCGGACTCATGTTGTCCGATGCGGCGTATGGACTCATCATATTCCTGGCATGTTTTATTTTGATCAGGAAATTCCCGAAGATGGAGAACGGACTTCAAAAGTCCCTGCGTCTGTTCATGTACTGTGGTATATCCACACTGATATGGGGAATATTATTTGGCGGTTTTTTCGGAGACCTGATAACGGTGGTATCGAGGACGTTTTTCCACCACGAGGTGACGTTCAAGCCGGTATGGTTTGCACCGCTGGATGACCCGATGAAGCTTTTGTTATTCTCTTTGCTGTTCGGACTTATACATTTGTTCGGCGGACTGGCACTCAAGGGATATATGTGTCTGAAGAAGGGAGATGCGAAGTCATTCATATGCGACGTGCTGTCGTGGTTCATGCTCATCACAGGACTTGTGCTGATGCTCATGCCGACGGAGCTGTTCGCATCCATAGCACAGATGCAGTTCAATTTCCCTGGCTGGCTTAAGAATACAAGCTACGGACTGGCGATTGTGGGAGCTGCGATCATCGTGCTCATGTCGGGAAGAGACCACAAGAATCCGGTGCTCAGGCTTGCGCTTGGGCTGTATGACATATACAACCTGACAGGCTGGCTGTCAGATCTGCTGTCGTACTCAAGGCTTCTTGCTCTGGGACTTGCGACGGGAGTTATAGCACAGGTAATAAACCAGATGGGAAGCATGGCTGGCGATGGAATATTCGGAGCCATAGTGTTCGTCATCGTATTTATAGTAGGACATCTGTTCAACCTTGCGATCAACATGCTGGGAGCATACGTGCATACATGCCGTCTCCAGTATGTAGAGTTCTTCGGCAAATTCTACGAGGGCGGCGGCAATCCATTCAGGCCGTTCAGGGAGAATACGAAGTACGTTGATATAGTAAGTGGTACAGAAGTGCAGAAATAAGAAATAAAGGTAGGAATAAGATATTCAAGGTATATGTTTCAGAGACTAAGGAAGTAAAGTTCCTGCATATGAGAAAATAATGAAGAAGAAGTTGAAAGTTAAATAATAGGAAAGACACATCATAAATTTTCTCATCCGAAACATAAAAGAATATCATTTAAAGTCAAAAAATATCAAAGACAGGCAATGTGAAACATCGTAAAACTATATTATGTCGAGTTTGGTATATATTGCCTATCAGGGGAATTTGAGCCCGCCGGTCCTTAGGTGGTGCGTAAGCAGCACCTTAGTACCGCTGCAGGGTGAAATAAGCGGGAGCGACCCCGGATAGGCAATATATACCAAAGGAAGACTAACATAAAGTAGATGGTTTCACATTGCCGTCCGTCAATCATTATTTTAGGAGGAGAAAATATTATGACAATGGGAACGGTTTTGGCATTAGTGGGAGCTGCGCTTGCAGTAATTCTTGCAGGCATGGGATCTGCATATGGAGTAGGAGTTGCTGGTCAGGCGGCAGCAGGTGTAGTAAGTGAGGATCCAAGCAAATTCGCAAAAGTTCTTATCATCCAGCTTCTTCCGGGTACACAGGGTATCTATGGACTTCTTGTTGGATTCATAGCATTGTCCAACATAGGAATCCTTTCAGGAACACCGAAGGAGCTCACAGTAGCACAGGGACTTATGATGCTTGCAGCATGTCTTCCAATAGCGGTAGTTGGTCTTGTATCAGCAATGCACCAGGGCAAGACAGCAGTTGCAGCAGTTGGAATAGTTGTAAAGAAGCCTGATCAGTTTGGTAAGGCGATGCTTTTCCCAGCCATGGTTGAGACATATGCGATCCTTGCACTTCTGGTATCAATTCTTGCGGTAAATGGAATCAAATTATAACTTTTTGTAAGGAGGATGTACTTTATGACGGGATTGGAAACAATCGTAGAACAGATCCTTCAGGAAGCGCAGAAGGAAGCTGAAGAGATCAAAGCTCAGGCTGCCAGAAACGCGGATTCCATCATTGCAAATGCCAAAAAGACTGTGGATAAGATGAATGAGGAGACCAGAGAGAAGGTTGCCCAGGCAGAAAAGTCCGGATCATTCAGGGCAAAGTCCTCATCAGAACTTAAGAAGAGACAGGCGATACTTGCGGCAAAGCAGTCAATAATTGGGAATATGCTGGATAAGGCATATGACGCAATGGTGGCGCTCCCAGATGAGGAGTATTTCCAGGTGATCGTCAAATGTCTGGAGAAGTCGGTACAGCCGAAAAGCGGAGAGATATGTTTCTCCGGGAAAGACAGAAAACGACTTACACCACAGACTGAGAAGCAGATAGAGCAGATAGCTGCAGCTCATGGAGGAAGCCTTAAGGTGTCCAATGGGAACTGTGATATAGATGGAGGATTTATCCTGATCTACGGAGGAATCGAGGAAAACTGTTCATTCAGAGCAATGCTGGACGCGAACAGAGAACATTTGGCAGACAAGGTAAATGAATTATTATTTGTTGATAACAGATAGCTGGAGGTAGGCAGATGGCAGACAAATATATATATGCAGTTGCCAGGATCAGGGCACTTGAGATGACGCTTATGAGTCAGGCAGTCATAGAACAGCTCGTGGCCACGGATTCCTACAAGAAGGCGGTTCAGTTCATCATAGAGAAGGGCTGGGGCGATAGTGATAAAGCCAGTATGGATGAAAATGACATACTTAGGGCGGAGACTGACAAGACGTGGGCTGCTGTGGCTGAGATGGTGGATGATATGTCCGTGTTCGATGTCATAAGACTTCCAGATCTGTATCACAACCTCAAGGCGGCGATCAAGACTGTGGTTGCCGGGGAGACTCCTGCCCATGTGTTCTTCGACAATGCCGAGATAGACGGTCAGAAGATGCTGTCCATCGTAAGTGACAAGGCGTGGGACAGACTCCCAGAACACATGAGAGACTGCGCGAGGGAGGCTTGGGACTGTATGGCACAGGCTGGAGATGGACAGATGTGCGATGCTGTGATAGACCGAGGAACACTGCTGGCAATCATGCAGGCTGCAAAGAAGGCAGATGACAGCCTGCTCAGGGATTATGCAGAGACGACGGTGGCTGTTGCAGATATCAAGATAGCGGTGAGATCCATGAAGACAGGTAAAAACAAGGATTTTATGAAGAGAGCCATGGCGGAGTGCAATACTCTGGATATTGACAGGCTGGCGACGGCTGCGGTGGCTGGCATGGAGGAGATAGAGAGATACCTTGCAGATACAGCATACGCTGGTGGGGCAGAGGCACTTTCTGAGTCGGCATCGGCATTTGAGAGATGGTGTGACAACCGTATTATAGAAACGATAAAGCCTCAGAAGTACAACCCATTTACGGTGGGACCGATAGTGGCGTACATTCTGGCGAGGCTCAACGAGATAAAGACAGTCAGGATCATATTGACATGCAAGCTGAACCAGCTTCCGGAGGAGGCTATCAGGGAAAGGGTAAGGGAGATGTATGTATAAGATAGCTGTTATGGGCGATTATGACAGTATATACGGATTTGCAACTCTGGGCCTGGATACATTCCCTGTAGATAATCTGGATTATGGGGTCACGTTGCTGAAAAGGCTGGCGGAGGACAATTATGCAGTCATATATATGACCGAGGCACTGGCTTCGGATCTCAATAAAGAGATAGACAGATACAGAGAGGTTATGAAGCCTGCGATCATTCTCATACCGGGGATATCTGGCAATACAGGGGCCGGAATAGCGGGAGTAAAGAAATCCGTTGAGCAGGCTGTAGGCTCGGACATATTATTTAATGAAGAATGATTAGAAAATAATGGTGAAACGAGCGGATATAGGTAATTGCGAAATCGGTATAATTCGATTTTGATATACTAAACTGCCTCAATCATATCGGAAAGAGGATTCGCAATTATCTATGGAGCGAGTGAGTATAGAAGGGAGCGTGAGCTGTTAAGTGGCTACAGGAAAGATTAAGAAGGTCGCCGGACCACTGGTCATCGCAGAGGGCATGCGTGATGCAAATATGTACGACGTGGTGCGTGTAAGTGAGAGCAGACTTATCGGCGAGATCATAGAGATGCATGGAGATCAGGCATCAGTTCAGGTATACGAGGAGACATCAGGACTTGCACCGGGAGCACCGGTGGAGTCAACGGGAATGCCTCTGTCGGTTGAGCTGGGACCGGGACTTATAAGCAGTATATACGATGGAATCCAGAGACCGCTGGATGATATCATGAAGATATGTGGTAACAACCTGAAGCGAGGAGTTGAAGTCCCATCGCTGAAGAGAGATATCAAGTGGACATTTGTGCCGACTGCCAAGGTGGGTGATAAGGTGTCGGCAGGCGATGTGATAGGAACAGTTCAGGAGACTGTGGTCGTCACACAGAAGATCATGGTGCCTTATGGTGTGACAGGAACCATCAAAGAGATAAAGGCAGGAGAATTCACAGTTGAGGAGACTGTGTGTGTGGTTGAGACAGACAAGGGTGACAGGGAGCTGACACTCATGCAGAAGTGGCCGGTTCGTAAGGGCCGTCCATATCAGGAAAAGATACCACCGATCATGCCACTTATCACAGGACAGAGAGTTGTAGATACATTCTTCCCTATAGCAAAGGGAGGAGTGGCTGCGGTTCCCGGACCTTTCGGAAGCGGCAAAACAGTTATCCAGCATCAGCTTGCAAAGTGGGCTGAGGCGGATATCGTTGTCTACATCGGATGCGGAGAGCGCGGAAATGAGATGACAGATGTTCTGAACGAGTTCCCAGAGCTGAAGGATCCGAAGACCGGACATTCACTCATGCAGAGAACAGTCCTCATAGCCAACACATCGGATATGCCGGTTGCGGCCAGAGAGGCATCTATATATACGGGTATAACTATAGCTGAGTATTTCCGTGATATGGGTTACTCGGTGGCACTCATGGCGGATTCCACATCGCGTTGGGCTGAGGCGCTCAGAGAGATGTCAGGACGTCTGCAGGAGATGCCTGGTGAGGAGGGTTACCCTGCTTACCTCGGTTCAAGACTTGCACAGTTCTACGAGAGAGCCGGAATGGTCAAGACTCTCGGCAGCGAGGGCAGAACCGGTGCACTGTCGGTTATCGGTGCGGTTTCTCCTCCGGGTGGTGATATTTCCGAGCCGGTTTCACAGGCAACACTTCGAATCGTCAAGGTATTCTGGGGACTGGATTCATCGCTTGCGTACAAGAGACATTTTCCTGCCATCAACTGGCTGACCTCATACTCTCTGTATGTGGACAATATGGGCAAATGGTTCGAGGAAAATGTAAATGAAAAGTTCATGGTCGACAGACAGAAGATGATGACCCTGCTTCAGGAGGAGGCAGAGCTCGATGAGATCGTTAAGATGGTAGGTATGGATGCCCTTTCAGCGGGAGACCGACTGAAGATGGAGGCGGCGAGATCTATCAGAGAGGATTTTCTTCACCAGAACTCATTCCATGATGTGGACACATACACACCGCTTCACAAGCAGTTTCTGATGATGGAGCTCATCATGGCATTTTATGAGGAGTCAGCGCAGGCACTGGCCGGTGGAGCAAGCATAAGAAATATTCTGAACATGCCGATCAGAGAAAAGATCGGACGATTCAAATATGTGCTTCCTGAGAATGTGGATGAAGAGTACGAGAAGATATCCAGGGAGCTTGACAAGGAGCTTCAGGAAGCTATAGAGAAGGAGGACTAAGACTATGCCAAAGGAATACAGAACTATACAGGAAGTTGCGGGTCCTCTGATGCTGGTGCACGGAGTTGAGAATGTAGCTTATGATGAGCTGGGTGAGATTGAGCTGGCGGACGGAGAGATCAGACGATGCAAGGTCCTTGAGATAAATGGTGAGGATGCCCTGGTACAGCTCTTTGAGAACTCGACAGGTATCAATCTTTCAAACAGCAAAGTAAGATTTCTTGGAAGAAGTATGGAGCTCGGCGTATCAGAAGATATGCTTGGCCGTGTATTTGACGGACTTGGAAGACCTATAGATGGCGGCCCTGAGATACTTCCTGATGAGAGAAGAGATATCAATGGTCTGCCGATGAATCCGGCTGCCAGGAACTATCCGTCTGAGTTCATTCAGACAGGTATATCAGCCATAGACGGACTGAACACACTGGTAAGAGGACAGAAGCTGCCGATATTCTCGGCTTCAGGACTTCCGCACAGCCAGCTTGCAGCACAGATAGCAAGACAGGCAAAGGTGCGCGGAACAGATGAGCCATTCGCCGTCGTATTTGCAGCCATGGGTATCACGTTTGAAGAGGCAAACTTCTTCACAGAGAGCTTCAAGGAGACTGGTGCCATAGACAGAACAGTCCTCTTCATCAACCTGGCAAATGATCCTGCTGTTGAGCGAATCGCCACACCTAGAATGGCACTTACCGCCGCTGAGTATCTTGCATTTGAGAAGAACATGCACGTTCTGGTAATCCTCACGGATATCACGAACTATGCGGATGCACTTCGTGAGGTATCAGCCGCAAGAAAAGAGGTTCCGGGACGCCGTGGTTATCCTGGATACATGTACACTGACCTGGCAACTCTGTATGAGAGAGCCGGAAGACAGAAGGGTAAGAATGGAAGTATAACCATGATACCGATCCTGACCATGCCTGAGGATGACAAGACTCATCCTATACCAGACCTTACGGGATATATCACAGAGGGACAGATCATTCTCTCAAGAGAGCTGTACAGAAAGGGAGTCACACCGCCTATCGATGTACTTCCATCACTGTCCAGACTTAAGGATAAGGGAACCGGTGAGGGCAAGACCAGAGGAGATCATGCCAGCACCATGAACCAGTTATTTGCAGCTTATTCAAGAGGAAAGGATGCCAAGGAACTTATGACTATCCTGGGTGAGTCGGCACTTTCGGATATAGATATTATATATGCAAAGTTTGCAGAGGCATTTGAGAAGGAGTATGTATCCCAGGGGTACGGCACCGACAGAAGTATTGAGGAGACACTTGCCATAGGCTGGAAGCTTCTCTCCATTCTTCCTAGAGCCGAGCTGAAACGTATCGACGACAAGTGGCTTGACATGTATTACGGAAAGTAGTGGGTAGGCAATTTTGCGGGAAGATTGTGAAATATAGCATTCGACTGCATACCTGAGCAGGAGCGCTTTCGCTCGTTTCACCCTGCAGCGGTACTAGCGCTCGCATGCTCGCTGAGTACCGGCGGGCTCAAATGTCCTGCTCATGGTAATGCAGTGGATTGCTATATATTTAAAGCATTCGTGCAAAATTGCCATATACACGTTGTCTTTGTAATACATGTCAAGTAGCTTGAAAATATATTTGGAAGAAAGGAGAAGACAGATGGCTAATGTTGTGGTTAATCCAACCAGAATGGAGCTGACAAGGCTTAAGAAGAAGCTGGTCACGGCATCCAGAGGCCATAAGCTCCTGAAAGATAAAAGAGATGAGCTGATGAGGCAGTTCCTTGACATGGCAAGAGAGAATATGGAACTGAGAAAGAAGGTTGAGGCTGGCATCAAAGCTGCCAACACAGGCTTTGTAATAGCGAAGGCGGGTATGAATGAGCAGACATTGAGTACGGCGCTCATGGCTCCGAAGCAGGAGGTGCGGATCGCCCTTGGCGACAGGAATGTAATGAGTGTTGATATTCCTGTGTACGACTATAAGACGAAAAGCGCAAATTCAAATGACATCTATTCGTATGGATTTGCATTTACATCTGGAGAGCTGGACGATGCAGTGAAGTCCCTCTCGGATATACTTCCTGATATGCTGAGATTGGCGGAGGTGGAGAAGTCCTGCCAGATGCTCGCAGCGGAGATAGAGAAGACCAGAAGGCGTGTAAATGCTCTTGAGCATGTTATCATCCCGGAGACTCGGGAGGGAATAAAGTATATAAGCATGAAGCTTGATGAGAATGAGCGAAGCACCCAGGTCAGACTTATGAAGGTCAAGGACATGATGCTGGAGGAGGCTCATCACTACAAAGAGCATCAGTTCGAGCATGCGCAGTAGACAGAATGATATTTAAACTTATAGGACAAAAGTTTTGATAAAAACCGCCCACACCTCAGATAAATAAAAGGGTGTGGGCGGTTTGATCTTCTTGTGGACGGGAAATGAAAATAATCTGTATTTCCAGTTTGCGGGAAGCAAGACTGTTGCAAGAGTATCAAAGTATGAGATAAGCCAGATAGGCGACAAGGTTTCGTTCGTATTCATGCCACATAAGCTGCACTTCTTTGACAGCACAACCGAAAAAACAATCTAATCAAGCAGAAGGAGGTCACAGTATGTATACATGCCAGAAGGCAGATGAATATATAGAAAAGAACAGAGTAGACAGAGCAGACAAGCCGGAGTTCCACCTCACAACTCCGGTGGGCTGGTTAAACGATCCAAATGGGTTTTCAATATATGGAGGAAAGGCACATTTGTTTTACCAGTTCCATCCATACAGCACGGAGTGGGGACCTATGCACTGGGGACATTCCACCTCAGATGATTTTATAAGATGGGAGGAGCTTCCAACAGCACTGGCACCTGACTCGGATTATGATGCATTTGGCTGCTTTTCAGGAACTGCAATAGAGAATGACGGGAAGCATGTATTGTTCTATACAGGAGTAGTTGAGGAAAAACTGGCTGGTGGAACTAAGAATGTTATACAAAACCAGTGTATGGCTGTAGGCGATGGAATTAGTTATGAAAAAATATCCAGCAATCCTGTTGTTGATGGGAAGATCATGCCGGAGGAATGCAGCCGTGCTGATTTCAGAGATCCGAAGGTCTGGAAGGATGCGGACGGTAGGTACTATATGCTGGCTGGAAACCGGACATATGATGGAATCCCTCAGGTTGTACTGTTCTCTTCAGATGATATGTACAACTGGAAATTTGAATCAGTATTTGCAAAGGATGAAACAGGCAGATTTGGCGCAGTATGGGAGTGCCCAGACTATTTTGAGATGGATGGACATAAGGTGCTTATAGTATCCCCACAGGACATGTCAGCAGATGGAGAGTTTCACAATGGAAATAACGTGGTATTCTTCACAGGCGATGTGGATGAAGAGAAACATATTTTCAAGTATGAAAAAGCGGTATCTGTGGACAGTGGATTTGATTTTTATGCACCACAGACTATAAGAACACCTGATGGACGAAGAGTGATGATTGGCTGGATGCAGTCTTGGGACAGCGTAAATACGCTGCCACGTGGACAGAAGTGGGCATGTATGATGGCAGTTCCAAGAGAACTAATGATCTCTGACGGCAAGCTGATTCAGACTCCGGTCAGAGAGCTTTGTGGATACAGGCAGAACAAGCTGGTAGTTAATGATACTTTGCGTGGTGAGAAGACATATGAAGGCATTAACGGCAGAGTTATCGATATGACAGTTGATATAAAGAAAGCTGAATGCGGACATTTTACAATGCACTTTGCAAAGAATGAGATTCATGAAACCAATGTCAGCTATACCCCGGGAGCACAAATGCTTGAGATAGACAGAACATTTGCGGGATGGATACGTGATACAAACTGTGTGCGCAAGGTCAAAATCAAGAATGGCAATGGACTTTCAAAAATGAGAATAGTGATGGATTGGAATTCCATAGAGATATTTGTAAATGATGGAGAACAAGTGCTGTCTACAGTTATATATACACCGCGCAATGCTCAGGCTATTGTATTTGAAACTGACGGATGTGTGGAACTTGAGGTGGAGAAATACGATCTGAACATATAGGTCATATGCTCTGATTGACACAGAGGGTGATCGGATACCAGCTTGCAAAGATTAGAAAAACATCTGATTTTGCAGACTGGTATTTTGTTTATTTATCCAGCAAATATGCTGACTACATGTAAATGCGCAATGTCATAAATTTAAGCGTATTGAAAAAAAGTTAAGCTCTGTTATTCAATGCAGTTATGTTATACTTATAGTGAAAACACTGCTGAAAAGTGTGGTAGTGCATAAGTGCGGGGGCCTAAAAACGACTACTGTACTTATTAGGACTAAAACATCAGTAAATGTTGGGAAAACAAAGGAGAAATTGCATGAAAGTTCATAATTATAAAATAAAAAATAACTTTGAGCAGGCAGAGGGTGCAACTTGTGAAACGTGCAGAAAAATAACATTGAACGGAATAGGTCTGCTTTCCGGAGCACAGCTTAAGTATATAGCGTTCATTTCAATGCTCATAGATCATACGAATAAGACATTGCTGTATCCGTATCTGGATGGTGGAATAATATCGGCTGTAAGTGATGTATTTGATGTCCTGGGGCGGATAGCTTTCCCGATATTCATATATATGTTGGTGGAAGGATATTTTCATACGAGAAACAAGTGGAAGTATCTTGGAATGCTGCTTATATTTGGCGTGATATCTGAGATCCCTTATGACATGTTCTCCAGTGGCGTATTCTTTGAATGGAATGCAAATAATATTATGTTTACATTGGCGATGGTGCTGGCAATGATATGGATCATTGATGTGCTGAGGAAAAAAATGGAGAAGCTTCCCAAGGCAGTATGGTTTATAGCAACGATACCGATAGTTGCCATAGTGTGTCTTATATCGATGAATCTTGCGGTTGATTATGACTACCATGCCATACTTATAGGATATTTCCTGTATATATTTCATGAAAAGTCCGCAATTGCAATACCGTTCTGCTACCTGGCGATGTTCAAGGAACCGTGGGCACTGTTGGGGTTTGGACTGACTTTGACATACAATGGCAAGCGCGGCAGGCAGAATAAGCTGGTGAATTACCTGTTCTATCCAGTGCATATGCTGATACTCGGTATTGTAAGGATGTGTCTTGGGCTGTGATAGATGAGAAGGAGCACGGAGGCATTATGGAAATTGACAAAGAGCTGATGACAAAGATATATGACCTCAGGCGCAGGCTTCACAGCATTCCTGAGGCTTCGATGCATGAGATGCGGACTAAGGCGATGCTCATGTCGTTTCTCAGGGAGAATACTGACCTTGAGATCGTGGATAGAGGTGCTTGGTTTTATGCGGTGCTGAAATCTTCTTATGACATAATAGGGGATGAAGAAAGAACGCCGATCGCGTTCAGGGCAGACATGGATGCAGTGTGTGGGCAGGATGGAAAGCCGGGACATTACTGCGGGCATGATGGACATAGCAGTATATTATGTGGGGCTGCGGCCTGGCTGTCCCGTGCAATGGAAAAATGCGGAAATACGCACAGGGACGTCTATTTCATTTTCCAGCCCGGCGAGGAGATCGGTGCCGGGGCAAGGCTGTGCAGAGATCTTATAATTGAGAAGAATATAGGTGAGATTTATGGACTTCATAACATACCGGGATATCCGAGAAATCATGTGCTGACGATAGATGGAACATTTGCATGCGCATCAACGGGGCTTGAGATACATATGATAGGGACAGCCAGCCATGCGGCATATCCTGAGGCGGGAAAGAATCCGGGGCCTGCGCTTGCCAGGCTGCTGCTGGAGATAGAGAAGCTTACTGAGGAGTACAACCGCAGCAGGGGATTTGTCAGGATGACGCTCATCGGAATGGATATTGGAAGTGCCAATTACGGTGTGGCTGCATCAGAAGGAACGTTGCGCATGACGGTGAGGGCTGAGAGAGAAAAGGTATTTGCCGGGTATGTGGATGAGATAAAGCAGATTGCACAAAATACTGCGGACGATGGGGGCTTCACCCTTGATATACAGGAGATAGAGCGGTTCCCGGCAACGGAAAATCATGCTGTGAATGTGGACAAACTTAGAAAATGTGCTGCTGACCAGAATATTGTGATTACAGAACTTGCTGAACCGATGAGGTGGTCGGAGGACTTCGGATACTATCTGCAGGAGACAAAGGGAGCATTCTTCGGCGTAGGCGATGGTGAGGATCATGCCCAGCTCCATACGGCGGGATTCGAGTTCCCGGATGAGATCATAGAGACAGCAGTTAAAATGTTTGTGGGGCTGGCATTGATGTAGTGCATGTAAGAGATAGTAAGTTATTTGATGTTCAAAAATGGGGTAAAGACGTATGAAGATAAAATATGACAGGCGCGTAATGCGTATAATTCTGATCACCGCGGTGGTGGTATCTGTTCCTACACTTGCAGGAATGATCTGTGGTGTGTTTTTTGATGATATTGTCAGTACATTTTGCGATGTTATGATGGTGACCAGCGTTATTACATTTTACCCTATGGTTGGTTTGTGGCTTGCCTGCATGGACGCATGGCTGTACCTGAGAGAACTGATCAAGGCCGGATATGAGGTTCCAGATGACAGAAGGAAATATAATTGTGTGCTGGAAAATCTGCCGAGAGAACGAGAAGATTATTGCATCGTTGATGGAAGGGACAGGGATAGCGTGATATCAGCATGTATCACGGCTGCATGTGCACTTTGTTTTGCAGTGGTGGTTATAAAGTATTATGTAGGGTGGTGGCGCTGGCTCCCCGGAGTGTCGATTCCTGGAATATGCCTGTGTATTGTTGCTGTATTCTGGGTGACTGGGGCAGTTGTATATTATAGACAGTCTGACAATAGAAGATATAGAGGAAGGCTTGAACCAGTCGATGACAGAAAGGTAAGAACCTATCTGTTCAAGAAGATAATGACTGTACTTTTGGCTGGCTTTGTATCCGTGATTTTTGATCTGGCTATGTTTTCTGCGGCTGGTTACATGGCCAAAGCGCAGGTGGAGGCGGATGTTGAGAAGGTGAGATACGAGGTCGCTGGTATCGGCGATGTATCTCGTGACGGTCAAGATGGAACATACCAGCCAGGAGAGATAGACACGGACAAGCTGGGCATAGATTTTCGGATGAAAGACGGACATCTTGAATGGCAGTCAGAGCACGGGCAGATGAAGCTTACGTATGTATATACATGGAAATATGGGAAAACGGAAAGAAGTATCATCAGATGATTTTTGCGTAAACTTGTGCCTGTTCAGGCATAAAATCCCTCTCGTAGAACATAATAATAACAAGTTGTAAAAGGGATGTGTGTGGAGGTTCGACATGACAAAAGCGGCAAAGATATATCTGGTGGTTCTCATATGGCTGTCAGCACTGGTGCAGTTGGCGGTACTTCTGATCTAGAATTTATTAGCTATTATTTGAATAGCGATTCGGATTTGACGGATTCAGTAAAATGTGACTGCCTCTTGAGTCATTCCGGAATTGTTCAGAATGAAATAGCAGGTAACGACCTGTTTTGTTAAAGAATTAAATGAAAATATATATCATTACCAATGATTATATGTTAGAATAAATCGACTTTGTTTCAAATTGCAGGGATGCAGCCGCGAATATGCGGAATGTTTGGAGACAGGGTCGATTTTTCTGCATAAAATGCAGAATGATCTTCATGGATTTTGGGAAAAATAGGAAGTCTGTTAGCTATTTTACCCTGGATACCGTGCCTTAAAATGTATCTCGACATGGAGAGGCAGGTGGATAGGGCTACTAACCGTGATCCATGCCATCACCCGGTATCATAAAGGGGTTTTTTCTTAACATGTTTTTGATTCCCCGACAGTATGAGGGCAAGATAAAGTTGTGCTCATGCGAGGAGAGCTATCAGATAGGCTTTTCGTTATTTGCTCCCCGGGCTGGTGAGATATACAGCAGTGATACATGGAGCGTGGATTTGTTGTCCGCTGACGGCGGGGCGGTCGCTCTTGTCGTCCATTTGGAATGGCAGATGACAAATGCGCTTTGTTGGGGCACTGTAAGTAAGTGACGGAGTATGTCACGATACTTAAGGAGGAAATAAATGGAAAAAAACAACAATAATTCCAACAATATCATTGAATTGAAAAACATTGTCAAGACCTATGACAATGGATTCACAGCAGTTGACGGCTTTAACCTCGAAGTGAAGAGAGGCGAGTTCGTCACGTTCTTAGGCCCTTCAGGCTGCGGAAAAACCACGACACTTAGAATGATAGCAGGATTCGAGATTCCTACTTCAGGAGAGATATTACTGAATGGACAGGATATCAGCAAGCTTCCACCAAATAAGAGACCTATCAACACGGTATTTCAGAGGTATGCGCTGTTCCCACATCTGAATATCTTTGACAACATAGCATTTGGCCTCAAGCTCAAGAAGCTTCCTAAGGCAGAGATCGTGAAGAAGGTCAAGAAGGTCCTTGAAATGGTTGACCTTGAGGGCTTTGAGGACAGAAAAGTCGCCACGCTTTCGGGTGGACAGCAGCAGAGAATAGCTATAGCGAGAGCTCTTGTCAATGAGCCAGAGATACTTCTTCTGGATGAGCCTCTTGGCGCACTGGATCTCAAGATGAGAAAAGAGATGCAGATAGAGCTCAAGGGAATGCATGACAGGCTGGGAATCACTTTTATCTATGTAACACATGACCAGGAGGAAGCACTCACCATGTCAGACAAGATAGTTGTCATGAGCGAGGGTGAGATACAGCAGATAGGAACTCCTGAAGATATATATAATGAGCCAAAGAATGCATTTGTTGCGGATTTCATAGGCGAGAGTAACATCTTCAACGGAATTATGACGGGCAAGTTAAAGGTAAGATTCTGTGGTGCAGAATTTGTCTGTCTGGATGACGTGGAGATTGGAACGAAGGTGGACGCCGTAGTAAGGCCGGAGGATGTGATGATCACCACACCTGAACAGGGCGCTGTAAAGGGAGTTGTGACATCTGTTGTGTTCAAGGGTGTTCACTATGAGATCACCGTTGAGTCCGGAAGGAATGAGATAGTTATTCAGACCACAAAGTCCGCCAAGGTTGGAGACAAGGTTGGCCTCAATGTTGAACCTGATGGAATACACATCATGATATCGGAGACTGCAATCAACAAGATTGAGAGCTCAGTCAATAGAAATTATGCCCTCGGCGTATTTGACGGTAAGGTATCATGCGACCTCACGGAGATCGTTCCGGGTTCAGCCATGAAGGATGGCGTGCTGGTGGATGCAAATGGTGAGGCGATAGACCGTGAGAAGATCAAGGTAATAGTATCTATACTTCCAGAGGATATCGACATGAGTGATGACGAGGAAGCTGGTATAATCTGCGGACATATCATCAATCTTATATATAAGGGAGACCACTACAGCTATGTGGTGAGAACTGACAATGAGGAGGACTTTATCGTGGATGACGAGTACCTGTGGAACATGGAGGACAGAGTCAGCCTGATAATTCCAGAGGATAAGATGAAGTTTTCACTTAAGAAATAGATGGAGGGATGAACATGAACGGCTTACGTTTTTCAAGAAAACAGCTGGGCATCCCATACGCATTATTTCTCATATGCTTTGTAGTTGCACCACTGTTTGTAATTATTTATTATGCCTTCACCAACGGCGAGGGCAGGTTTACATTTGACAATCTGACGGGATTCTTTACCAGCCCGAACACCATAGGTACTCTGGCATACAGCTTTTTGCTTGCCATAGTGACTACTCTGGTGTGTCTGCTGCTGGCATATCCGATCGCATATATACTTGCGAGAAGTGAGATGAAAAGGAAATCGGTAATTGTCATGATGTTCGTGCTCCCGATGTGGATCAACTTCACACTGAGGATCACAGCACTCAAGGAGGTACTCACGGTTATAGAGGGCAATCTGGCATTCCACCCGTTTCTCAATTCGGTTATAGGAATGACATATGATTTTCTGCCATTTATGATACTTCCTATATACACAACCATATTGAAGCTTGACGGCAGCCTTATGGAGGCCGCTGTGGATCTTGGGGCAAATAGCTTCCAGACATTTGTCAAGGTTACACTTCCGCTCACCGTTCCGGGAATCGTCAGCGGAATAGTTATGGTATTTTTGCCATCTATGACTAACTATGTTGTGCTTGACATGCTTTACAACAGCACATACATCATGGGTAGTCTGATAGGAAGCTACTTCTCAGCATACAACTGGAACGGCGGTTCCATGATAGCACTCGTCCTTCTTGTGATAATACTTGTATTCACACTTGTGACAAACAAGTACACGGATGACGACGGCGGAAGCAGAGGAGGTGCGTTGTTATAATGAAGAAATGGTCTAAGATTATATTTATATGCATTATGCTTCTTCTCATATATATGCCTATATTGATACTGGCTGTTTACAGCTTTACAACATCGGCAAATATCGGAAGCATTCACGGATGGTCGCTTCACAATTATGTGACTTTGTTCACCAAGGACGAGCTGAGGTCAATGATCGTTGGAACTGTGTTTCTGGCCGCAGGTTCAGCACTGATAGCAACCATACTCGGAACACTCGGTGCCATAGGTGCTTTTTATTCAAAAAAATGGGCTTCAGCATCGATAAATGCCATGAATGAGGTGCCTGTTGTAAATGCAGATGTTGTGACAGGTTTCTCTATATGTATACTGCTCATAGTTGCATTTGGCATGAGCAAGGACAGCTATGTTCCACTTGTCATCGGCCATGTGGTTTTGTCGGCACCTTTCGTATATCTGTCAGTGGTGCCAAAGCTCAAGCAGATGGACAGCAGTCTGTATGAGGCTGCGTTAGATCTGGGAGCTACACCTTTCCAGGGACTCACAAAGGTAGTGATACCTCAGATACTTCCGGGTATTATTTCGGGATTTGCGCTGGCTGTTACACTGTCACTGGATGATTACTTCATCGCGACATACACCAAGCCTGCGACATTTGACACCATAAGTACTTACGTTGTAAATGCGACAAAAGGTTCACAGACGGAAGTTAAGACAGCCCTGTGGGCGCTCTCAACAGTCATATTTGCACTGGTTGTCATAATCGTTGTGGCTATGAATGTGGCCGGAAGAAAGAAAGAGGTGGAGCGATGATAAGACATAGATGTTTTGGACGTTCGATTTCCAGAAAGCTGGCGGCAGCAGTCATGGCTGTTTCATTGCTTGCCGGACAGATGCTGCCGGTAATGGCAGCGGAGGATACAGGAGATGCTGCTTCTGTCAAGAGTGACGGCGCATCTGCTACTGAAAAAGAGGTCACTCTCAGGGTGTGCAGCTGGGAAGAGTACATTGACGAGGGTGGTTGGGATGAAGACGAAGCCCTGGAACTGGACAATGGAACAACTATATTTGGTGAGAATTCCATGGTGGAGGATTTCGAGAACTGGTATTACGAGAATTATGGTGTGAAGGTGAATGTTCAGTATTCGTGCTTCGGCACCAATGAGGATCTCTATAATATGCTGACTCTCGGCGATGTGTATGATCTTGTATGTCCTTCGGAGTACATGATCATGAAGCTTATGTCTGAGAACAAGCTTGAGCCTTTGTCCGATGACTTTTTCGATGAGAACAACGACAAGAATTATTATATAAATGGTGTGTCGCCATACATCAGAGATACATTTGAGACGCATGAGATAAATGGAGAGACTTGGAGCAAATATGCAGCTGGCTTCATGTTTGGAATTACGGGAATTCTGTACAATCCGGAGAAGATGACCGCTGACGAGGCGGGAACATGGACAGTCCTCAACAACCCTAAGTTTGCAAAACAGATCACCATAAAAGACAATGTCAGAGATTCCTACTTTGCCGCAGTCGGAGCACTGCAGAGGGACAAGCTGATGGACACTGAATTCAGGGCTCAGGATGATTACTCAGAGCAGCTCAAGGATATCATGAACGATGTCAGTCCTGAGACTATAGCAAAGTCACAGGATCTTCTTCAGGACATAAAGGATAATGTGTATTCATTTGAGACTGACAGCGGTAAGGCAGACATGATAACAGGAAAGGTTGTTGCGAATTACCAGTGGTCAGGAGATGCAGTTTATGCCATGGATCAGGCTGAGGAGGATGGTGTGAAGCTTGACTTTGCGGTCCCTGAGGAGTGCACAAATCTGTACTTTGACGGATGGGTCATGCTGAAAAATGGAATAGACGGTGACGCTGACAGAAAGCAGGCGGCCGAGGCGTTTATCAACTTTGTGTCAAGACCTGACAATGCAGTCCGCAACATGTATTACATTGGTTATACCTCAGTCATAGCAGGTGGGGATGACGATACGGTATATTCTTATCTGGATTACACTTATGGTGCAGAGGATGACGAGGAGGATGTTGTTGATTATCCACTTGGATATTTCTTCACAGGGGACAACTCAGATCCTGACTACGTTCTCAGAGCTCCTGCGGAACAGGTCAACAGACAGCTTGGGGCTCAGTATCCGTCACAGGACGCCATAGAGAGAAGTGCGGTCATGGAGTATTTCGATGAGGATGCCACCAAGGATATCAACCAGATGTGGATCAACATCAGATGCTACAATATCAAAGATGTGCCGACATGGGCATGGTTTATTGTGGCAGCGGTGATCGGTGCACTGGCCGGAGTGATCGTATATCATAAAAGGTCAAAGAAATTTTATCTTGGGAAATAGAATAATATAAAATAAACGGCTGCCCTGATGGTATGTGGTTTTCGGTAAGAAAGGCCATATGCCATCGAGGCAGCCGTTTTAGTTTATGTGAGCGGCGAGGGAAAGGTTGTGTTGTTTCTGTGGTATTACAGCATCGAATAACCATAGCTGTTGACAATGGCTTCTATCTTCTTGCCGGCCTTACACATAGGGCACTCGTCAACGGAATAAGAAGCATAGTCGTCGATATCCTTCTTGCTGAACAGAGAGTGAACCTCGTGGCCTGCAACCTCGTCTGTAGCTGAGAAGATAGCTGATATTCCTGAGATGCTTCCACCGTAGTATTCAATACATTCGATGCTCTGCTTGATTGTCTTGCCGGTGGTTGCCGATGCAAGGAGAAGGAGAACGTTCTTGTTCTTGATCATTGGCTGAAGGTTATCACGGAATATGAGCTGGCCTGAAGAATGAACCTCAGGTGTCATGATGTATATGGTCTGGTGCTGGTTCATGGACACGATACCGTTCTCTGTGAGGGCATTTGCCAGATATGCACCTATAACTTCTGTGCCATCCATACATACGATGGTATCGACGATGGTGGTTGCCACGTACTCAGTTGCCATAGATTTGGCAGCGGCCAGAGCCATTTTTCTTCTGCTCTTGAGGGTTGTCATGTCGATGTATTTGTTGATATGGGAGTGGTTGGTTGCGAAGTGTCCGTCAACCACCTTGATGTCCAGTGCATTGTTATAAGACGATGTGATCTTGGTTGTCATGTTTTCCATAGTTTAAATTCTCCTTTTCTATTATTATGTTGTCTGTAAATAAAACAGTAATTTCCTAGACTATTTCCAGTACGGTGTTGACCAGCAGGTCATCCTGTTTTGGATTCATAAAACAGAATCTTATGTATTTGTTGTCGAGTCCGCCTATATCAGCACAGCTTCGTATATAAAGACCCTTTGGCATGCAGTAATCCACCACATCACCCGCGGAAATAGCATCCCTCAGGATACGGATCAGTATGAAGTTGGCGGCCGGTTTGTACAGCTTGATCGACTTGTGGGTGGACAGTGCCGAGTACACAAGGTTGCGCTCGGTTCTGATGAGCTCTCTTGATTCGGCAATGTATTTTTCGTCGGTGAACATGGCGACTCCGGCGACCTCCACAAGCTTGCCTATCGCAAATGGCAGTCCGGTGATCTCAAGTGTTTTCTTGAGAACAGGATTCGGTGTGATCATATATGCCAGCCTGAGTCCGGGAACTGAAAAAAATTTCGTTGTGTTTCGCAGCACGATAACATTCTCGTATTCCGATGTGAGAGGAATGGCAGAATTACTCTCCAGATCATCAACAAAATCCATGTATTCCTCGTCAACGACCATGGTTATGTTATTGCCATCGCATATCTTGGCTATAAATTCCAAAGACTCTGCATCGATTATCTGTGATGTTGTACCATTAGGATTCGATATAAATATAATATCGATGTCCTCTGACAACTTCGATATAAAATCTGCGATATCGAGGGTGAAATCCTCCTCCTCAGGTGTGGAGTAGTAGATTATCTCACAGCCGTTCATAGAGAGCAGCTTTTCGTAATTCTGTGCTCCAGGTGTTATCAGGATAGCTTTCTTAGGCGAGGTAAATTCGCACAGTATCTTGACAAATTCATAGGAGCTACCGCCGACGATTATGTCGTCTGTCTTTGCTCCGGAGTATGCGGATATGGCCTCCTTTAATTTCTTTGTGGTGTGATCAGGGTATACTGATAACTGACTCATGTTGTCCGCAATAGCTTTAGTAACAGATTCGGGAACTCCCAGTGGATTCATGTTAAGATCTGCACGAACAGTTTCGACCTGACTGAGGAGATTCTCTGTTTTTAGATTGATAACCCCATTTTTCATAAAAAAACCCCTTTTTCAGTTGTTTTAAGTTATTTTTCTGTATATATTGTTTAAAAAGAGACAATATTTTGTTATAATCTGAATATATGTCTTTTTGTCAATTATACCGATTGGAAGCTTCAAATACAACCACTATGAGTGATTTTTGACAAAAAGACAATAGAAATAGATACAGGAGACCAGACGATGAAGGGAATAGTTGAACAGTATGCTCGTGGTGAGTTTAAGGTTGACAGACCAGCGGTAGCCATATCAGTCAGCAAGATAGAATTGAATATCGAGGCGGGAACTGTGTATGATGGAGAGTTTACAGTGGATTCTTCAAACAGTTGTGCAGTGAAACTGATGGTATACGACAGCCGCTATATACTGGATTTCAAGAGTCACACATTTGTGGGCAGGAAGAACAGAGTCAGCTATTCATTTGACGCCCGAGGAATTGAGCAAGGTAAATCCTTCAAGGGTCATATAAATATAATCACTGATGGGGGAGAGTTTATCATCCCTTATCATATAGCTATAGTCGCTCCATATATTCAGGTCGAGGGTAAGAAGCTCGAGGATCTGTTCCAGTTTGCAGCATATGCAGAGGAGAACTGGGAGGATGCCATAAGGATATTCGGAAGCGAGGATTTTGTGCGCACCTTTATAGGCAGGGATGAAAAGCTTCAGAGGGTGTATGACACACTGGGAATGTCACTGTCCATAGGACAGGCCATGGAGGAATTCCTTGTGTATACACACAAGAAGAGGGCACTCACACTGTCCGTGGCTCAGAACGATCTGCTGGTTGAGATGCCATCCGAATTGGTCAGGGCATCGGTTACGATCACCAAGAACACCTGGGGCTACACGAATACCAAGATAGCATCGGACTGCGATTTCCTCATACCGGAGACCAGCGTGCTGAAGTGGAACAGCTTCGATGGCAACACATTTGACCTCAGTTTCCTCATAGATCCGCAGAAGATCCACGACGGGGAGTCATCGGGTTACATTTATATATGGAACACTTATCAGAATATGAGAATACAGGTGAGCATCAGAAAGCCTGAGGTCATCAAGATGACTCCAAAGAGCAGGCAGACGAGATTCACCATCAAGAGGGCGGAGGAGGCTCTGATCCGTGCATATATTGACTTCAGAACGGACAAGATCGATCTGAAGAAGTACATAGCGGAGACCAGGGATGCCCTGAACACCCTTATAAAATACAGACCGGAGTATGGCATGTACAGGCTGGGACTGCTCCATATGCAGATCCTGGAGGGACACACGGAATTTGTCGAGCAGGAATTTCTGAGAATAGATGCGGATGCCAATTTCACAAGCATGGAGGACATGGAGAAGTGTTATCTCAGTTACCTGAAGTCGCTTCTGCGCAGGGAGAAGTTCATCATAGACAGAACTGCTGCCATGGTCAGAGAAAGATTTGAGGCAAATGACAAGAACAGGCTGTTCTATTTCTGGATACTGTTATTTGTGGATGTGAATTATACAGAGGACAAATGGGTTCTCTACGAGGATATACAGAAGCTGTTTAACTCAGGTGTAAACAGTCCGGTAATATACTTTGAGATATGCGACATGTTCAACAAGCAGCCTCTCATGATGAAGAAGATCGCACCGCTTGAGATCGCAGCCCTCAGATGGGGCATGAGAAATGAATTTGTCTCAGAGGATGTCATCGTGGAGTTTGTCAAGACTGCTTCGAGACAGAAGGATTTTGACGAGCAGGCATTTAAGATGCTTGAGCAGATATACGATATGAGGCATGACAGGACGACTCTGGATGCCATTTGTGGAATACTGATCAAGAATAAGATGTACGATCCGTGTTATCACAGATATTACAGTGACGCATCGGACAAGGATCTCAAGTATGTTGGCCTGAATGAATGCTTTATCAGGAGCATGGACAAAAACCACTACGATGAGATACCGGAGGCTATACTCAGATATTTCAGTTACAAGAACGTTTTGACGGACGAGGAGCTGGCATATATATATGCAAATGTCATCATGAACAAGGAGAACCAGAAGTCGGTGTACAGAGATTTTGTCCCTGCCATTGAGCGTTTCATGGAGAAGATGATACTTCAGGGAAATGTGAGCGATGACCTGACAGTCATATACGATGAATTCCTTGATCCTGATACGGTGAAACCGGAATTTGCCACAAAGCTCATCAACATAATATTCAAGAGAAAGTTCGTGTGTGATAATGAGAATATAACACACATACTGGTATCCCACAGTGAGCTTGGCGGAGAGGTCAAGGTTCCGGTGGTTAATGGTGAGGCATATGTAGAGATAATATCGCCGTCTGCCATAGTCACACTTCTGGATGACAACGGCGGCAGATATGTGAGCACCGTACAGTACAGAATGGAGAGAATCGTAGACGAGAGGAGCTATCTGGACATTTGTCACGAGTACAGTCCAAGGGATTACAGATACCTGTTGTTCCTCTACAACGATATAGATATATTTACACACAGGGATGCAAAGGAGATAAATCTTGCCAGAGATATCGCACTCTGCCCTGAGGTGAGCTACAGGGTGAGACAGGAAGCGCTTACCCATATGGTTGAGTATTATCATGAGAATTTCGATGCGGACATTCTCGGAAAATATTTGTCCAAGATAGATCTGGATTACGTGGATCCTTCATATGCTTCCAGGATAAATACATATTATATAGCTCTGGATATGTATGAGAATGCATTTGAGGGAATGTACAGATTTGGCTATGTGGATGTGGATATAGATGAGCTGATCAAGATAGCCGAGTTTGGAATCGATGACAAGAGATACGATGAGAGCAGGCTGCTCATATCCATATGCGTGTATATATACAGGAGAGGGTACGCCGGACAGAAGATACTGTCATATCTCATCAACAATTACAACGGATCACTCGAGGAGATGGCAAATCTCTTCAAGTCGGTCAATTCAAATTACAGAAATATTGATATGCTGTCTGAGAACATACTCGCACAGATGATGTTCGCGGACGGATATATAGAGTCCATATACGATATATTTGAGGTGTACTATCGCGGCCGCAGCCGAGGCATGGTGGTGAAAGCTTTCCTCAGATATTGCGCGCACCAGTATTTTATAAAGGATCAGAAGATCCCTTCATATATAATGGAGGATCTGTACAAGGAGATCGCCAAGGGCAATATAAAGGACGAGATATCCAGAATGAGCCTGCTGTATTATTTTAGCAACCGAAGTGGACGATACACTGAGGAGCAGCAGGAATGGATCAAGGCAAATGTAAAACAGTTTATAGAATACAGCAAGATACTTCCGTTCTTCAGAAAATTTGAGTCGATCGTAAAGCTGCCAGGGGATATGAGATTCAAGACATATGTCATATTCAAGGGTGAAAGCGGAAAGCAGGTATGGGTCAGCTACAGCTTTGGACAGGAGAGCAGCAGTATGGCAAACTACAAATCCGAGAGGATGAATGAGATAATTCCGGGAGTGTATGTTAAGGAAGTTGTCGTATTCCACGGAGAGTCGCTTGTCTACTCCATCGATGGAGTGGTTGGAACTTCAGTCGTGGTTGAGAGCGACATACTCAAAAATGAGACATTCCATAAGGATGGAAGCAGCAGCTTTGAACTTATCAATAGCATGCTGGTTAGCCAGGAGACAAGAAATGACCATGAGCTCATACAGGCAATGGACACATATCTGTACAACAGCCATTTCTTCGACGCCAATTTGATGTTGCTTTAACTTTTTGATTTTTCACAAGGAGGGGCATAATTTATGTCTGACACACAGTTATATCTGGGTCTGGATCTTGGCCCGGAATATACACAGCTTAGTTATTATAATGTTGACACGCGGGAGCCGGAATCGGTGTACCACAAGGAGGCGAGGGATACATATATGCTCCCTAACATCATGTTCTACAGCGCGTACAACAAAAAGTCGGATGACGGACAGAGTGAAGCTTACAAGTTCATAGATCTGGCTGGCTGGTGTGCAGGGGCGAAGGCTTCAGCCTGCAGGTTCGAGGAAAATGGAACGGTTGTGGATCAGGTGTATGAGCGTACCCTGAGAAATGAGAATATAGAAGTTGCGGGGCGTAATTATAAGGCGGGAGATCTTCTTGTGAAGATGATGATACTGCATATAAGACAGTTTACCGAGCAGTTTGAGGGTTTTGTGATAAAGAAACTGACAGTCACAGTGGCTGACACAGATCCGCGCATCATAGCTGCAGTCAGAGGACTTAAGTCGGCACTCCGTCTGACCCATGACCAGTTTAATATAGTGAGCCATCTGGACAGTGGCCTGTGCTATATATTTGCACAGCCTGAGCCGCTCAGGAATAACAGCGTGGGACTGTTTGATTTCGGCAGGAGCGGGCTGGATTTTTACAGGATAGATATGACAAGGAAATATCCTTTGATAGTGACCGTTGAGCATGTGAACTTCCATGACAGGATGAACATGAAAAGATTTGGAAAATACCATGAGGATATGGATGAGGCATTTGCGGATATAGTTAAGGAATGTATGTCACAGGTGTTTATATCCTCTGTATTCCTCACGGGAATAGGATTTGCTGACAACTGGATGAAGCAGTCGGCGGCGGTCCTGTGTCAGGGCAGAAGGGTATTTGTTGGACAGAATATATATACAAAGGGTGCATGTTACAGATCGCTTGGCGGTGTGTACACGGAGGCGCTCAGCAGATATTTTATAGATACGGAGCAGACGGTCAAGACAAATATCGGAATAAATCTCATGGATGAGAAGAAGACGTTCTGGCCGATAGCATACGGCGGGCTTGAGTGGTTCAACACCCGCGGAAGCATAGAGGTATTCCTCGACAACACAAGAAGGATACAGATCGTATACCAGGATATACTGACTGAGGAAGAATGGCGGGAGACTGTGGAGATATACGGACTTCCGGCGAGACCAAAGAAGACGACAAAGCTGTCGATATCCGTGGAGTATTATGGTGCGGATAAGGGCGCGATAGTCATCCGTGATCTTGGATTTGGAAGTTTGTATCCTACCACAAATAAGATATACAGAAAAGAATTTGATATAGGAGCCATCAGGAGAAAGCATGCGGAGAAGCTTGAGGCGGCGCGAAGGGAAGAGGAGCTCAGGATACGCATGGGTGACACCGAGGAACTGAGAGGCGAAGATCCGGCGGTGGAGCATGGTAATGCAAAGACGGTGGAAGCCGAGCCGGAGGTACATGAAGAGCCTGTGGTATATTACGGAACAGCGTCACCTGTGGAGCCGGAGACTGTGGAAGAGCCGGATGATTTCGGAACAGAAGCAGAGGATGTTGTGGAAGAGATTGACGACGATGCGGCGGATATGACGGAGGCTGAAGAGTTAGAAGATGATGCGGTCTCTGATCCTGAGAACATTTCAGATGAAATTGATGATGACGAAACGGAATCAGTGGATGCTGCATATGAGGTAGATGATGACGAATCAGAATCAGATGACATTACAGACGATGCAGATGACAGCGAGACTGAGATCGACGAGTCAGAGCCGGACGATGAAGAAACCATAGATGAAGAGGATTTGGATGACGAAGATTCCGATGAGTATGAGCAGAGTGCGTTCAGCATCCCGTCATACCTCAGAGGACAGCATTTTGATCCGGGAGAGTGATACACATATGAGTGGAATTATTATTTGTAAGACAAAGACAGCGGACAATCCGTACACATTCCTCAATACGAAGATAACCATATATTCATATGAGGAGCTGTGCTACTACATATTCAACAATATGGTGCTCATAGGTAAAGACGACCTTGCGGACAGACTCAGCAACTGGCTGAGAACGGCCATAGACATGGAGGATCTTGCGGACAAGATAGACGCGCTCAATGCCAAGAATGCGTATATCCAGGATATCATGGTGGAGATACTTACATTTGGTGAGTTCTACAGCAAGGATGAAGTGAAGGAATTCATGGACGAGTGCAAGAGGATCAGGACTCTCAAGCCGTATGAGCTGGACAAGAAGAGAGCTGACAGCTACATGATGTACAAGCATTACATCAAGGCTGACGCCATATACGATGACATCATAGAGTACAAGGAGTCACATGGTGAGTACGATGAGTTCCTTGGAAATATATATCACAACAAAGGCGTTGCGCTGGCGGGCAATCTTCAGCTTGAGGAGGCAAAGGATGCTTTCATCAGAGCATTTGCGCTGAATAAGAACAATGAGTCATTGATAGAATACTTCTGTGTAATGGCGGTGACGGTGGACACGGCGACACTCCAGAGGGAGATAAGAAAGCGCGGTATGCCGGCCGGATTCCTGGACGATCTGATGAACGAGATCGCTGATTCAAAGGAGGATGTACATGAGATGTCCATATACAACAAAGTCCAGAAGGCTGTGTACAACAGAATGCACGGCGACATAGAGGACTATGACAGGCGTATGAATTCCATCCTGAGTGCACTCAAGGATCAGTTCAGAAACCAGATAGGATGACTTTGTGCTTGACGTACAGCCAGCCTATGTTGTACTATCACAATGAATAAAGAAGATATATGCAAATGCTGTGACGAAGAGGAGTAGCATGTGGAGTCAGACAGAGAGAATGGTTCGTGGGCTGTGAGACCGTTCCTGACAGAGACTTGTGAAGGTAGCTTCTGAGCTGCATGGCTGAAAGATCATGATAAGGATAGGCCATGCCGGGGCGTTCCCGTTATAGGATAAGATGAGATACAAAACAAGGTGGTAACGCGAATATTTACTCGCCCTTCTGACAGAATGTCCGGAGAGCGGGTTTTTTTGTGAAAAATTTTGTAAAAGTATATATCAACATGTAAGAGATCAGGAAGAATAGAAAGGAAGAATGAGATGAAAGAGTTAGAGAAGACATATGATCCTTCCCAGATAGAGGACAGACTCTACAGAAAGTGGGAGGAGAAGAAGTATTTCCACGCAGAGGTTGACAGGAGCAAGAAGCCATTTACGATCGTAATGCCACCTCCAAATGTAACAGGACAGCTTCACATGGGACATGCCTTGGACAATACAATGCAGGATATACTTATCAGATTCAAGAGAATGCAGGGCTACTCAGCACTGTGGCAGCCTGGTACAGACCACGCAGCCATCGCAACCGAGGTCAAGGTTACAGAGAAGCTGAAGGAGCAGGGAATAGATAAGAAAGAGATCGGCCGTGAGGAGTTCTTAAAGCATGCATGGGCATGGAAGGAAGAGTACGGCAACCGTATCGTGAGCCAGCTCAAGAAGATGGGTTCATCCGCTGACTGGGACAGAGAGAGATTCACCATGGACGAGGGATGTTCCAAGGCAGTCAAGGAAGTATTTGTAAGACTGTACGAGAAGGGCTACATCTACAAGGGCTCAAGGATCATCAACTGGTGTCCTGTATGTAAGACTTCCATATCAGATGCTGAGGTTATACATGAGGAGCAGGACGGATTCTTCTGGCATATCAACTATCCTGTAGTTGGAGAGCCTGGAAGATTTGTGGAGATAGCAACCACAAGACCGGAGACACTTCTCGGAGATACAGCCGTTGCAGTAAATCCTGACGATGAGAGATACACAGATATAGTAGGAAAGATGCTGGAGCTGCCACTTACAGACAGACAGATCCCGGTTATCGCAGATCCATATGTTGACAAGGAGTTTGGAACAGGATGTGTAAAGATCACACCTGCACATGACCCTAACGACTTCGAGGTTGGAAAGCGTCACAATCTTGAGGAGATAAATATACTGAACGATGATGCAACCATAAATGAGCTCGGAGGCAAGTATGCAGGCATGGACCGCTACGAGGCAAGAAAGCAGATGGTGGCAGACCTTGACGCACTGGGACTTCTCGTAAAGGTAGTTCCACACAGCCACAACGTAGGAACACATGACAGATGTAAGACAACTGTAGAGCCTATGATCAAGCCTCAGTGGTTCGTCCGCATGAAGGAGATGGGACAGGCAGCACTTGACATCATCAAGACCGATGAGCTCTCATTTGTGCCTGAGCAGTTCGACAAGACATACATCCACTGGCTTGAGAACATCCGTGACTGGTGTATATCAAGACAGCTCTGGTGGGGACACAGAATCCCTGCATGGTACTGTGACGAGTGCGGCGAGACCATCGTCAGCCGTGAGACACCTACAGTATGTCCAAAGTGCGGATGTACACATCTCACACAGGATGAGGATACGCTCGATACATGGTTCTCATCTGCACTGTGGCCATTTTCAACACTTGGCTGGCCGGATAAGACACCTGAGTATGAATACTTCTATCCTACAAGCGTGCTTGTAACCGGATACGACATCATATTCTTCTGGGTAATCCGTATGGTATTCTCAGCACTTGAGCAGACAGGCAAGAGCCCGTTCAAGCATGTGCTGATCCACGGACTTGTAAGAGACGACCAGGGACGTAAGATGAGTAAGTCACTTGGAAATGGTATTGACCCGCTTGAGGTTATAGATAAGTACGGTGCAGACGCCCTTCGTCTGACACTTATAACAGGAAATGCTCCTGGAAACGACATGCGTTTCTACTGGGAGAGAGTTGAGAATTCCAGAAACTTTGCAAATAAGATCTGGAACGCAACACGTTTCATCATGATGAACATGGAGAAGGCAGATTTCACAAATGTGAAGCTGTCAGACCTGACAATAGCTGACCGCTGGATCCTGTCCAAGGTCAACACACTTGCAAAAGAGATGACAGACAACATGGAGAAGTTCGAGCTTGGTATCGCTGTATCCAAGGTATACGACTTCATCTGGGAGGAGTTCTGTGACTGGTATATCGAGATGGTTAAGCCTCGTCTCTACAACGATGAGGATGAGACAAAGGCAGCAGCACTCTGGACACTTAAGACAGTTCTGATCCAGGCACTTAAGCTTCTTCATCCATACATGCCATTCATCACAGAGGAGATCTTCTGCAACATTCAGGACGAGGAGGAGTCGATCATGATCTCCAAGTGGCCTGAGTACACAGACGAGTGGAACTTTGAGGCTGACGAGGCCGCTGTTGACACTATCAAGGCAGCAGTCCGTGCCATCAGAAACCTTCGTACAGGAATGAACGTACCACCTAGCAGAAAGGCAAAGGTATATGTCGTATCTGCAAAGGAGGACGTGAGACATATATTTGAGTCATCAATGAGCTTCTTTGCCACACTGGGTTATGCCAGCGAGGTACACGTTCAGGAGGACAAGACAGGAATCGATGAGAATGCAGTATCAACACTGATCCACGATGCCGCTGTATACATT